>JBDTAZ010000154.1:0-6538 GCA_039924325.1 Gemmatimonadaceae bacterium
ACGTAAGTCGTCTTCTCCACTGCATCGGCGCCGCCAAGCGCGGTCTCGGAATCCACGAAAGTCGGTTCAGGATGATCGTTCGTCGATTCTCTCGGCACGTAGCCGCTCCGGTTAGCTCTTAGTTGGAACCCCGCGACGACGCGACGACATAGTCGTGGTTCATCTGCTTGATGACGTCGATGCTGATTTCCTTCGGGCATGCCTCCTGGCACTCCCCATACCACGAGCAATTTCCGAACCCTTCCTCGTCCATCTGCTCGACCATGGCGACCACTCGACGGTCGCGCTCGGGCTGCCCCTGCGGCAACTTGCCGAGATGTGTGATCTTGGCGCCCGTGAACAGCGACGATGATGCGTTGGGGCACGCAGCCACACATGCGCCGCAACCAATGCACGCCGCGGCATCCATGGCGTGGTCCGCGCTCTCCTTGCCGATAAGTATGTCATTTCCGTCGGGCGCGCCGCCTGTATTCACGCTGACGTAACCGCCGCGCTGGATGATGCGGTCGAACGCGCTGCGGTCAACGACCAGATCCTTGATGATCGGGAACGCTTGCGCGCGCCATGGCTCGATGACGATCTCATCGCCGTCCTTGAATGACCGCATGTGCAGCTGACATGTTGCTGTACCGCGCTGCGGTCCGTGCGCTATTCCGTTGATCATCATGCCGCACGAGCCGCAAATACCTTCTCTGCAATCGTGATCGAAGGCAATCGGCCGCTTGCCAGTGACTATCAAATTCTCGTTGACGACATCCAGCATTTCGAGAAATGACATGTCCGGTGAAACATCCCGCGCGTCGTATGTCTCGAGTCTGCCGGTGTCCTTTGCCGAGGGTTGGCGCCAGACGTGAAGCTTGAGGTTCATTATTTGTAATTCCGCGTCGAGAGATGAATGCTCTCGAACTCAAGCGGTTCCTTGTTTAGGATCGGTGCTGCATCAGCGCCCGTGTATTCCCAGGCGGCGACATACGCAAAGTTTTCATCGTCGCGCAATGCTTCACCGTCGGGGGTCTGACTTTCCTCTCGGAAGTGCGCACCGCACGACTCCGTCCGGTTTATCGCATCACGAACCATCAAATCCGCAAGCTCGATGAAATCCGAAACGCGCCCAGCCTTTTCGAGGGCCTGGTTCAGTTCGGCATCGGATCCGGGGACATTGACGTCCGTCCAGAATTCCTCACGCAACTTGGGAATCAGTTCGAGAGCCTTGTGCAGTCCCGCATCGTTGCGCGACATCCCGCAATAATCCCACATGATGTGACCCAACTCGCGGTGAATCGAGTCCACCGTCCGCTTGCCGTCGATCGAGAGAAGTTTGGACGTTTTCTCCGCAATCTCTCGCTCGGTGTTCTTGAACTCCGGCATGTCGGTATTCACGGCATTGATGCCGCCGCGCGCCAGATAATCCCCGATCGTGTACGGGATGACGAAATAACCGTCAGCAAGTCCCTGCATCAGCGCGCTAGCACCCAGTCTGTTGGCGCCGTGATCAGAGAAATTGGCTTCACCGAGTGCGTACAAACCCGGGATCGTCGTCATCAGGTTGTAGTCGACCCAGAGTCCGCCCATCGTGTAGTGGGGCGCCGGGTAAATCCGCATCGGTACCTTGTACGGATTCTCGTCCGTGATGCGCTCGTACATCTCGAACAGGTTGCCGTACCGTTCGGTAATAGTACTGTCACCGAGTCGCTTGATCGCATCCGCGAAGTCGAGATATACCCCCCGCCCGCTCTCGCCAACACCGCGGCCTTCGTCACAGACCTCCTTTGCCGCGCGGGATGTAATATCACGCGGTCCCAGGTTCCCAAACGCCGGATACTTCCGCTCGAGGTAATAGTCTCGCTCAGCGTGCGGAATGTCGTTGGGAGGCCGCTTGTCGCCCTTTGCCTTTGGCACCCAGACCCGGCCGTCGTTGCGCAGGGACTCGCTCATCAGCGTCAGTTTGGACTGATAGTCACCGCTGACCGGTATGCACGTCGGGTGGATCTGCGTGAAGCACGGATTTGCGAACGCGGCGCCGCGCTTGTATGCCCTCCAAATCGCGGTGGCGTTGGAACCGCGAGCGTTGGTCGACAGATAAAACACGTTGCTGTACCCGCCAGTCGCCAGAACCACGGCATCAGCTGCGTGCGACTCGATCTTGCCGGTAATCAGATTGCGAACAACGATCCCCCGCGCCCGTCCATCGATCATCACCAGATCGAGCATCTCGGTCCGCGGGTACATCGTGACAAGTCCCTTTGCAATCTGCTTTTCAAGCGCCTGGTAGGCGCCAAGAAGTAATTGCTGGCCGGTCTGACCTCGAGCGTAGAATGTGCGCGAAACCTGCGCGCCACCGAACGATCTGTTGGCCAGCGTACCGCCGTATTCGCGAGCGAACGGTACGCCCTGCGCTACGCACTGATCGATGATGTTGACGGAAAGCTGCGCGAGCCGATAGCTATTTGCCTCGCGCGAACGGAAGTCCCCGCCCTTCAACGTATCGTAGAAAAGCCGGAAGACGCTGTCGCCGTCATTCTGATAGTTCTTCGCGGCGTTGATGCCGCCCTGCGCAGCGATGCTGTGCGCGCGACGCGGCGAATCCTGGAAGCAGAAGCACTTGATTCGGTAACCAAGCTCGCTAAGTGTCGCTGCGGCCGATGCTCCCGCGAGCCCGGATCCAACCACGATCACATCGTATTTTCGCTTGTTCGCCGGATTTACGAGCTTTACATCAAACTTGTGCTGGTCCCACTTGGCGGTCAGCGGACCGGGCGGGACCTTTGGGTTCAGTTCCATTACCTATCCGACCCAGCCGAGCAGTATGCCGAGTGGCACGAGTGTGAATCCGAGCCACACCACAATTGCGATGACCATCGACAACCTGTGGTGCAGCGGTTGGGCAGAATCGCCCGTTAGTGAGAGCGTACGCGCAGAGCTCCACGCGCCGTGGTACAAATGGTAGCCAAGCACAATCATCGAAAACATGTAGAACGCTGCTACCCACCAGACGTGGAAAGCCTGGACCACGTTTGTGTAGACATCGCCCTGCACAAACTCACCGCCGGGATGGAACGTACCGGTAGTGAAGTGCAGTATGTGGAAGACGATGAATACGAGCAGTAGCACGCCGCCCCAGCCCATCGTACGACTGGCGAACGTTGAGGCCTGCGGCTCTCGCTTGCTGTAACCGACGGGACGCGCCGCGTGACTCTGTTGTTTGAGCGAATACGCCGCAGCAACGTGCAGAATGACAGCCAGAATCAGCACAACGCGCGCGGCCCAGAGCAGTTCCGCTCCGGGTCCGTGCAGGAAGTGGCTGTACGAATTGATCGCGTCCGGTCCCTTGAACACGAGCAGGTTACCGGTGATGTGAGCCAGGAGAAAGCCAATACCGATGATGCCCGTAACGGCCATCACAACCTTTCTGCCGATCGTGGATCGCCAGAATCTCATTACCGGATTCGTCATGACTTAGAGCGTTACAGCGCGCATTGGCTCGCGTACGGCCTCTGCGCTCATTTCCAGAGCTTTACGCTCATCGGCGGTCAGTTCGACCTCGTAGATCTTCTCCAGCCCTGAACGACCCAGCTTGCACGGAACTCCGAGGAAAAGATCTCGCAGACCGTATTCGCCCTGCAGCCAGGCGGCGCATGGGAGAATGCGCTTCTGATCCTTCGCGATTGCCTCGCACATCTGCACGGCGGCAGACGAGGGCGCATAGTAGGCGGAACCTGTCTTGAGATGTTTGACGATCTCGCCGCCGCCTGTGCGCGTGCGAGCTACGATTGCGTCGAGCTTTTCCTTGGAAATCAACTGCGTAATCGGAATTCCGCTCACACTGGTGTATGAGATCAACGGCACCATCGTGTCGCCGTGACCGCCCAGTACCATCGCCTGGATGTCACGAACGGAGACGTCAGCGGCTTCGGCGAGGAAGCTGCGGTAGCGCGCGGTGTCGAGCACGCCGGCCATGCCTAGCACACGCTCGCGCGGGAACCCAGTCGTCTTGAGGGCGACGTATGACATTACATCGAGCGGGTTGGAAACGATTATCAGGATCGCGTTTGGCGAGGTCTTCTTCACCTGTTCGGACACCTGTTTCACGATCCCCGCATTGGTGTTGAGCAGATCGTCCCGCGACATACCGGGCTTGCGTGCAATGCCGGCAGTGATGACGATGATGTCCGAGCCGGCCGTCTCGTCGTAGCTGTTGGTGCCGATGATTCGTGAATCGAATCCTTCGATCGGAGCGGATTCCCACTGATCGAGACCTTTGCCCTGCGGAATCCCTTCGGCGACGTCCACCATGACTACGGTGCGCGCCAGTTCCTTCTCGGCGAGTCGCTGGGCGGTGGTGGCGCCAACGTTTCCAGCTCCGACGACCGTTATTTTCTGGACCATTTAAGTGTACGAGTTCCGAGTGAGAGTCTGACTACGTCGAGCAAAACAGTATCTCTCTAACTTAGACGGCTAGCCGCCCGTTTGCGAGAGGGCGCGGAGGCCGCCGGTACGCAGCTGTAGGAGGGCGTGCTCCCGCGGTTTGTCCGCCAACGCCTGGACGACAAGCGATTCGAGAGGAATCCCGGCACGCAGTGGGGTCCGGAGATCGACCTCGTGGTCGCCGAACAGACAAGTACGAAGCCTCCCGTCTGCCGTAAGCCGAACTCGATTGCACGACGCGCAGTACGTGTGCGTCATGGGTGTAATCACGCCGATAGTTCCGGGTGCGCCCGGAACACGGTAGTAGCGAGCTGGACCATTGCCTAAAGCCGGGCCCACGTCAGGAAGCAGCTCACCGAACGCCTCCCGTGCGACAGCAAGTATCTCGTCCGCGGGGACGACGTGCTCGAATCCCGTGTCCGCCATGTCGCCGACTGGCATGAGCTCAATGAAGCGGACGTGTACAGGAAGATCCAGCGCTAGCTGTGCAAGCGCGGCGATCTCATCGTCGTTCACGCCGCGTACAATTACGGCGTTCACTTTCACCGGATCGAAACCGGCTGCGAGCGCCGCGTTCAGTACGCGAATTGGGTCCAGCTTGAGATCGCGCCGCGCAATCGCAGTGATGCGATGGGGCTGGAGCGAGTCGACGCTCATGTTGATTCTGGAAATTCCCGCAGCACGCAGTTCCGACGCCATGCCTTCGAGTCGCACGCCGTTGGTGGAGAGCGCGATGTCGTCCACCCCCTCTATTGCATGGATGCGCGCCACGATGTCGCACAAGTCCTTTCGGATCGTTGGTTCGCCGCCGGTGATGCGAATGCGGCGCAGGCCGAGTGGCGCCAACTGTGCTACGACATCATGTATTTCCGACGCGGACAGAACATCATCCCGCGCGATCCAGTCGAGGCCACGTTCCGGCATGCAGTAGACGCACCGAAAGTTGCAGCGATCCGTCACGGAGATTCGGAGATACTCTATGCTCCGGCCGAATCCGTCCTTCACGCGTGTTCACCCGCGTGTTCACCCGCGTGATTGCCCGCGTTCTGCGCGGTATCGCTGCACGCGGCGACCCACTGTGTCGAACCGTCCGCATACCGTTCACGCTTCCAGATCGGCACGCGCTTCTTGATCCCTTCGATTGTGTAGCGACATGCGTCAAACGCTGCGGCACGATGCGCGTGCGACGCCGCGATCATTACGCAAATTTCGCCCACGTCCAGATTGCCCACTCGATGCACCGCAACAATTTCCGCGCCGGAAGCCAACGCAAGGGCCTCGTGAAGGATGTCTGTCATCTCACGATTCGCCATCTCTGCGTAGACTGAGTATTCGAGTCCGGTAACTGTGCGCGTCCCGGAACTGTTCCGAACAGTTCCGATGAATGTCACGATCGCGCCCTGGGGAGCGCCGCGGACTTCGTCCACAATGGCCGCGACGTCTATTGCTGCTGTCACAATTGCCGTGCGGCTCATCCGCCGGCTACCGGCGGAATCACCGCCACCTGGTCGCCCTCGGCGATCGGGACGTCGTCGGTCGCGTAGGTCTCGTTGACCGCGATTAGCGGCCTTGGAGGGAGGTTGGGTGAGAGCGCGGCCACCGCAAGTCGAACACCGCCGACCGTGGCCGGTTCCCCGACGTTAACCGTCACCCGGTCCGATCCAACGGCGTCCGCGTACGAAGCGAACACGCGTACCGTGACTTTCATCGGTACGCCGCCCGCATCACGCCTCGGAGAGTTCGGAGATATCGATGTCCGCGATCAGGGCTCGCAGCTCCTTGGACGGCTTGAAGACCGGGACGGGACGCGCCGCGACCTCGACGGGATCGCCGGTGCGCGGATTCCGCGCCATGCGTGTTTTGCGCTGGCGAATCTTGAAAGTGCCAAAGCCGCGCACCTCAATATTCTGTTGTTCACGCAGTGCGTCTTTTATCGCGTCGAGGAATGTATCGACGACGCGAGCGCAGTCTTTCTTTGAGATCGTGGGGCCAGCAGTCTGCGCAATTTGCGCTGTTACCAGCTCGACGAGGTCCGCCTTTGTCATCCCAACACCCCAATGGAATTGGCTAAGTCGTTGGAATGTATGGATTTACTAACCAGCGCGCAAGCGGC
>JBDTAZ010000155.1:0-6687 GCA_039924325.1 Gemmatimonadaceae bacterium
TGATGAGAGCCGCTTCGTCTTTCGAACGGTGATCAGCCCACAGATAGTAATCGCCGAGTGGGACAAGCCCTTCGCCGACCGGAATAACCGTCGAACCGGTGGTGTCGAGCGCGATCGCGCGAACGTCGTCACCCGACACTCTCGCATCGGTCAACGCAAGATGCATTGCATCGACCAGCGCATTCATCTGCGCGTCATGCGACTGCATCGCGAAATCCGGATCGTTGCGATCGCGCTTCACCGGATATCCGGATACGCCGGCGCCAAGCTGGCCAAGCGCGCTGTCAACAATTGCAACGCGCACGCTCAACGTGCCGAAATCGACTCCCGCTACGATGGCCACGTTGCTACGCGTGCTTGTGGACGTCCCATCCCAAATACCGCGATGTTGCTTCGTGCACAGAATCTGTAACAGTCGCCATCGTACCGGCGACATGATGCTCGAAGCCGTTTTCGCAGATGAATCGAAGGAGCTCCTGTAGTCGAGGAATCTCCACGACACCCGCGCCGCCGAAGGTCGTCAGCGGATCGTTGGTGAATCGGCCACCGCCAACGTATCCGCGGATGCGTCCCGTGCGATCATCGGTCGAGAAGCGCGCGTATGTCATTGGGTTTGGCCTGACCTTTCCAACTATTGTGCCGTACGTGTTCTCCTTGCCCACGGTACCGGCGATGATCGCCTGATAGTCCATCCGTGTGTCTTCGAAAAACGCCTTTGGCAAATTGCTGCAGTGGAAGCAGACGGACTTGTTCGGGTCGTCTCCGTAATTGTTGTTCCAGTCGAGCAGGGCGGCCGGCGTGCCAGACGCAAGCGTGAGCGCGTACATGCTGATCGTGCCGCACACATCCATCTCGCATGCACTCGGCAAATTAACGTCGCTCATCATGCTCATAACCGTGCACGGTACGACGCCAAAGAATTCTTCCATCGACGTCCAGCACTGCACCGCGCTTACCGTCACATCGACTTCCTTCATCCATCGGTCGATCACGAGACCGAGCTTCGCCATCTTGATGAGCGCTTCAGTCGGGATGCCGTCGGTGGTGACATATGTCTGGATTTCGTCCAGCTTGGTGCGAACATGTGGATCGTCGCTCGGCAGCCGATCAATGCGACCAAGTATTTCGGATAGATCAATTGGTTCGACGGCGATTCCGGATGCTTCCAGTATCTTCTCGCTGAAACGCACGGTCTTGAACGCCGCCGGTCGAGCGCCTATCGCACCGATGCGTGCGTGCTTGAGGCCGCGAACAACGCGACAGGTGCCGACGAAGTTGCGCAGATCAGCGTGAAAACTTTCTGATTCGGGCCGCTGCGTGTGGATCGATGTCAGCGAGTACGGAATCCCGTACTGCGTTAGCACGTTGCAAGCGGACATCTTGCCGCAGAACGCGTCGCGCCGTGCATCGATGCCCATCTTCGCCGGATCATCGGCGGTTGCGTGGATCAGAACCGGAACATCGAGACGTGCCATCCGCAGCGTTTCAGCGATCGCTCGTTCATCGCCAAAGTTGGGGAGCGTGACGATCACGCCGGCGATTTTATCTGCATTCGCGCGGAAGAGCGCAGCGCAGGCCTTGGCCTCGTCTCGACTCTCGACCGCGCCATGAACCGAGTCTTCGGGCCCGAGCGCGATCGCGTCTATTCCTTCGGCTGCGAGCGCCTTGAGCATGTCCTCCCGACCGGTTCGAGCCAGATGACCGGGAAAGAAGCCCCGGTTGCCGACGATCACACCGAGCGTGACACGTTCGGCGGCCGTGGAGTTGGGCGGGCGGGTTTTGGGAGCCGCGGCGCGCTTGGCGGTGAGCTTGCCACCGGCGTTGGATTCCAGTTTATGGATTTGCATTGGGGTGCCAGAGTCGAGATTGTATACAATACGCAAAGGTAGGGGTCTCCCGCGAGTCCAGTCCGTCACAATGCGTGATCCGTACTGGCGTGCTATACTGGACTGCGGCTCGGCGCAGGCCGCCGCGTAATTCCACAAAATCATGGAGATCACCAGGTGATGGTTTCTCTCGCTACTCTGCTGCTCGTGCTACAGGCCGTAGCGAGCACCGGCTCACCCGCGGGCGGGGTACAGGACGCTGCCTACGGGCCGGATGGCCGACTTGCTCTGGCCATCGATGGCGACATCTGGGTGCAGCGATCCGCGCGTGACACCGCCTGGGTCCAGATCACGTCGGGACCGGCCTGGGATCGCGAGCCGGCGTGGAGCGCGGACGGCAAATCGCTGGTCTTTGCATCGGATCGCGATGGCAGCTCTCATCTGTATAAAGTGCAGATCGATGCTGCCGGTGCGCAGGGCGGCCAGAATCCCTCGCAGCGAGTGACGGATTCCAATGACTGGGAAAGCGATCCGACCCTGGCACCAGATGGCAGTCTGGCATTCGTCCGTGGAATCGGGCCGACCGCGCGCATCTACCTTCGTTCTCCGGACGGGAAGGAACGCCGAATCACCAAATCAAAAACAGGCGCCGAGCTCTGGCCCGCGTTCTCACCAGACGGAAAGCAGCTCGCGTTTGTGTCGGCCCCGGAAACAGGAACGATGCTTCGGATCGTCACGCTGCACGGCGACTCGATACACACAGTCATCAGCAACCGAGATGCGGAGCATCCTACGTGGTCACCCGATGGCCGTCGCATCGCGTTCGGTACGCGAAGTGGACCGGCGGGTGTATGGGTCACGACCCCGCAAGGTGATTACGTCAATCTCGTCAGCGACCGCCGCGCAGCGCCAACGTGGTCTCCGAACGGAAACACCCTCGCACTTGTTGAGCTCCCTCCACCGCCGCCTGGCTATAACGGCGATCCGGATCGACTCGGTGATCGCTCAGCTGCCACGATAGAAAAAGGCTCGGGTTCGCTGTGGTACGTCTCCGCGCCCGCAACACCCGATAGTGGCAGAACCGCGGAGCTCGCGATCGCGGTGAACCAGAGTGATCGCAATGCCGCGCGCTTTGATGCGGCGTGGCAGCGCACTGCAAAACTTTATTACTCCACTCCAGATGCTTCTGCACGCCATGCAGAGTGGGAGAAACTCCGCGACAACTTCCGCCCGCGCGCACTCGCCGCGAGAACCGACGATGATCTCGCGACTGTCGTGCACGAGATGTTGATGAAGCGCCCGACGTTGCGTGAGCCGGCTACCGGGCGTGCGGCCGTCTCAAGCGCAAATCCTGTCGCGACGGCGGCTGGTATCGAGATTCTTGGCAAGGGCGGGAACGTAGTGGACGCCGCTGTCGCGGTCTCATTCGCGCTCGGTGTCGTCGAACCGGACGCGAGTGGAATCGGCGGATACGGCCAGATGCTCATCCGACTAGACTCGATGCCGAGACCGATCGTCATTGAGTTCATGACTCGGCTCCCAGAAGATGTCTTCACCAACGAGCACTCCATCCGGGCAAGCGGTGGCTATCCCGATGGCGGTCCAGTGCTGCCGAATGTCCCCGGCACGATTGCAGGGATGCACGAGGCGTGGCAGAAGTACGGCAGCCACAAGGTTTCGTGGGCCGACCTCGTCGCTCCCGCAATTCGCGCGGCGAAGAACGGTTACATCGTGAGCGATGGTCTTGCAACCACACTGGCGACGGAACGCGAAAACTTCCTCAAATACGAGGGCAGCAGGAAACTATTCTTTCGAGACGGCAAGCCGTTGCAGGCTGGCGATACGCTTCGCAATCCCGATCTTGCCTGGGCGCTGCAGCAGATCGCGGACAGTGGCTCGAATGCCGTGTATCGCGGTGCAGTGGGCCGTCGCATGGTGGAAGATCTCCGCGGACACGGCAATTCGATGCGCATGAGTGATCTTGCGCGGTATTACGCCGCCGAGCGTGATGCGGTCGCTGGTAGCTACCGCGGATATACGATTTATTCGAGCACGCCTCCCGTGTCGGGCGGCGCGACGCTTGTTGCGCAGCTCAACATGCTCGAGCAGTTGCCGCGACTGCCGTCGTACACCGAGGATGCCGCCACTGTTCACGCCATGATCGAAGCGTGGAAACTTGTACCGTCGTCGCGCGGCAGAATCGCCGACCCCGGTCTCTGGCCGGTGAACACCGCCGCGTTCACGAGCAAGGATACGGCGCGCGCAAGATGGAAATGCTTTGATCCCAGGCACGCGCTTACAAGTGAAGCACTAATGGGTGATCCGCCCAAGTGCGCAAGGTCGCCAAAAACCGGTGCGACTGTGGCCGATACTGCAGTCGGCATGCTGGCCGATGCAAGCGGCGGGGATATGCAGGGAGCGACATGCGGTGGTGTGGAACCGGAAGCAGGCGAGAGCAGTTGCCATCGTACCGGTACCACAGCATTTACCGTTGCGGACGCCGATGGCAACGTCGTTGCTGCGACGCAGACGCTCGGTACTTGGGGCGGAAGCTTCTACGTGACACCGGGACTCGGATTTCTGTATAACGACAAACTCACTTCGTACGGGAGCGACGCGAGCGCGTACGGAAGTAGCGCACCGTTCGAGCGCAACGGAAGTACGCTCGCGCCGACGATTGTCTTCCAGGGTACCGGCGCGAAAAGTCGCCCCGTGCTGGCCGTTGGCGCTGCGGGCAACTCATGGATCACATCCGCGGTGTACAGTATTGTGGTTGGAGTGCTCGACGAGAAGCTGGATGTGCAGCACGCCATTGAGCTACCGCGCTTCCTTCTTTCGCGCGAACGTTTTGGGACGCGGAGCGACTATCTGATCGAGATGGAGGACAATTTCGCGCCGAGTACGGAGCGAAGCCTCGAGCAGATGGGTCATCACCTGCGGTTCATATCCCTGCCGGGCGAGCTGAGGATGGGATATGCCGCCGCCATTACGCTGGGCGATAAGACTGTTACTGCTGGCGCGGATCCGCGGCGCGCAGGTGCGGCTGGTGCTGTGAACGACGGGAAGGGTGACAAAGTTCCAACCGGGCGACTCAAATGACAGTCAAGCCAATCCGAGACGGTTTTGCCACCATTACGCCGTACCTGCTCGTAGCGGGCGCAATCAGGCTGATTGACTTCGTCCGCGATGCCTTCAATGGAGAGTTGCTCGTGCGCGAGGCGCGCCCCGACGGCTCGCTCATGCACGCGGAGATGCGCGTCGGTGACTCGATGATCATGATCGGAGAAGCGAGCGCCGACTTCGCGCCGATGCCATCGTCGATCTACCTATATGTGCCGGATTGCGACACCGTGTACCATCGCGCGCTTGAAGCGGGCGGCGTGTCCATCCGAGACGTGATGAACTTGCCGTCCGGCGAACGATACGGCGGCGTGAGGGATCCATCAGGAAACGTCTGGTGGATTGCCACCCACGTCGAGGACGTGTCGCCCGAGGAACAGGCTCGTCGCTGGAAGGAATTCAAGGCTTAGCTGGGTAGCGCAGCCATCAGTCCCAGTCCAGATTTCCGTATGCATACGAATTCCCGTCGGTCCCTCCAGAGCCTCGCGCGGTGCGCCGGCTGCTTCACGATCGCCGCCCTGCTGCTTTCGGCTCCCGCCTCCGGCCAGAGCGCCAAGTCGTCAGACGGCCCCCGTTTCGAAATCTCGTTTCCGAAGTCCGCACACTCGGGCGCTGTAACCGGACGGGTCTATGTCGCGATAAGCCGGCTCACGGATACCGCCGGCACGCCGATTCAACGCACGGGTGAGACGGGTGATCCACTCTTTGGGAAGAACGTCGAGAACCTCGCGCCCGGCGCCCATGCGATCATCGACGCAAGCGCGTTCGGGCATCCGATACAAAGCCTGAAAGATCTGCCCGCAGGTCGGTATCGTGTCGAGCCGTTCGTGAATGTGTACACCAAGTTCGCGCGCGCGGATGGTCACACGGTCTGGCTGCACATGGATCAGTGGGAAGGGCAGAACTGGAAGAAGTCACCTGGCAACATGTACGGCGATCCGGTTGTCATCTCGTTCGATCCGAAGTCAACAACGCCGATCTCGCTTGTTGCGGACAAGGTGATTCCGCCGATCGCGACGCCGGCCGACGATGAGAACGTAAAGCACATCAAGATTCAGAGCGCGATACTGTCCAAGTGGTGGGGTCATCCGATCTATGTTGGCGCGACCGTGCTTCTGCCGCGCGACTACGACAAGCATCCTGACGTCAAGTATCCGGTCGTGTACGATGAAGGCCACTTTTCACTCGCTGCTCCTGGTGGTTTCGGACGTACAACTGGAGCCGGTGCAAACTTCACCAAGTACTGGGTCGCGGATGGAACACCGAGGATGCTTCTCGTTACGCTGCAGCATCCGTCGCCGTATTACGACGACTCGTACGGCGTGAATTCGGAGAACAACGGACCATACGGCGACGCGATTCAGAAGGAGTTGCTGCCGGAAGTCGAAACGAAATTTCGCGTTGAACGCAATTCCTGGGCTCGGCTACTGACCGGCGGATCGACTGGCGGCTGGATATCGCTCGCGCATCAGGTGATGTATCCGGATACGTATGGCGGTACGTGGTCGCTGTGCCCGGACGGTGTCGATTTCCGCTATCACCAGATCGTCAACATCTACGACGACGCGAACGCGTACTGGGTGAACGGTGGTAGCTGGATGAAACTGGAACGTCCCGATTCACGGAAGCCGGACGGCAACATTACGGCGATGATGAAGGACGAAAACTGGTATGAACTTGCTGTCGGCGACGACTCACGTTCCGGCGGACAGTGGGACATCTGGCAGGCGACGTACGGACC
>JBDTAZ010000156.1:0-25274 GCA_039924325.1 Gemmatimonadaceae bacterium
GGCGCGCATCCAATCGAAAGCAGCGATGCGAGAAGCGCAGCGGCAGTGTAGTTACACATAAAGCGGACGTCTTTCTTAATGCTCATCGCGGAATCATTGACCAAGGAATACAGGAGCGGCGAGCGCACGCTCGCTGTTCTCAAGAACGTATCGTTCGTCGTGCAGCCCGGGGAGTTCGTAGCAATAACGGGTCCGTCCGGGAGCGGTAAAACTACCCTGCTTGGCCTCCTTGCGGGTCTCGATACACCGAGTGGTGGCCGGGTGATCCTGGATGGCGCCGAGATGTCCAGCATGTCCGAGGACGATCGCGCGCGCATTCGCTCGGCAAAAGTCGGCTTCGTCTTTCAGAGTTTTCAATTGATTTCGACGCTCACCGCGTCGGAAAATGTGCAGGTGCCGCTCGAGCTTCGCGGCGAGTCCGGCGCGGAGCGACGTGCTGCTGATCTGCTTGAACGAGTTGGACTCGCCGAGCGCGGTACACACTTCCCGATGCAGCTGTCTGGCGGCGAGCAGCAGCGAGTTGCGATTGCGCGCGCATTTTCAAACAGGCCGTCGATTCTATTTGCCGACGAGCCCACTGGGAACCTCGACGCAGCGAGCGGCGAAAGAGTGGTCGCACTACTCGAAGAATTGAACCGTGAATCGGGCTCAACTGTCGTCATCGTAACGCACGACGCCGTCCTTGCATCTCGGGCGCGACGCCAGATCAGGCTCGCGGACGGCGCAGTAATCGAAGACACAGGCTCGACCGGCAACACGGTTTGAGCGCATCGACGTTTCAGTTGGCGCGACTCGCATGGCGCGAGAGCCGCACAACACGACGCAAGCTGTTCCTGTACATGTCGACGATTGCGGTCGGTGTGGCCGCGCTCGTGTCCATCGACTCGTTCGCGCGTAACGTAACTCGCTCGGTGCGCGAGCAGTCACGCGCAGTGATGGGCGGCGACGTGGAGTTGACGAGTCGACGTCCATTTGGAAAGGAGTCCGAACACGTCCTGGATTCGCTCCACGCGGCCGGCGTTCCGAATGTAAGGCTAACGACATTTCCCTCGATGGCGGTGCTCCCGCGTAACGGAGACACCCGGCTTTCACAGATCTACGGCGTGGGGTTGGGTTATCCGCTCTACGGACAAATAACAACCGAACCGGCGGGTCAGTACGAAACCCTGCAATCCGGGCCGAACGCGCTTGTCGATCCTTCGCTTCTGATCACCCTGGACGCCCGGATTGGCGACACGTTGAAAGTCGGATACGGCGTGTTCGTCATTCGCGGAACTTTGAAGGATGTACCCGGCGCATCGGGGCTTTCGAGCGCGTTTGCGCCGCGAGTTTACATTCCTGCGCGCTATCTCCCCGAAACGCGCTTGCTGGTATTTGGTAGCACGGCGGAATACTCCGCGCTGCTCAAGCTCGATGCGAATACCGACCCCCAGTCATTCGTAGCGCCGTTTCGCGCGACGCTGACGAAACAGGACGTGCAGGTTCGCACGGTAACGCAAGCTGAGGAACGAGCTGCGCGCGCAACAGAGAGTCTCGCCAACTTCATCGGAATCGTTGGGATGGTAGCACTACTACTTGGCGGGATTGGCGTTGCAAGCGGCGTCCGCTCCTTTGTAGCGCGCAAGATTGACACTGTGGCCATCTTCCGATGTCTCGGCGCGTCCGGGAACCAGGTGCTCGGAATGTATGTAGCCCAGGCGGCTGTAATGGGGCTGCTCGGTGCCGTCCTTGGAGCGGCCGCCGGAGTCGTAATCCAGTTCCTGCTTCCGATGGCGTTCGTCGGCATGTTGCCAGTTGACGTCCACGTGACCGCAGAGCCGGTCGCGATCATTTCCGGGATTCTTATCGGCGGCTGGATAGCGCTGGTCTTTGCGCTACGCCCGCTTCTCGCGCTCCGGAACGTTTCGCCACTTCAGACGCTTCGACGCGACTCCGATTCGGTGATTCTGCGGATGAGTTGGAAGGACACGCCGAGGATGGTTGTCGACGTGGCGCTGGTATTGAGCGTGATCGGCGTGGCAGTCGCGCGCGCGCAAACCGTGCGACAGGGCTTGTGGCTTGCCGCCGCTACCGGCACCGTACTACTCGTGCTTTCGCTGGTCGCAAGTGCGCTCGCATGGGGAGCACGGAAATCCATTCGCGCCCGGTGGCCGTACGTCGTGCGCCAGGGCTTGGCGAACGTGTACCGACCGGCCAATCAGACTCGCGCTGTGATGCTGTCGCTCGGCTTCGGCGCGTTTCTGGTCACAACGCTCTATCTGGTGCAGAACAGCGTTGTAAGCGACCTCTCGCTCAATGCCGCTTCGTCCGGCGCCAACCTCCTCATGTTTGACGTTCAGGACAATCAGGCGCTGCCCATCGATTCGATCATAAATGCGCGCGGGTTCAAGGTTACGCAGCAGTCGCCGGTAGTCCCTATGAAAATCTCGTCGATCAACGGACGCAGCACGGAATCCATTTCAAGCGACACGCTGAAGAATCGGAGAGCCGGGTGGGCAGTGCGACGCGAATACCGCGCCACCTACCGCGACTCGGTTACTGCCGGAGAAACAATAACTGCCGGAAAATGGTTTACTCCAAGTGTTGCTGGCGCAAAACCGTTTGCTCCCGGCGACACCGGTGAGGTTTCGCTGGAAGCGGGCGTCGCGGGAGAGCTGAAGGTGAAGCTCGGTGATGAGATAACGTGGAACGTTCAGGGTGTGGATATCCCGACGCGGGTCACGAGCCTTCGCGATGTACGCTGGACACGCTTCGAGCCGAACTTTTTTGCGGTATTTCCGAGTCGCGTTTTGCGCGATGCTCCGCATCAGTTCACCGTGCTCGCCAACGTGCCCGGGGCTACAGGAGTCGCAACAATTCAACGGGATGTGGTCAAGAGGTTCCCGAACGTCTCGAGCATAGATCTCACACTGATCACCGCCACAATCGGGAAAATTGTTGACAGAGCGTCGACAGCGGTCAGATTCATGGCGCTCTTCAGCGTAATAATGGGCATTCCCGTTCTGTTCAGCGCTGTTTCGTCGACCCGACGTGAACGGATACGAGAGAGTGTCCTGCTAAAAACCCTTGGCGCCACTCGCGCGCAGATCATGCGAATTCTGGTGATCGAATACGCACTACTCGGAGTTCTGGGAAGCCTGACGGGGCTTGTACTCGCGCTAGGCGGGGGTTGGGCGCTCGTTCACTTCATATTCGGCGTGAAGTACTCCCCAGCGTACGGCCCGGCCATCGCAATCACAGCGGTAATGATGGCAATTGCGATCGCGATTGGTGTTATCGCAGGCCGTGGTGTCTTCAAGGAAACCGCGATGACGGCGCTGCGAGAGAGTTGAGATCTCTCAAGCAGCGCCGCTCGGCTACTGTACGCGAACTACGTATACTCGCCCATTAGGGTCCGTAGTCGGGTTGCCGCTCGGATCGGTAATTCGAATCTTGCGCGCACCGCCGGTTGAGAGCGACGTAAGGAAATAGGCACCAGATGAAGGCGGCACCTTTGCAGTCAACGTCGTAGTTCCATTGCCAACCTGACCAACAGGCAGGTAACCGCCGTCCTGATCGTTTCCGATCAGCGTGCCATTGACAATGTTACGCAAGTAATAGCTCTTGTAGTTATATGGCGACGTACTCGCCATATACGGCTGATGGTCCGTGTATAGGGTTACCACAAAGCGTGCGAGGATCGTGTCGAGCGGAACTCCGGTGGCCTTGACGATGTTCACCACTCCGGTATCCGGTCCTGCTACGAGCGCACGCGTAAGAGTGCGCGGATCGCCACCAGTATTAAACCAGTCCGCCATGTAGCGGACCAGCGCCCATTCTGCGCCACGCGAGGCGAGGTTCGCCGCGGCCTTGGGGTGTGCGACGATCGCACCAGTCGTATCGGGGCGTTGCACGTAGTACTTTGAACGCGCAAAATTTTGCAGGAAGAACGCCTGTGTTACGGTCGAGTCGATGCTAAGAAGATCGTTTGCCGATACGGCGACGTTGTCGGGAAAACCCGCCTTGACGCGGCCGACCGCTTCTTCTGCGAAGTGAGCCAGCCCTTCGTCGAGCCATGTGGCTTCGAGCGGCGCCGATCGCGCGACACGATTGCCGGAATTGATCATGTGCTGAAATTCATGCGCGACCGTCCCGCGCGTGATTTGACGCACGAATGCCGTGGTGAATACGTTGCCGTAGGTGCCGGAAGCGTCCGGAGCGAGCAGGTAAAATATCTCGCCGTAATTGCTCGCCAGGCATCCGGCGGAAGTAGGTGGATATAGATCACCGGCAAAGAAAAAACCGCCAACGTATCCCGAGAGTCGTGCCTGACCGGCGGGCGTGAGCTTGTTGACCGCCGGCGTGTAATAGATGAAGATGTGGCCGTTGTTGTCCAGATCTTTCGGAGTGCCGAAATAGCCGACGTCGGTCGGATAGATGAGCTGGTCGAACTCGTCACCTATTGCCTTGAAGTCCGCTGTGGTAAATCCGCCGGGTGGCGACGTTACGTCGCTGACTACGATGGCGTGTTGTGATACGTACTGGACGGTTCCGACGCTTTTCGTAAAACCGGTACACGCTTGGGTCCCGCTAAAACCCGCCGACGTAAGCACGTTGAACGGTAAAGTATCTCCTACCAATGGTGGAGCTACCAGCCGCGCAGGGGTCGGTGCATTCCTACTCGCCGCTGCACCTCCAGATGCCGCGACACCACGAGCACCGGGCCGCGGAAGTTGGGTCCGCTCGATCTCGCGCAACCTTGCTTCGAACTCTTCACCGCGCGGCATCACCGGCGGTGCGGCAATCGTTCTCTGGCTCGGCGCGAAAATGTCGGCCGCGACGGATTGCCCTGTCGGCTGCATCCAATCGCCGCGAACCTGATAACTGGCGATACCGGTACTCGCAACCTGCACGTTGCCGAGTATGACCGCATACTGGGCCGATGCAAGGGACGCAGGAATGGACAAACCTCCGGACGCGGCGGAAAACGTCATCGTTCGCACATCGCCGACGTTCATGCTGCCTAGGTCCGCGGCTACCGCATCTGGATTCCCAGGGTTGGGCGCCATGCTCGAATCGCTACACGCCGTGAGGACAAGCGCGAAGGCGAAGAACCCGAGACTGCTATTACGAGTGCGCTGCAATGCGCTCAGCGCAGGCGACAAACATCGCGACGGTAAATGCAAGAAATGCTCGCTGTGCCAGGGGCCGGCGTGTGAAAAACTCAATGATTTCGTCCATCGGTGTGTTCGCAACTAAGCTGGAGTAAGGTAGTAGGACAATAAGACGCGTCAGAATACGTCACGAAACGAAATGCCCCCGACAAAGGCGACTGCGGATACACGATGTGTGAGTGGTCTGTTCCAGCGGTCGACTAGCGCAGCCCTGCAGACGAGAGAATCGACCGACCTTCTGGAGAGATAAGATATGTGATAAACCCCCGGCCGGCCGAGGGATTAGGTGAACCCTTGAGCATTGCGGCGCCAAAAACTATCGGCGCACCGTGCATTACCAGTGGTTTGCCAGCGGCCGAGGTGCTGGTTGAGCCCGCAATAGTTCCGATCTGGACGCTCGCAGTAGCATAGAGGGGCCCGAGCGACGGATCGCCAAGATCGACCTGTGGCGGAAGCGTTACGTAGCGCAAGCCGAGGCTCTTCGCGACGGATTCGTACGCCCACGCGTAGTCGATGTTGCCGGTCTGCAGTAGAGCTGTCAGGTCCGCTGATTTTGGACGCATGTCGGCAGGAGGTGCGGCGTTTTTAAGCCGAGCTTCGATTCCGGTCTTGTGGTAGTACCGCTCCGCGAGCTGCATCGCCATGAGCGCACGATAACCTGCAGGATCCAGCGCCGGGTCACTGCGGCCTACCTGGACCCCAGGTCGGGTCGTCACATCCACCCAGTTTTTGGAGGTGACTACTCCGGCGAATCTAGACCGACTTGTGAACGCGAGTACCAGCCTGCTCCCTCCCAGCACGGCGACTGGACCAGCCAGCCGGCCCGCAAGCATGGCGCCGAAGAGGGCTGTGTCGGCGACAGCGATGACGTCCGGGTTTCGACCGAGATCGGTGACCTTCCTGATTGTTTCGACCGAGCCGGCATTCTCCTGGTTAGCTGTGAGATGGTTGCGACTGGCGAACGAATCGAGAGCCTGCCGGAGTGGCAGAGCCAGTGCGCCGGCATTGAAGACGACGATGCGCGACTCATCGGGTTTAGCAGTCTGGCGGCATGCGCCGGCGGCGAGCAATGTGGCGGCACCGAGTATCGCCGCGTGGCATCGCCTCAATAGTAGCCGTTTGACGGGCGAGCGGGTAACATACTCTGCAAGCATAAGTAACCTGGAGATTTCAATGGCTACGACTGTCGGGCACTCAAAAGCAGAATCCAGGCCCGGTCTCACGACGACTCGTGCACCGTTCATCGAAGATGCGCGCGAGCACGGCAATCTTTACATAGAACAGCCGTACGAATTATATAGCGCGGAGAACCACGAGGCGTGGCGTCAGTTGTTCTCGCGTATGAGCGAGCGGTGGCAACGTTACGCGAATCCGCGCTTTCTCCAGGGCGTCGAAACGCTGTGTCTCGACCCGAGCGCCGTGCCCCGTCTGGAGGACGTCAACAAGTTCATGGCTCCCCGCACGGGATTCAAAGCGAAAGCAGTAAGCGGCTACGTACCTGCGTTCCTGTTCTTCGATTCTCTGCGCAAGCGCGAATTTCCTACAACGATTACGATCCGCGACTCGGACCAGCTGGATTATCTGCCAGAGCCGGACATTTTTCACGACATCGCCGGCCACGTTCCGATGCACACGGATCCAGCCTTCGCGGATGCGCTCGCGCGATTCGGGGAAGTTGCCCAAACTGCCGTTCAGATTGTAAACAAGATCAAGGATCCAGATGAGCAGGTGCGCCGCACCACGAGCATCATGAAGGCGATGGCTCGTTTCTTTTGGTTCACGATCGAGTTCGGGCTGATGCGCGCGCCAGACGGGAAGGGTGTCAAGGCGTACGGAAGTGGATTGTTGTCATCGTACGGAGAGCTGCAGCACAGCGTCGAGTCTCCGATGGTTCAGCGTTATCCCATCCAGCTAGAGTGGGTAATCAATCAGTATTTCGAAATCGATCGCTACCAGCCGCTGCTATTCATCGTCGATTCGTTTGAGCATCTCTTCGAGCAGGTCGGTGTGTTGGAGGAATGGATGAAAGCAGGCAAGCTGGACAACGTGTCGCCCGGCGAGCCAGCGCTGTCGGACATCGACGTTCGCAGCTTTATCGACGCGTCGATCTAGCCATGAATTTCGATCGCGAGATGCGATCGACGTTGATCAGCTGTAGCTCGGCGACGGTCACCGCCGCGATCTTCGGCATGGTGACATGCGCCCCGACTGTGGTGCGGGCCGCTAATGCGCCGTCGGTCAGCGTGAGTCCCGCTGCGGTACGGGAAACGAGAATCGCGGACGAACCAATACCGGCCCGATCAATTGCCGGACTGGACGCTTCCCTCCCAGCGCGCCTTGATTCGATCATCAAGCTCGCGATAGCAGATCACACGGCGCCTGCTATGGCCGTCGCGGTTGGTCGCTATGACAGCCTCGTCTATCTACACTCCTACGGTCAATTGACGTACGCCGACACTTCACCGGCTGTGGACGAGCATACGCGCTTCGACATGGCGTCCCTTACAAAGGTGATTGCGACGACGACCGCCGCTATGATGCTGGAAGAACAGGGACGCCTCGATATCGATCGAACCGTCGCGTCGTACCTCCCGGGCTTCAACGCGCAGGACAAGAAGTCGATCACCGTCAGGATGTTACTCACGCACCGCGGCGGTCTTGAAGCGTTTGCCCCGCTCTGGAAAACACTACGCGGCCGAGCTCAATATCTTGCCGCGATAAACTCTCGACCGCTCATCTATACGCCAGACACGAAATCGGTATACAGCGATTGGGATTTTGTATTGATGGGTTTGATCGTCGAGCAAATAACAGGCGAGACGCTCGATCGTTACACAGCCCGCACGATATTCGCCCCGTTGGGAATGACCGAAACCGGCTTCCGCCCGGATTCGGTCGACAGGCGTCACATCGCCCCCACTGAAATCGAACTGGATCCACCGCGCGGACAGGTCTGGGGCTCAGTGCATGACGAGAATGCGTGGGCGCTCGGTGGCGTCGCGGGACACGCGGGACTATTTTCGACCGCTCACGATCTCGCGATCTTTGCACGCATGCTGTTGAATGGCGGAAGCATCGGCCCGGTTCGATTGTTGTGGCCTGCGACGATTGCACGATGGACGTCGGCACAGGGCGCAGGATCGAGTCGCGCGCTTGGATGGGACACACCGGCGGTGCACTCCAGCGCTGGTCGCTTCTTCTCCCCGCGCAGTTACGGACACACCGGCTACACTGGTACTTCCATCTGGACAGATCCCGAACGCGGAGTCTGGGTCGTGCTACTTACCAACCGAGTCTACCCGACGCGAAACAACAACAAGCATCTGAATCTGCGCCGTGAGGTTTCCGACGCGGTGGAGCAAGCGGTTCTCGATGCGCCATTGATCGACTGGGAATCCATGCACCCAGCATCATCTCCCAATCGATAAGAGATCCACACCAGCGTACACTGTGCGCCCTGCGGCCGGATCGAAATAGCGTCCACCAAATCCGTTGATCGACACAGACGTGTTGTACACCTCTCCGAAAACATTGTCGATTCCAGCAAATAGTGATACATGTCGGAGGCCGATGGTACCGCGGGCATTCGTTACGACCGACGCCGGTGACGATGCCGTATTTGCATCATTTACCGGAATGTTCGACCGGTACCGCTCTTCGACAGACACAAACCTGGTGGACGGATTGCCCATTTGGAGTGCCAGCGAACCAATATTCGGCGCGACACCCGGAACACGATTCGTAGCATACGATGCAACTCCGCCTCCGCTTGCGACGGCGTAAGTAACGTACCGAGCATCGGTGAACGAGTACGAACTATTCAAGCGGACACTCGACGCGAGCTCGGCGGTGAAGTCTGCGTCAATGCCACGGTGGCGCGCGGTACCTGCGTTGCGATAAAACTGACGGTCCGGTGAAGTTGCAACCTGAAAAGGAATCAGCTCATTGTCGATTCGCATATCGTACAATGCGAGGCTGTACGAGAGTGATCGAGTTCGCCCGCGAACGCCGATTTCGTGGGAGTGTGTGCGCTCCGGTTGAAGATCCGGATTGAATCCCCCCGCTCCACTCGGTCTGTTGGCCAATTCAGTCGTGGTCGGCGTCTGGAACGCGGTTGCCACGTTGGCGTATATCGAGACGGCAGGCAGGACCGAATAGCTAAGACCGAACGTGGGACTCGTCGCGAACATCTTGCGGATACCCGAGTCGTCCGGATTGGTCGGCGTTATCAGATGGTCCTTCGCAGCAAAGCGGAACTGATCGTAGCGTACGCCTCCAAGGAACGTCACGCGGTCCGCCACCGCACTCAGCTGCATGAATGGCGACGTGCTGGTGACGCGTTCGCGTTGATCGAGGGATCGAGCGCCGGGAGCGCCGTTCATATTTGCCCAGTTCCGGCGGTCGTCTCGCTGCAGAGCAGTTTCACCACCGACGAGCGCGGTCACGTGACGATAGTCGTCGCCATCTGTAATCGCGTAGGTCGCGCGCGCGCCGCCCGCTGCCCGATGAATACCGATTATGCTCGCCGGAATGGGGTTGTTGATCGATCGGGACAGCCCGTAACCTGCAACTTCCAGCTCGCCCGGACCCATCGTCGCGTGCGCGGTCAAACCGAGTTGGTTCTGGCGACCGCGCTCGCCTGTTTGATGAAGCACGTTGTTGGCGTAGGCCTGACGGCGGTCTCGCTGGATCAGCGAGTCTGAAAGGCTACCCGGGTTCTCTGCGTTGTACTGCACGCCGTTGGCTACCAGTTTGACTGACGCGCGGTCCCAATCCCAGGTGGCGACAGCGTTGGCGTGCGCGTTTCTGGCGCTGCTGTACGCACGGTAGCCGCCGTAATCGAGTCGACCAGCGTTCACGACATACGTGCCCTTCCCGAAGATGCCGCCTGCACCGACCTGCGCACGCACCAGACCGTCGCTGCCGGTCATGAACCTGGCCGTCGGAGCGAAGGCGACCGGTGGCGGCGGGAGTGTGCGCAATGAAATGACTCCGGCTGATGAGTTGCCATACAGCGCGGACGCCGGGCCGCGTATCACTTCGGCGACGCCGAGAGATCCCATGTCGATGTTGCTGAGCGCCGACTGTCCGTCGGCGAGCGTCGCGGGAATCCCGTCGACGATCACGCGTACACCACGCGTCCCGAATGCAGATCGCGCTCCTACGCCTCTGATCGAGATACGCTCGCCGATCGCAAAGTTCAGTCGGTTGTCAACCTGAACGCCCGAGACCTGACCGAGTGCCTCGTCGATGGAGAAGCCTGGTCGCGCCGTTGCTATATCCCGCGCGCCGACCGACGTGACATTCAGCGGCGCGGACGTCGCATCGAAAGGAGTGCGCAGTACCGTCACCTTCACTGTCGGTAGCGTATCCGTACTTGTCGACTGCGCATGCGCCGAAGATCCAGCGGCGAGCAGCATCGCGGCGACCAGCATCGCGCCGACCAGGCAGCACTTGCGCATCTAATACTCCGGTTTTGGTCCGAAGGTTGGCTCGGCCGCTAACGTTCAGCGGGTTCGCCGAACTCGCCCGAATCGTTCATGTATATGGAGATCAGCCAGGGCGCCATCTGAGCTCGTAGAGCAACGGCCGTTTCTGGAACGGACGTTTGATTGACATGTTCCACTGCCAGAGTAACGCCGCCTTTCAATACCACCAGGATCTCCTCCATCGAAAGCGAATCCGCGCGCATCGATTTACTGGAGTCGAGCACTACTGCCTTGACTTCCTCCAGCGAGGCTCGGCGGTGAAAGTAACGGATAGCAATTTCGCGGATCTGTACAATTTCGGGACGATGGGGCACTAGAAGCCATGGCTGTTGCGGGTTCTGTCGCAGGCGCCAACGCGCGCCGAGGACATCCGGTTCCGCTGCTCTGAAAGAGACCAATCTATTAAACAAACGTATCGGGCGCGCCTGGGCCGGGCCAAATTTATGCGTTCTTCCGCGTAAGGCTCGACGCCTGGCTATCGCTGTTGGCCGTCAGCAGCTTCGTCGTAAACCTCTGGCCTTCGGCGATCCGTTCCGTCTCCAGCGCGATGGCCTGGATGGCAACCTCGATACGCTCGAGCCGCGCGGCGAGGGCCGGATCCGTGCGACCGGCCATCAGTTCGGCCTTGGCCGCCGGTCTGTGCAGCCAGATGTACATGAGCGCCGGCACGACTCCGAAAGCCCCGGAAACGGCTATGATTGCGATGACGGCTCGGGCTGCGTCCATGATGGGTTAAGAGGTTCGACGGTGTTGACCGGCTAATCTTACGACACGACTCGAGGCAAGTAGGTTTGCCTCGCCCGTTCAGGCGGCAAAAAGGGTCCGGTGGGTCGCACCGTTTGGATCGAAAACCGCGTCCATCAACCAGCCGCCCATCTGTCCCCTGAGTTCGCCGGCCTGCTTGGCCGCAACCCCTCCGCCCGATTCCCGCTCGGCGACACGAATCGCTCCGTCCAGAATCGTTAGGATCAATTCGGGACTGAGACCAGACGCGAGCATCGCACGCGCCGCGATCGTGGTTGGCTCGCGGATGTCCCTAAGCGACATGTCGCGAAGCATGTAGAGTTCGAAAACCTCGATAAGCGGCCCGACCTGAGAATCGTTTGAGAGGATCATGCAACCGCCATTCGCAATTCGCTTGCCGGGACGTATGTTCCCGCGAGGTAGCAATCTGCTGATATGTTGCACGACGTATGTTTGCTAAAGGGCATCAAGCAACGAATGACTTTTCATCCGGAATACACATGAGTTCGACAGTTAGACATTTTCGCTGGGACGACATGCCGAAGGAGACCGTGACCGACGCGATCTCACGACGAATCATAACGGGCGACGACATGATGATTGCGCACGTGTACATCAACAAGGGCGCAATCGTACCACAGCACTCACATCACAACGAGCAGATCACCTACATCCTCGAAGGGGCATTGCACTTCTGGATTGGTGAGGACGGCGCTGAAGAAGTGATCGTGGGAGCCGGCGAAGTGCTTCACATCCCGTCCAACGTTCCGCATCGTGCACAGGCAATCGAAGACACGCTTGATGTCGATGTGTTCAGCCCGCCGCGCGCAGACTGGCTAAATGGCACCGACGCGTACTTCCACAAGAACTAGACATGGACCTCGGTATTTGCGGGAAGGTAGCGCTCGTTGCTGCTTCCAGTCGCGGCCTCGGGCGCGCGGTAGCGGAGGAACTTGCGGCTGAAGGCTGCAAGCTCGTATTGTGCGCGAGAAATAAGACTGCGCTGGACGAGACAGCCGCATCGATCCGCAATGCAACGGGCGCACAGGTCGTCGCCGTCGCGGCAGACGTGTCTGATCCCGTGGCTATCGATCGCTTATGGAACGCTGCACGCGATGAGTTCGGGCGCGTCGACATTCTGGTGACCAACGCAGGCGGTCCGCCCTCGGGTCCATTCGAGAGTCACCCCTCATCAGCATGGTCGGACGCGCTGCGGCTGAACTTCGAGAGCGTCGTCAACCTGACCCGCGCGGTGCTTCCGGGGATGAAGGAGCGGGGGTGGGGTCGAATCATAAACATCACTTCGATCGCGGTGAAACAACCGGTCGACAACCTGATCCTTTCGAACAGCGTACGCGCGGCAGTAACCGGCTTCGCACGCACACTGGCGAACGAGGTTGCGACGTTCGGTGTGACGGTGAATTGCGTCATGCCGGGCTACACGTTGACGGATCGCATTGCAGAACTCGCTGCGTCAAATGCGAAGCAGCGTGATACTTCGGTCGAAGCTGTTACCGGCGCCTGGGAATCACAAATACCCATGGCGCGGCTCGGCACTCCGCGTGAATTCGCGGCGATGGTCGCGTTCCTCGCGTCGGAACGGGCGAGTTACACGACCGGAGCGTCGATCCCCGTTGACGGAGGGTGGATCCGCGCTCTAGTGTGATGCTATCAACGCGGCTGCATCGTCAGCCAGGCCTGCAAGCAACGCGTGGACATGATGTATGCGCGTCCGGTGGTTCATCAGCGTAACGCGTAGCACCGGCCGAGCATCGAGCACTGTAAGTGTGATCCAGCCCTTCCCTGACCTGTTGTAGCGGACACGCAAATCCTGATTCAGCTTATCAACAGCTGGCGCGTCCATTCCGGCACTTCCTAGGTGACGGAAGCAGAAGATGTTGGATTCCGGTTCGTGCAGCGCCTCGAATTGCGCGCTATCCACCACGGCATCGTACATCGCGCGGGTCATGTCGCAGAGATGGTCGTACACCTGCCCTATTCCGTCGGCCCCGTACCGCTGCAGCGCGACCCACAGCTTGAGCACGTCGGCGCGGCGCGAGCACTGAAAGCTTTCGACTCCCAAATCCCACGCGCGAGTGCCCGGGCGCTCGTGAAACAGATATGGAGCTCGCTGGGCGAAAGCACGTTGCAGGTCGCGCTCGTCACGCATGAGCAATGCGCCGGCGGCAATGGGGAGCAGCATTCCCTTGTGCGGATCCCACGCCAGCGAGCGCGCGTGCTTGAGGCCGCGCAACCCTATCGCGCGCGTACCGGAGAGCAATGCTGAAGCGCCGTGTGCACCGTCCACGTGCAGCCAGATCCCGCGAGCGTCGCACATAGTTCCGATCGTCTCGATATCATCGAACGAACCCGTAGCTGTCGATCCTGCGGTCGCGACCACAGCCATCACGGCTCGTCCTGCGCGCTCAGCCGTCTCAAGGGTGCTCGCGAGCGCATCGGGGTCCATTCGATATGCTCGCGACGAGACCGTGCGCAGACTCGCCGTTCCGAGCCCGAGTTGCCCGAGGGCTCTGGACACAGCGTAGTGTGCGTGCTCGCCGCAAATCACAACCGGCGGATTTTCTCCGACTCCGTTAGTCCATGCATCCGGGAGGAGCGTATTCCGAGCGGCGAGAAGCGCTGTCAAGGTCGCTTCGGTGCCGCCAGACGTGAGTGTACCGGCGCTCTCCGAGCCCCATCCGACCAGTTCAGTCATCCACCGAATCACACGGTGCTCGATTACGGTCGCCGTTGGCGACATCTCCCAGACCGCGACCGATTGATTCATGGCGCTGATCAGCGAGTCGGTCCAGACCGCTGCAGGCAGGGGCGGTGCAACCTGATGGCCCATGCACATGGGATGATACAGGCGGTTCGCGTCGGATATCACGTCGGAGCGCAGTCGCCCGGCGATCGCCGCCATCGACATTCCGCCGCGAGGAAGCGGTTCGTCAAATCGTTGCGATATTTCCTCTGGAGTGAGCGCTGTCGATACACGCCCGTCGCCGTTGCGTGTAGCGGCGAAGTACTCTGATACGAGTGCGACGATCTCCGCACCAGCTTCCGCGGAAGTGTCACTCTCCAGGACGTCGAGGATCGGATCGTTCATGCGATCAATCTAGCCACACATGAACGAGTCCCCCAACTAGTTTTGATAACCCCGAACTCTTGAAGATGAATCCTGCAATTGACTTGCTCCTGACGCGACGCTCCGTAGCGCCGCGGCTCATGATACCTCCAGCCCCGACCGCGGCTGAAGTTCAAACAATGCTCACCGTTGCCACGCGTGTTCCCGACCATGGGCGCGCAACACCGTGGCGCTTCATCGTGATCGGCCCGGACGGTGGCGCGAGGCTCGGCGAATTGATTGCCGCGACATATCACTCGGATCACCCCGATGCGAACGCGGCCACGCTCGACACCGAGAGGTCGCGGCTCGTGCGTTCACCGCTCGTAATAGCAGTTATCGCGCGCACACATGCACACCCCAAGGCGCCTGAATGGGAGCAGATACTTTCGACTGGCGCAGCTGCCATGAATCTTGTAATAGCGGCGAATGCGATGGGTTATTCCGCGAACTGGCACACGGAGTGGTACGCTTACGACAAGCGGGTGACATCGGAACTGGGTCTTGATGACACGGAGCGTGTCGCCGGGTTCGTGCACATTGGAAGTGCGGCCGAGAAACCGCTGGACCGGCCGAGACCGCCGCTGCCGGATGTCGTTGTGCGCTACGGTGCCGCTGGCGTCGTGGCGTATGAAGTTGGCCTCGAGGGGTAGCCTCAGCCGCGCGGTGGTTGCCGCAACACGAGGAACTCCGCAAGGATCCTCTCTGTCAGTCCCCACAAGGAATGCCCATGCAACTGAAATGCGCGGACCTGCATCCGGCTACTGTCGGCGGTTGTGATTTGGACTGTGGACCAGGACTCGGCTCGCTCAAACTCGGCGACTGCCACCCACCAGGCCTCGACGATCTCCGGGGACAAGCGGACTCGTTTGTCCCCGCGGTATCTAAAAACGAAGGGTGCGACGGAGACGAGCGGAGCACCCACCGACTGGGGCTCCACTTTCTTGAGCTCACCCACGCACTCGCTTCCGACAAGATCGATCCCTGTCTCTTCAAGGGTTTCGCGACGAGCGGTCGCTTCGAGCGAGACATCCGACGGCTCGGCTCCGCCTCCAGGAAGCGCGATGTGGCCGCTCCACGGATCACCCGGGAATGTGGCCCTCCTCAGAACGAGTAGTTCGTCGCCGGAATCCCCGGAGCGCACCACCACGGCCACAGCGGCCCTGCGCTCACCTCCGCGATCAGGAATCTGGATTGGACCGTCAGGCATCCCAAACTCTACTCTGTGGAGCGTCGTTTTTGAAAGTACCAGGGTGCAAGTCGAACGACCCCCGGGGCCGCCAGCGTGAGGACGACACGACTACTTCGCATTTGGCGGAACCGATTCTGCCGGGCAAGGGGTATGCAGTTCGAGTCAACATTGCTGTTCCGAACGCACGATGGGACGTACAACGAATTCTCGCGCCGTCCGTACATCATCGGGTCGAGAGCAGCAGGTCGTGTCCGACGGTCGGCCACGAGCAACCAACATTTCCAGGGGTAGCGTACATGCGACGAATGAATATTGCAGCCTTCTCTTTCATGCTTCTCGCGGCAGCCAGTGCCCCCGCGATGGCTCAGGGCGGTGGAATGGGTGGTGGCGGCCGAATGGATCCGGCACAGATGGCCACCCGCACGTCGGATCGGCTCATGACTGGCATTACGTTGTCGGCAGCCCAGACTGAGTCTGTAAAGAAAATCGACGACGGCATGGCCGCATCGATGAAAGACGCAATGGGCGGCAGCGACATGCGGACGAAGATGACCGAAATGCGCACCAAGCAGCAGGCTGATTTGCGCGCCGTGCTGACATCCGATCAGCAGGTCACGTTTGACAAGAACGTTGCCGATATGGAGAAGGCCCGCGCTAACCGAACACCTCGACCGTAACGTCGAGTCGTGACATCACGAAGTAAAGAGAGGGACAGCAGAATTGCTGTCCCTCTCTTTACTTCGTGTACGGTAAAGTTGCTACCTGGATCCGCGCTTGAAAATCATAACGGGCAGTGTCCGCATCATGATCTTGATGTCTTCGGCCAGGGACTGTCGAGAAAGATATTCCAGATCAAACTGGATCTTCACCTTTACGTCTTCGATCGATGTGTCGTATGCGTGATTGATCTGCGCCCAGCCGGTAATCCCGGGTCGCGCCTGCTGACGCAGGTGATAACCGTCGATGTTCTGCCGCAGTTCCGCAAAAATGCTCGGCCGCTCTGGACGTGGGCCTACGATGTTCATGTCGCCCAGAACAACGTTGATGAGCTGCGGGAGCTCATCGAGTCGAGTGGTGCGCATGAATCGTCCAACAGGCGTGACACGCGGATCATGCTTGCTAGCCCACACGGCGCCGGTGCCTTTTTCGGCGTCCTGGCGCATCGAACGGAACTTCAGGATCCGGAAACGACGGCCTCCGTCATTGGACCTTCTCCTGTCCTCGGCGGGCGAATTTGTACGTCGGCGGCGATCCACGCCAACACGATCCTGCACGTAAAATACGGGACCGCGCGACGTCAGTCTGACTACCACACAGATCAGCAACATCACCGGGGCAAGTATCGCCAGCGCGAGCGCTGCGATCAGCACGTTCAAGAGCCGGTTGAGAGTCTCTGATCGTTCGGCCGCTATGACGCGTGGGTGCGCGTGCGGAGCTGCGTTATGAGGAGAATGAAGTACGGCCGCCGGTGCTTCGTCGTCGCTGCCCAACGCTCGGGCCGCCAAGCTGTCGGACGATTGGGAAGTCGCCCGCGCTTGTACTGCAAATCTGTCGGTGTTCACTGCGAATGCATCAGGAACAAAGTCAATCTATAATTTGGCAAGCGTATATAACCCTACAAGGAGCAACTCGATCCCGATGAAGGCCGACCAGACGCTTCTCTCGGTAATCGCGTAGGCGAGCAATGCACCAGCCACGGGAAGCCACAGGGCCACGTAGAGCTTGACGCTTGCTTCTGGACGCGCTCGACGTTCCATGTCCTCCAGTTTGATGTCTGGAGCAATGTCGCTGATGGCGAAAAGGTCGTCGTCCAGGTCGGGCGATGGAATTGACTGGTTCACGGATGCTCCAGAAACGGGGTCACGCGATACGTCGGATCAGGCGTCATTGTCACGATTATGCGACGCGACGACTTGTAAACTTCGCATCTTTTGGCGGCTGGCGCAAACAGGTCGGGCCTGTCGGGCCGCACCGCGTGAGCATGACACAACACATTACGAGGCGACTTTCATCACGAATCCGGCCGACCCCCGGTCACAACCCAAGTGATTGAAGAACCCCACGCATTCAGGGTGGGCGTCGATTAGCAGCCGCGCATCGGGCGCGGCTTTTAGTGCGCGGTCCATAAGCGAGCGACCGATTCCCAGCCGCTGATACTCTGGATCGACAATGATGTCAGTCAGCGCACTGAACATGTAGCCATCGCTCAACACGCGTGCGACGCCCACCAGCCGACCGCCATCCCACGCACCTATGTTCGTAGTCCTGGCGAGGGCTTCGCGCGCCTTGGGGATTTCGTAATGCTGTGGCCTAACGCGTTGTGCGAGCGGGATATACGACGCAGCGTAAACGCCGTCGGTCGTGTAGTACACGTCGTTGATGTCGTTCTCGCGACCGACAGCCAGAACATCCCTGGCGGCCGGGGTTTCGGTTGGAAAGTGTGCGGCGACGCGCGTTGCGTCTCTTGGGACTGACTGAAGGCCAAATGGCGCAGCCCATGCCATCATTGGCGCTCCATCAATTCCTGCAGGTCCACGATGCACTTTGTGGTACCGCTCCCACACGCCACCGAGGAGATTGCCGGCCTCGAGCCCAAGAAAACCGGTGAGAATGGCGCAGCCGAGTACCGCACCGAGGAAGTAGGCTAGGCCGCGCGCCATGTCACCTCTATCGATCTGACTCTCCATGAATCGCCAGACAAACGCCCCGGACCAGACGAACCCGATGAAGAACGTCAGAAGCGCAGTCGTATCCTTGATCGCAATTCGTCGGCTACGATAGAAATCAGACATTGACTCTCCCCTCCGTCGTTGAGTTGCACGGGTTCCACCATCCAGCTCGGGCCGTGTAAGGCATCCCAATTACAAAGATACCCCGGAACAGGAGTCTCGGCGCCACGCGGTGAATGCAAAAAAAGAGGACGGCCGCGCAATTGAGCGGCCGTCCTCGGTTTGGCGAATTATCCCGTGTAGCCTACATCCAGCTCGCTACTCCGCCATGTCGGCTGCAGGCACCCTGGCGATGGGTCGCGTGCGAATACAGTCCGTCCTTGCACTTGGCAATGGCTCCGGCTGGATTGTTGTCCTCCTTGGCGCCAGATCCGACGGTAGTCTTGCTGGAAGCAGTGCGCGCCGCAGCAGGGGTCGTCGTTTTGGCCGGCTTGGGCGTGGCAGCCATCGCAACCGGAGCTGCGGCCGCCGTCGCGGCCTTCACGCCGCCATGTCCGGAGCAAGCGCCGCGGCCGCCCTTGGACATCGTTCCATCTTTGCAGCTCACCATCGCGGCAGCCGTCGTGGTCGCCGCTGGCGTTGGCGTAGCTACCGTCGCGGCAGCCGACTTGGGTGCCTTTGCCGTCTTGGAAGATTTTGCTGCGACGCCACCATGCCCGGAGCACGCACCCCGGCCGGCTGTCGCGCTTGTTGTACCGTCCTTACAAACCGTGGCGGCGGCCTGGGCACCTGCAACGCCAGTACTCAGTGCCGACGCCGCCGCAACGATTGCGGCCATCATGAACGAGCGAGAGAGCAAACGCATGGCATTTCTCCATTAAAGAATTGGTCAAGCCTTGGTGAAAACTGATGGGGGCCGCACGTCCGCGCTACTGTCCTTAATGGAATCTTAGTGTCGGCACTTACCCAGTCGGCCACCAACGACGCCGGGCGGTGAATCGTAACCATTCATGCGGGCCCATCCGCCGGGACTGGATGGATTCACGAGCGACCCCCTACCGACCAGCGGGCGACCGGCTTATAACCGCGACATCTCAACGAGTCTAAATGCACAAGAAAACCGCCACTACCCTCGCACTCGCTGCTACCCTGCTCTCGTTTGGTGCGTGCGCGAAATCGGATTCGCACACAAATCCGAATCGCGTCGTCAGTGTCTCGAAACAGATCAACGAGTTCATCTACGACATCGGCGCCGAGGACAATCTCGTCGGCAGAGACCTCACGTCGATATATCCTTCGGCGATTAAAAAGATCACCTCTGTCGGTTACCATCGCGCGCTGAGCGCCGAGGGGATAATCTCGCTCAAGCCGACACTGTTTCTGACTGACGGAAATGTCGGTCCCGACGCGGTGCTCGATCAGCTCAAGAAAGTCGGAATACCCATTCTTGTCATCAAGCCAGGTGCATCGCTCGACAGCGCGCAGTTGCTCATGAAACAGCTTGGCCAACACTTCAATCGCGAGAAAGCGGCCGACAGCGTAATCGCATCATGGCGAATTGGAATGGACTCGATCTGGTCCGACACCGCGCGTTGGGCGAACAAGCCGCATCCACGAGTGTTGATCATGCACATGGGTCAGATCGTGAACAACTATCTTGCCGTCGGCGGCAACGGCCCCGCTGGTCAGATGCTCCATTGGGCGGGTGCTGTGAATGCGATTGACTCGACCGCCGGCATGACGCGCCTCAATCCGGAACTCATCGCGAAGCTTGCACCTGACATCATCATCGCGACGGACGTCGGTTTCGATCGCATGGGCAGCGCAGCGAAATTTGCGACACTGCCGGGCGTGGATCTCACGCCAGCAGGAAAGAACCAGCGGATTTATAGAATCGACGAAACCGAGTTGCTTTACTTTGGACCACGCACGCCTGCGACATATCGCAAGGTCGAAGCAATGGTGCATCCGGAAGAGTCAAAACCGTAGTTGCTTCACTCGTTCAGTCGCGCGACTGCGCGATTCGACAAAGAAACTTGGAACCTCCGCGGCAGCAGCCGCGGAGGTTTGCTTTATTCGGCGGCAGGAAGATCGTAATCGAATTCGTAGGCGTGGCTATCGCTGTCAATTATGATCCTGAGGCCTCCCTTCAATCCGGTAAGTTCTCCGGTTCCGGAGTCGGGAACGACAGTGACTGAAAGGCTCGGAACGCCGCGCGTCATCGTCGCGCTGTGCTGCAAGACAAAGCTTCCTTTTCGGCCAGCGAGCGTTCCCGTGACCCGCTCCATCGCGACGTAGCCAGCCGAATCCTTGATCGCCGTCCCGGCGCTCAGCATCTCGCCCTTGGTGGTTCCTTCAAGGTCCCCGTGAAACCGCTTGTCGATCGACATGCGCGCGAGTGTCGGATCGTCGCTCGCATGGGTGCCGAGCATCTTGAGCTGAACTTCGAAGGTTCCGACGGCGTGGCCACTGCTCACGTGTATCTCCTTTTCAAGTGCGGATCGACATGCAGGACAGCTAACATACGCTGTAATCCTGTCGCGGCTACCGTCGTACTGGTTGACGGACTGAATCAGGGCACGCCTGCTCCACCCCCGGGACGACCGCCAGCTGCGCGGCCCTCCTTTCCAGTTCTGCCACCTTCAGCTTTCGGATTTGGCGGGGTATCCACGATTTCCTGCAGCAGCTCGGCCTTCTTCTGCTGAAGTGGATTGAGCATGGCGAGCGTCTCCTTACGCGCGTTGACGTCGACGTCGTGCAAATCGCCGAGTACGTTGGCCAGCGCTCTGCGTTGACCGATCAAGACCTTTCGTGAGGAATCTGTCGCTGGCACGCTTGGTACGCCGGCATCGTCGGGCATGGTACCCATTTCCGTCTTCACGGAGTCGACTTCGCGTGTGAGCATCACGCGCCGACTCGCAGCAGTCATGCGTATGTCGTTCAGCTTTACCAGTTGCGAGTCGGTAAGCTGAATCTCGGAGCGCTTGGCAAACACCATGTCGGCGAAGGAAAGCGCGGGTCGGGGTGCGCTAGTCGCCGAACTATCGCCGGGATTGCGGCCGCCCCGTCCTCCGCGACCGCCGCCGCCGCCAAAGCCGCCGCGTCCGCCACCGCCGCCGCCCTGTGCAGCCGCCAGGTTCGGCACCAACGTCGATGCGATCGTGCAACCGACCGTAAGCAGTATCTGCAAGAATTTTTTCATGTTCGTGGTGGACCGCTGACGGGCGGCCGTTGTTTAGGGGTTGTAGCAATCGAGTTGTTACACTTTCAAAAAAAATGACCACGCCGATGCTTCGACGTGGTCACAGAATGGAAAATGGGCCTGGGAGGAGTTGAACCTCCGACCTCTCGCTTATCAGGCGAGCGCTCTAACCACCTGAGCTACAGGCCCTCGACCGACTGACGCAGCATTTGTGCGTACTGCGTATCAGAAATGATCGGGAGCCCTTGAAGATAAGAGGGACAGCAGTCATCTACAAGCGAATCAGGCACGTCGGAACGGTGAAAATCCGATCAGAGGCGGATTCCATCTCGCCGGAGAATCCTCACCACCAGATCCCAGGCGGCGTCGATATCGGCGGATAGCTGCTCGTCTGTCCTTTGGTTGAGCGCGAGTGCGGAGACTTTGTTGTAGGCTGCGAAAAGAAGAAGGTCCTCCGCGCCGGCGATCTGAGCGCTGGAACAGCCGGCGGCGGCCAAACGTGCCAGATAACCGCTGACCACTGCGCTGGCGCGGTCCGGTAGGCCGCGCGCCGCACGATCGACGCGAGGGGCCCCTGCCCTCTCGTGAATCCGATCAACGGCGCCACGACCGGGGTGGGGTCGGCGATCCCCACCAATCAGCCAGTCCGCCGTCACACCGAGTACGTCGGCGAGAGACGCGATGACGCCTGGGTCCTTGGGGAGCATCCCGCCATTTTCCCAGCGACTCACAGTGTTGCGCTCCACTCCGACTGCTTTCGCCAGGTCGGCTTGCGTGAATTTGCGACCGCCCTGGCGCATCTGCTGCCTGGAGGATCGCAGCCGATCGCCAAAAGTGTCTCGCACTCCAATCCGGCTACGTATCATAAATCTCTTGACTTGCTACGCGCGGGTATCATATTCCACACCGCATGAGTGCGTGATACTTCTAACCGTTAGAAATACAACGTCGAGGTAGCCAAGAATGGCGATGACGCCACTCGAACGCAAGGCGGCGTTCAGGGCGGCCGTGACGCTCCGTCAGATCACGATGGCCGAGGCAGCCGCAGAAATGGGGGTATCCTACAACCACCTGACCCTCGTCATCAACGGCGAGCGGGTGGGTAGCGCACGCCTCGAAGAAGCGATATCGCGCGCGCTCAACCGTTCCGTCGCCGAAGTGTTCGGTCGAACACCGCGACGCCCAGCGCACAAACGGTAGCCGCAGCTTCGCGACCATAGCAAAAGAAGGGCGGCCCTCGGAGGGCCGCCCTTCTTTTGCTCAGCGACGCCGACCGTGGCCGGCCGGATCGAGGAGTCGCGTACGTGCTCCACGTACTCCAAGCAACGCGATCAGAGATCGCTGTCCTCGCCGTCGTCAGTCGCGTCGTCAGTCGCGTCGTCAGTCGCGTCGATGTCCGCGTCTTCGTCCAAGTCATCGTCGAAGTCGTCGTCGTCATCCAGGTCGTCGTCGTCGAGATCGTCATCGTCTTCGTCGTCCTCGTCATCTATGTCGTCGTCGTCGTCATCAGCATCGTCGTCATCCGAATCGTCGTCGAGATCGTCGTCGAGATCGTCGTCGTCCGAGTCGTCGAAGTCGTCTGGCACTCCTTCGGCCTCGTCTTCCGGATCGTCATCGAACGATTTCGCCAACTCGAATCCAGGAATGTCAACCAGCATCAAGGCTGCGTGCGCGCCGGCCGTTACAGGCACGCCGAGAGCTTCCAACAGCATTTCTTCCATCTCCATCTGAATTGCGGGGGGTTCACGGGAAGTAAATCTAGCAACTGCACGCGATGTCAACATCGTAGTACGTGCAAGTCGCCATCCGCAAAAGACGTACTAGTCGTCAGCCCGCAACACGTTCACGCTTTGCTTCGCGCGACATCTTTTTGCGATCATTCGCGCTGAGATGCCGTTTCCTGAGCCGGATGGCGGCCGGCGTCACTTCGATCAGTTCATCCTCTTCTATATACTCCAGCGCGCTCTCAAGGGTCATCACTCGGGGCGGCTCGAGTTGGATGTTCTCATCGGTCGATTTGGACCGCATGTTGGACATCTTTTTTTCACGAGTCGGATTGACGTCCATGTCGCCCGGCCGCGAGTTCTCGCCGATGATCATACCTTCGTACACCGGATCCGTCGGAGATACAAAGAGGGTCGACCGTTCCGCCAGATTCGCGAGGGCAAATGCAACGATCACGCCCGAGTCCATGGATACGAGCGTTCCGCGCGACCGACCTGCAAGCGGGCCGGCCCAGGCGCCGTATTCGAGGAATCGGTGATGCATGATTCCGGTACCCCTGGTGTCCGTCAGGAACTCCGACCGGTAGCCGAACAACCCGCGTGCCGGAATCCTGTACGTGAGCCGCGTCATCCCCTGACCCGGATTCTTCATTTCTATCATTTCGCCGCGGCGCGGCCCCAGCTTTTCGATTACCGCACCGAGATGCTCTTCGGGCACGTCGATCGACAGCTCTTCGTAGGGCTCCATTCGTTCTCCATCCGGCCCCTCGCGCGTGATGACACGCGGGCGCGATACCTGAAACTCGAAGCCCTCGCGGCGCATCGTTTCCATGAGTATCGTGAGATGCAACTCGCCGCGGCCAGCCACAGTCCATGTGTCCGTCGCCTCGGTGTCGTCGACTCGAAGCGCGACGTTCTTCTCGAGTTCCTTGTACAGCCGCTCGCGCAACTGACGCGATGTGACGTACTTCCCTTCCTTGCCAGCGAAGGGCGAATTGTTGACGAGGAAGTCAACGGAGATCGTTGGCTCTTCCACCGAAATGCCTTCGAGTCGCTCGGGAGTATTCACATCGGTAATCGTGAGCCCGATCTCAACCCCTTCGAGTCCTGCGAGTGCGACAATATTGCCGGCCGTGCAGCTCTGCACTTCTATGCGATCGAGACCGTCGTACGTGAACAAACGGGTCACGCGCGACGTTACAGCGGTGGCCGCGAGATCCATCGCAAGCAGCGCGACGTTATCGCCAACGTTCACTGTGCCTCGCTCGATACGTCCAATCGCCAGTCGACCGAGATACGGTGAGTGATCGATCGTCGAGACGAGCATCTGGAACGGACCTTTCGCGTCGGTCGGTGGCTGAGGGACGCTGTCAACAATTGTCTGAAACAGCGGCGCAAGATCAACCGGGGTCACGTCCATGTCCAACGTCGCCACGCCTTCGCGCGCAGACGCGTAGACAACGGGTGCGTCGAGCTGCGCGGAGTCTGCTTCGAGCTCGATAAACAGATCCAGGATCTCGTCGTGCACGCGAAGCGGATCGGCACCGGGTCGATCGATCTTGTTGATGACGACGATTGGCGTGCGCTTCAGAGCGAGTGCCTTGCCTAGCACAAACCGTGTCTGCGGCATCGGACCATCGAACGCGTCGACAACGAGAAGTACGCCATCGACCATGCGAAGAATGCGCTCGACTTCTCCGCCGAAATCGGCGTGCCCCGGCGTGTCGACGATGTTGATCTTGGTTCCGTGCCAGCTCACAGCTGTGTTCTTGGCAAGGATCGTAATTCCGCGCTCGCGCTCGAGCGGGTTGGAGTCCATAACACGCTCGGCGACAACCTGATTATCTCGGAAGGCGCCGGCCTGGCGGAGCATCTTATCTACAAGCGTCGTCTTGCCGTGATCGACGTGCGCAATGATGGCAATATTTCGAATTTGCTGCGTATCTGACATAGCCTTGGAATTTAACGGGTCCG
>JBDTAZ010000157.1:0-3064 GCA_039924325.1 Gemmatimonadaceae bacterium
GAGAAATACGTCATCTACCGTCGTCTTCCTGGCAACGCGTTCGCCGATCCGCTGGCGTCGATTCCGGCCGGCCAGGCGAGTTACAGTTTTTCAGATACACAGGTATCCAGCGGAAATGTCTGGGTATATGGAGTTGCAGCAGAAGATTGCGGCGGACAATTCTCGCCGCTTTCAGTGAGTAGCCAGGTAACGGTTCCATAACCGGGGAGAACGATGTACACCAAGCACCTTAACGATATCGTGAGCAGATTTCGCGCATGGAAAAGCCGCCGCACCATGAAGCGTGGCTTCGATCGCCGCGGATCGGCGCTCATTCTCACACTCGTGCTCACGCTTTCGCTCGCCAGTCTCGCGACTTCCGCGATTTATATTGGCGGCAATGAGCAGGCGATTGCCGTCACGTATGACAAGGAGCGCGACATGCGCTACGCGGCGGAAGCGGTGCTCCAGATGGGCAAGAGCACGCTCAACGACTACCCTTATGCTGCGCCCGATTCGGGATACACGACCGTGAAGGACCACGTGCCGATTCTGGGCGCCGACGGTCTTCCGATTCCCGGTATCACCGCCAGCATGTACCTCGGCCCGACGAGCTCAAACACCGGTCAGTTCGGCAGGTTCGTGAGCGTTGTCGCGGTTGCGCAGAATCAACAGGGCGCGCAGGTCGTGCGCCGACTGGAGCTCGCGCAGGAAAGCTTCGCCAAGTTCGCATACTGGTCCAACCAGGAAACCAACAACGGCCAGCCGATTTATTTCGCCAACAACGATCAACTTTGGGGTCCGGTCTGGTCCAACGACCGGATCAACATCTTCTCCAGTGGTGCGACGTTTCATGGCTCGGTCGGCACAGCATCGACCGTCGCTGGGGCACAGTACGGAACGTTTGACGTTGGCTATTCGCAAAATCAAAAGCCGATAGCGCTGCCGACGGATGGCTCGCTCGGTTTGCTCGCGGGCTATGCCACGTCGGGCGGATTCAACTTCATCGCTCCCAACTCGAGCACCGTGGATCAGACCCAGATGCGCATCGAGTTTGTCGCGCGTCCGTACAATGGTGGCGCTGGAGGCGGTGGTACCGGGCTACCAATCAACGGTGCGGACGACGGGTTCTTCAGAGTGTACATAAGCAAAAACGGCGCTGCATGGCTCCGTGGTGACTCAACGGCCGACAATTGCGGGGCGGCTTACATCTTTACCAACGTCGGCACTGGTCTGGGCTCCCCATCGAGGCCAGCATTCGTTCCGCTGTCGGAACACACCGCGAAATGGTTCTCGTTGGCGTTGACGAACTCCCACAACTACACGGCACCCGTTGTAACATCACTCACCACTGGAACTGTCGCCGCTCGTACACAGGCAGTTCTGAAGCAGGCGACCGCACGCTGCTATCTCGGCGGCGATCCGAATTTGCGCACCGTGGGGATGCGTGCTGACAATCCCGGCAACGTCTATTTCACTGACACGCTCAACGCGCGAGTACACCCCACGACTTCGTCATTCCTGATGCAGGCAGTGACGGACATTGCAGGTGACAGTACGACTTTTTACGCTGGCAAGTCCGCGGGCACGATCGGCTACTGGAAAGCCTACGGTGGAACAGTACCGCCGTTGCTTGCGGCGCTGTATCCTGCGGAGGCACCGTACCTCTATCCTTTGTACCGGGGACTGAACCCCGGTACGAAGGGAGTGATATATGTCTCGGGAACGACGGGTATCAGCGGAACGCTGCGCGGACGCGTCACCGTCTACGCAACTGGAAACGTCGCAATCTTGCGAGACACCAAATACGTCACCGACCCATCGCTCAACAACTGCACTGCCGACATGCTTGGCGTGATCGCCGGCCAGAACATAATGATCGCCGACAACGCGGAGCAGCAGCCACTGAACATATCCGGCCTTGGGTACAAGAACATGGATGACACCAAGGACGTGTTCCTGCAGGGTGTGATGATGGCATTGAACACGGCTTTCGGCGCCGAGAACTATTCAACTGGACCGCAAAACGCAAACGGCTGCGAAGGGACCGCGAATGGCCGCGGCTGCATCTATCTAACGGGCGGGATCATCCAGCAGCAGCGCGGCCCGGTCGGACTCACTTCCGGAGAGGGCTACGCAAAGCGCTACAGCTATGACAAGTGCGCACTGTACAATCCGCCGCCTTATTTCCCCACTACGGGGCGATACACGGACAACAGATACTACGAGATAGACCCAAGCGGATTCAGCGTCGCAAACCTCTATGGCTCGCTCACGCCGTAACACTGTCGTGATCCGAAGAGTGCAAGAAGGCCTTGGCGTTCGCCAAGGCCTTCTTGCGTACCGCTATACCGCGCGCAGCCTGCAGTCGTGTCGCCGGCCCATGTGTGGGAGCCCAACGCCGCTCACGAAGTTGGACGTGATATCTCGGAGGGAGTGTAATGGAGTGTGCCCGCGCGACACCGTGTTGCGGGGTTCGAAGGTCCGTGCGAGCGCGTTCTTAGAACAGTCGCACCTGTTCTGCGTCGACTCGTGGAACGCTATGACACATCCTGCAGCGCGCTTCGTACTTGTCGGCGGCGCCGACCATGATCTGCGGGCTCTCGTATGGGGCAGGCTTTCCATCGATGAGGCGCTGGTTTCGCGTAGCTGGACCGCCGCACAGAACGCAGATGGCGTGCAGCTTGTCGACGCTCTCGGCGATCGCCATCAACTGCGGCATCGCGCCAAAGGGCTCGCCGCGGAAATCGGTATCTGTGCCTGCAATGATGACGCGCCGGCCGGTTTCGGCGAGCGCTGTGACGAGCGCGATAATTCCGCTGTCAAGAAACTGCGCTTCATCGATGCCGATGACCTGGGCAGTCGGGTCGAGACGCTGCGCTATCTGCGCTGACGTATCCACTGGAATTGCTTCGACGGTGCGCCCATCGTGGCTCGACACGGCGTTGATGCCCGTGAAGCGCTCGTCCAGGCGCGACTTGAAGACCTGTACGCGTTTGCGTGCGATGAGCGCGCGCCGGATCCGGCGGATGAGCTCCTCACTCTTTCCGCTGAACATCACTCCGGAGACGACCTCGATCCAACC
>JBDTAZ010000158.1:0-2711 GCA_039924325.1 Gemmatimonadaceae bacterium
CTATCGTGATACCCCGCTCTCACGGCCGAGTCGAGTGCGGAGATGGATGCATCGATCATCCCCGCTGCCAGATAGGCATCCGCCGCATCGTAGAATGACTGTCCTGGTGCGCTATTCGCTGCGTCACGCTCGCCGGCATGGAGGTACAACGCCGCACCGGCGCTCAACAGGTGATTCGCAACGAGCTTGCTGGCGGAATCACGCATCGAGTCCGCCGCAATGAATGCAGCGAAGGGCGTCTCCGGGGCGATGTCGGTCGCGATTTTAGCACGCGTACATCCAACAGTTGCGCACGCGATGGCCGCACACGCGACACCGATCGCCGACACTCTCCGCCGGTGGCCGACCCTTGTTACCACAGCTAGATCTGTCATCAGACTAAAGCGGCCGCACCCAGATATTGCGATAGCTGATCGGCGCGCTCTTGTCTCCGTGCGCCTGCAGCAGAATTGGCGCAGCTCCATGCGCCTTGTAGAACGGCGTTCCCTCATTGAGCGTGAAACCCTTGAGTGCAACGTGATTCTGCACCAGAACTCCATTGTGAAACGCTGTTACATACGCTGGTGTCGCAAGCGAACCGTCGGCTTTGAACGTCGGTGCGGTCCATACTATGTCGTACGTCTGCCATTCGCCGGGCTTCCGTGCGGCGTTCACAAGCGGTGCGTACTGCTTGTAAACACTCGCCGCCTGGCCATTCACATACGTCTTGTTGTTGTACGAATCGACAACCTGCAACTCATAACCACCAGCCGGTGTTATTGCGAGATACACTCCGCTATTCCCGCGATCCTGCCCCTCGCCGGTGATATCGGCCGGTATCCGCCATTCGACGTGCAACTGATAGTTACCAAAACTTCGCTTGGTCTCGATGTCGCCCGACGGCTTGTTGACCGTCACGATTCCATTCGCGACCACCCAGCGCGCCGGCGACTTGTCGCGAGCAGTGACCCATTGATCCAGGTTCCTGCCGTTGAAAAGCACGACGGCATCGGACGGCGCCTGCGCATCGGTCGCGCCCGGCGTCACGATCGGCGGAACCGGCGTCCAGACTTCAGTGTCCTGCGGTCGCGGGTGGCTGGCGGCGGTACCTTGTGCGACAAGCGACGAAGAAGTCGTGATCGCGCCAATCATCGCGACGAGCGTCAGCACTCGAGTCGAAATCAGATGCCCGTTCATTTTATCTCGATGGTGGATAGTTGTTTAACTCAAGAAGAAGCTACATCCTTATCGCAGCCTTTCAACCGTACAGGAGGTCGCGGTGCAAAGTTTGACCAATAAGCGCCCGTTACGGTTCGTGATTAGCTCTGCGCTGGCCGGCCTTTCGCTTGGCTCGGCGGCGCCGGCCCAGCAGCCTGCGGCGATCCAGTACACCATCCGGATACCGGCGCCGGACCCCCGCCTGGCCGAAGTATCAGCCTCGATTCCAACAGGCGGAACGCCGTCGGTCGATCTCATGATGGCTGTCTGGTCGGCCGGGTATTACGTCCAGGAAGACTACGCGACAAAGGTATCGAACTTCGCGGCGCATAAGCCCGACGGACGGACGCTCCAACCTCATGGCCTGTCGCGGTGGGTTGGGTACTCAGCAGGACGTACTCAAATCGCTGTCAAATGCAATCACATCGATCCAGACATCACCGGGCCGACATGTGCAGGCTCTTGAACAGGCATCGCTCGACATCTTTTCCACCGGCGGTTCCGGCGAAGGTGGTAATAAAAACACAACCGTCAGCTATTACGACAAGGGGCTGATCGTTGGCCTTTTGCTAGACGCACGGATCGAACATGCTACCAATGGACGTAAGAGCCTGGACGACTTGATGCGCCTCGCGTACAAGCGGTACGGCGGCGCGCACGGTTTCACTCCGGCCGAATGGGTGCAAACCGCGCCCGACGTTGCGGGCACCAATCTCACCGGGTTCTTCCACACTTTGCTGCAGACAACCGACGAGATGGACTACTCCGAAGCACTTGGCTGATTCGGACTTCGATTCGCGCCCTCGACCGACGCGGCCAATGCGTGGAATCTCGAAGTACGGCCCGACGCCTCACCCGCACAAGTTGCTCACCTCAATCGGCTCACTCGCCAGTACAAATTGTAGATACTGACGATCGCGCAAAAAGTCTCCTACAAAAAAAGGGCGTCCAATCCGGACGCCCTTTTTTTTGCCGGTTCAAGCCCGGACTCAATTCACACCATCGGTGAAATCAGTACCCGACTGCACCACCGTGCGAGCGCGGCTCAACCATTCCGCTCCAGCCGCTCGCCGTCCGAAGAATGTCGTTCGAATTGGCAAGATGTCCGACCATGTGAAGCTTGTACCCCATCTTGCCGAGCGAATCCAGGACCGCCTGCGGGATCCCACCCTTTTCATACACTAGCTCATCCGGCCACGTCTGTTCATGCAACCTCGGCGCCGACATCGCGTGTGCAAGATCCATCTTGTTGTCAATGACGTTCAGAATGATCTGAACTGTTGTCGTGGTTATCGTTGGTCCGCCGGCCGCGCCAACAACAAGCAGCACCTTACCCGTCGAGTCGAGGACGATCGTCGGTGTCATCGAACTTAGCATGCGCTTGCCGGCAACTATCGCGTTCGCCTCGCCCTGCACCAGCCCGAACATGTTTGGCTTGCCAGGCTCCGTCGCAAAATCATCCATCTCATTGTTGAGGAAGAACCCGGCACCGCGCACATACGCTCCGCCACCGA
>JBDTAZ010000159.1:0-48414 GCA_039924325.1 Gemmatimonadaceae bacterium
GCCTTCCACCCGCAGAGCTGACGACCGGAATCGAACCGGTAACCTGTCGATTACAAATCGACTGCTCCGCCAATTGAGCTACGTCAGCTAGGCGTTTCCACGCAAGCCTGGAAAAATACCCTGTTTCTACTGATATAGTCAACGCCTACTGTAGCTTTTTCCATCGAGTTCCCTGCGGCCCATCCTCGATCGCAATTCCGCGGCTGGTCAGCTCAACGCGAATCGCGTCCGCCGCAGCAAAATCGCGCCGTCCGCGCGCCGCCCGTCGGTCGGCCAGGCGGCCCTCAACGTAGCTGCTCAGCTCGGCGTCTTGAGCCACAGGTTCCGGAACGATGTCCAGGACCCCATCAATCAACCCGAACGCCTCGCGAGCCCTGGCAAGAGCCGCCTGATCGCTCCCACCGACGTCCAGTTCGGCGTTGGCGCGGCGGATAAACCGGAACAGCGCCGCCATCGCCTCGGGCGCGTTCAGATCATCGAATAGCGCCAGCGTAGCCTCGGAAACCAGCTCGTCCGCCGCCGCCGCAAGCGCCGTTGTGCCACCCGCCGCTGCGGCAAGCCTCTCTGCGAAGTCGCCGACCCTCCTGACCCCTTCGAGAGAAGCTTCCAGCGCGTCCGGGGACAGATTCAGCTGCTTCCGATAATGCGTCGAAAAGGCGAAATGCCTGAACGCCGCACCGGAAACGCCCTGCTCCCGCATGTCCGCAACCGTCGCCACATTGCCGACTCGCTTGGCCATCTTGGCTCCGCCCGTCAACAAAAACTGCCCGTGACACCAGAAACGCGAGAATTCCTGGCCGGTCGCGGCTTCAGATTGGGCGATCTCATCCTCATGATGCGGGAATACGAGATCTATTCCGCCGCAATGCACGTCTAACGTCTCGCCCAGGAACTGCATCGCCATCGCGGAGCATTCGAGGTGCCAACCTGGACGCCCACGCCCCCACGGTGAATCCCACGCCGCGTCGGACGCTTCGTCCTCCGGTTTCGCCGCCTTCCACAGTGCGAAGTCCTGCGCATTCTCCTTGGCGTAGTCGTCCTGGGCCACCCGCGCACCGGCCTGAATCTCTCGCGTGTCCAGCCTCGACAACTTCCCGTAAGCCGGAAACTTGTCGATCGCGAAGTAAACCGAGCCGTCTTCGGCCTGATACGCTACCCCCCGCGCGACGAGCTTGCTGACCAGCTCGATCATCTCGGCGATGCTCTCAGTCGCACGCGGATACCGCTCGGCGTCCTCGATTCGCAGATAATGCCTGTCGGAGTGAAATCGCTCGGTGACCGGTAGTGTGATCTCGGAAATCGAGACTCCACTCTCCCACGCGCGACGTATGATCTTGTCATCAACGTCCGTCAGGTTCATCACCTGATCGACTTGCCAGCCGGCGAGTTTGAAGACACGGCGCATCAGATCTTCAAACAGAAACGTTCTGAAATTGCCGACGTGCGCGGGGTTGTACACTGTCGGTCCACACGTGTACATGCGCACGATCTTGCCGTCCGCCGGAGCAAACGGCTCCACCGACTGGGACATGGTGTTATAGAGACTGACCTGAGGCATTGTACAAAACTAGCAAGGCCGCCCCGACGCTTTGGATTGGAGCGTCGGATTCAGGCGTTATTTACGAGGCAGCCGGAGCGGTTCGTGCCTTGAACGCCGCCATGTCCACAGGTCCTCCTTCGGCGAGCAACACGCCCCCGTCCGGAACAGGTACCCGCAGCAAGAGTTGTTGCTTGCGTCCCTGTTTGCGGAAGCCCTTCCCCTCGTATATCCGGTTTATGAGGATGCGTCGGACGATCACCATCACCATCGCGAGTGTTGGGAGCGCGACGACGAGGCCAAGCGGTCCAAGCAGTCCGCCCACCACAAGGACAGCCATGATCGTCAGGACCGGCGGTAGTTCGACCTGCTTCGACATCACGAGTGGTGAAACCAGATTCCCCTCGATCAGGTGCACGACAACTCCGACACCCAGGACGAGCAACGCGCGGGTTCCTCCATTCGGACCAGCCAGCACAAATGCCGCCGGTAGCGTGGTGCTCAACAGCGATCCGAAAAACGGAATGATCGCAACCGTTCCGGTGAAGACGCCAAACGTCAGCGCGTAAGGAACGTGAAGGACCCAGAGGAAGAACGATGTGAGAAGCGCCAACACGGTCATCGTCGTCAACTGACCCACGATGTAGGCCCGCAACGTACTTGCGATGTCCCTGAGTATGTCGCGCACCAGATCCCGGTGCCGTGGTGGGAACAACGCGATGAGCCATTCCCGATACACGCCCGGCTGCAGCGCGAGATAGATGCTCATCACGAAAACCGAGAACACATCGATCAAAATGCCGACGACCGAAAACACGCGCGGAACGACTCCCTGTGCGTAGCTCAGCAGCTGTTCGTACAGGGCGCGCAGCACCTGGTGCTGGCCGGCCTGCCAGTATCCGCTCGTGCCTGGAAGACTCAGGACAAACCGATCGAGTGCAGACTCCCAACTCGTGATGTAGGTAGGCAGCACATCGACGAGTTCGCGTGTCTGGCCGATCACCGCTGGCACCAACAACCAGAATAACCCGGCTACACCGAGCAACGTCAGCAGTACGCTCGCCGTAAACGCGAGTCGCGGTGGTACTCGAAGCCTCGATACGAGCAGGTCACGAACTGCGCCGAGGTATAGCGACAGTATGACGGCAATGAACAGGAGCAGAAAGACATCCACCGTTCGCTGAAACATCCAGAGAACGAGGATTAGCAGCGTTACAGCTGTAATCGTTCCGGCTATTTTGCCGGCGTCAGCGGAATTGGCGCTCAAGTCTCCGACTTGGTCTCGTCGTTGGCGGCCGGTGCTGAAAGCTCGCGGAGCGGTTCAGCCTGGACCTCTCCTGCGCTGATCTGCCTGGACGCACTCGACTGTCCCGACGCGAGTCCCATCTTCTGCTTGAGTTGCGAGAGTTGCAGATCGGCAGTTGCGTCACCAGCAGACGATTCGAGTTGCTTGAACTGATTACTCAGGGCATCTCCAGAGAACTCCTGATCGATCTCGACGCTGGCCGCGATCTGTCGTTCGTTCTGCTCGATCTTCTCTTCCATGCGCGCAAACGCATCGAACGCGGACTTGTCCGACATCGACGACATGGTCTCCGAAATCCGCTTCTGAGCCTCTGCACGACGCTGGCGTGCGAGAAGCAGTGTCTTCTTGCGGTTTGCTTCTTCGATGTTGTCGTTGAGATCGCGCAGAGAATTCTTGAGGCGATCCGTCTCCTGCTTGTGCGCTTCCCACGTCATCTGCATCTGCTGTCCGCGCGAGACGTGCTCGTTGCGGCGCATCAACGCCTGCTTGGCGAGTTCGTCGCGTCCTTCCTTCACAGCGAGCATTGCGCGCCGTTCCCACTCCTCGGCCTCGCGAAGCTCGCCCATCGTCTGGTCTTCCAGACGTTTCTCATCGGCGATCGCCGCAGCTACCTGCTGCTTGGCCCGAACGAGTTGAGTCCGCATGTCGGCGATGATCTGCGTCAACATCTTTTCCGGCTGTTCGACGGCCGAGATCGCGGCGTTAACGTTTGCGCGGAATAGTCGCGCTATGCTGTCAATGATGCCCATGCGTACGGAATGTAAGGGTTGGCCGCAGCCAGCTGCTTGGCGTCAGGATCTGGCGGGATACGCCAGAGGCGCCCGAGAGCCCGTCAATTGGGAAAAATAGTCTTTACCATCTCATACAGTTAGTAGACAACCATAGCGCCCCCCACCGTTGCACCCGAATCCGCATCCAGCTATCACACGTCGGCATCGCGACGTTTCTACGTTATCATGTCATGAATGGAACGATCGTTCGACGACGATCCGGTCGGGCTAGCTTCGGCTGGGGCGTTGGCCAGGCTCGGGGGTATTATGGTCTGGCTCTCCCACCAACCGGTCTGAGCATCTCCGTATGCGGGATATCGTCTTCATCGTACTCGAGGCCGGTTGATACGAAACCGAACTCCTCGTAGAACCGCAATAGGTAGCGTTGCGCACCGATTCTGATTGAACAGGCTCCGTACAATTTCTCTGCGCGCAGTATTCCCTCGCGCACCAGAGCACGGCCCAAGCCAGTTCGGCGCGCCGCGGGTGACGACGCGATACGACCGAGCGACGGTTCCTCATACTTGACGCCTGGTGGAACGACGCGAAGGTAGGCAGCCACACTTCCATCAGCCGATCGTGTCCAAAGGTGGTGGCATAAGCGATCGGCGCCATCGACATCCTGATAGGCACAGTTTTGCTCGACAATGAAAACCGAGCTTCGCAATTCCAGGATGTCGTACAGGTCGAGCGGACGAAGGTCGTCGAAGAATGCCCAGCTCCAGCGCGGTTGCACCGTGGTAGTGCTCACGGCTCAAGCCCGCTTGATCTGATACAGTCGCTCTTTCGCCAGTCTGCGCCCGGTCGGCGTCGCCGCGAGACCGCCTCCCGCGGTCTCTCGGTAGCGCACATCCATCTCTCGCCCAATCTGACCCATCACGTCGATCACTTCATCGACAGGAATCGCGAACTCGATTCCGGCGAGTGCCATCTCGATTGCGGCGAGCGCAATTGCAGACCCGGTGGCGTTGCGGAAAACGCACGGCAGTTCGACGAGTCCGCCGAGTGGATCGCAAACAAGACCGAGCGTGCTTTGCATCGCGAGAGCCGTGGCGTGACCAGCCTGCGTTGGAGTGCCGCCGAGCATTTCCGTTGCGGCGCCCGCGGCCATTGCGGCGGCCGAACCGGTCTCGGCCTGGCAACCGCCTTCCGCACCGGAGAGCGACGCGCGTTCCGCGATAACGGCTCCGATTACGCCCGCTGTCGCAAGCGCATCGACAACCCGTTCGTCCGATATACCGCGCGCGCTTGCGAGGCCCGTGAGCACAGCGGGCAGCACGCCCGCACCACCGGCGGTGGGTGCAGCCACAATCACGCCCATCGCCGCATTTACCTCTTGTACCGCGAGTGCCCGAATCAGAATGTCATGGAACGGCGTGCCTGCAAGCGGGCCGGCATCGCTGCTCACCAGTTTTGCCGCGTCACCACCGACAAGCCCGGAGTTCGATCGCATATCGCCGGTCATCCCGGCGTCAACCGCACCACGCATTACGACGAGTGCCCGCGCGAGCGACTCGCGAATACTCTCTACCGTTCGCCCCTGATCGCGCGATTCGAGATCAAGCGCGACAGTCGCAAGGCTGACACCTCGCGCTTCCGCGTCGCTTATTGCTTCAGCAAGAGCCTTGTACATCCTGTCGCCTCAGCCGCCGCTGACCTTGTCGAGTCGCATCGCCCACCGAACCCACGTGAGTGCACGGATCTCGTCGCGAACTGCTTCACCGGGATTGTCATCGCACTCGATGACGATGAATGCGTCACCACCACGCTGCTTTCGCGTGAGTTTTAGCGTCGCGATGTTGATGTCATGCTCCGTCAGTATGTGTGTCACGTTGGCGATAGATCCCTTCACGTCCGCCGCAAGAATTACCACTGTGTAGTAGCCGCCGCCGATATCGACAGGATAACCGTCAATTTCGGTGACGAGAATGCGGCCTGCGCCGAGCGATGAACCAACCATGACGGCGCGGCGCGGCCCCAGTGTGACCGTAATTCGCACCGTGTTCGGATGCGATTCATCGCTTAGCGTCGTCTTCTCGAACTTGTATTCCAGCCCTTCGCCGTCAGCGATTTCGAGAGCCGTGCGGATACGTTCGTCGTCTGGTCGGAAGCCGAGCATACCGGCCACAAGCGCTTTGTCGGTGCCGTGTCCCTCGCCCGTGCGTGCAAACGAGCCGTGCAACTCGAGCAGCGCCGACTGCGGCGTACCACCAACCAGGTCACGCGCGAGCAGGCCGAGCCGGCAAGCGCCGGCAGTGTGGGATGACGATGGGCCGACCATGACCGGGCCGATGATATCAAGAAGCGATACCATCAGCTCGCCCGGCGCTTGGACATTGCTGGAAGCATGCGCCGAAGATAATGCCCCGTGTGCGAAGCGGCCACACCGGCGACTTGCTCAGGAGTACCGCTGGCCACAACGACCCCGCCCTTCAACCCGCCTTCGGGGCCTAGATCGATTACGTAATCAGCCGTCTTGATGACGTCGAGGTTGTGCTCGATGACGAGTACCGTGTTTCCGCGGTCAACCAGAGTGTGCAGGACTTTCAGCAACATGCGCACGTCTTCAAAGTGAAGTCCGGTCGTTGGTTCATCGAGGATGTAGAATGTCCGGCCCGTGTCTCGTTTTGACAGTTCCGACGCCAGCTTGACACGCTGCGCCTCGCCGCCCGAGAGCGTTGTCGCGCTCTGGCCCAAATGTATGTAGCCCAGTCCGACTTCATTGAGCGTCGTCAACTTGTTCAGGATGCGTGGCTGATTGGCGAACACTTCGATGGCGTCTTCCACTGTCAGCTCAAGTACGTCCGCGATGCTGAGTCCGCGGAATCGCACCTCGAGCGTCTCGCGATTGTACCGCTTTCCCTTGCAGACGTCGCACGGGACGTACACATCCGGAAGGAAGTGCATTTCGATCTTGACCAGACCATCGCCCTCGCACGCCTCGCAGCGTCCGCCCTTGACGTTGAACGAGAACCGGCCGGGTCCGTAGCCGCGGATCTTGGACTCGGGCAATTCGGCGAACAGTTCTCGCACTGGAGTAAAGAGACCGACGTACGTCGCCGGATTCGAACGCGGTGTTCGGCCGATCGGACTCTGATCGATGTCGATAACCTTGTCGATGTGTTCCAGCCCAGTGATTCGCTTGTGCTTCCCGGGAATCACGCGCGCACGATAGAAATGTCGGGCCAACGAGCTGTGAAGAATGTCTTCCACAAGCGTCGACTTGCCAGAACCCGACACGCCTGTCACCGCGACAAAGTTGCCGAGTGGGATATCGACAGTGATGTCGCGCAGATTGTGTTCAGTAGCTCCCTCGATTCGCAGAACGCGATCAGAATCCTGCGCTCGGCGCAGTTCCGGAATGGCGATGATAGAATCGCCGCGGAGATATCGACCAGTCACGGATGCAGGATCGTTCATCACTTGCTCGACCGTTCCCTCTGCTATCACCAGCCCGCCGTGCTTACCAGCGCCTGGGCCGAGATCGATCAGGTGGTCTGCAGCACGCATGGTCTCCTCGTCATGTTCGACGACGATGACGGTGTTGCCAAGATCACGCAGCTGCCTCAGCGTTGCAAGCAGCCGCGCATTGTCTCGTTGATGCAGTCCGATGGACGGCTCGTCGAGTATGTACAGTACGCCTACGAGCCGCGATCCAATTTGAGTTGCGAGTCGAATACGCTGTGCTTCGCCGCCGGATAGTGATTCTGCGGCGCGGCCGAGCGTGAGATAGTCGAGACCGACATCCACCAGGAATCGCAATCTCTCGCGCACTTCCTTGAGAATCGGACCGGCGATATCCGCGTCGAGTCCTGGCTGAGTCTTTGTGCGGAGCTTGATGCCTTCAAAAAAACTTACAGATTCGCCAACCGACAGTGCCACCACGTCGCCAATGTTCATGCCGACGATCGTGACCGCGAGGGACTCCGGCTTGAGCCGCTGCCCACCGCACGCCGAACACGGGAGCGCAGTCATGAACTCCTCGAGCCCAAGGCGCACAGAATCGGATTCGGTCTCGTCATACCGACGCTGAACATTCGCGATGATCCCTTCCCACTTCAGATCGGCCGAGCGCGGACCGCCACGCCGTCCGCTTGAGCCATACAGCAGCGCATCGCGCGTCTTCTGTGGCAACTCGCCCCAGGCCGCATCAATGTTGAACTTTAGTTCGCGAGCAAGCCCGGGCAGGATCGTACGACGTAGATAGCCGTCCGGCTCTCCCCACGGAAGGATTACGCCTTCGGGGATAGTCAGACTGGCATCGCCGAGGATCAGATCCTCACTGACTTCGCGTCGCGTGCCGAGGCCGCCGCATTTGGGACATGCACCAAACGGCGAATTGAAGGAAAACTGTCGCGGCTCCAGCTCGGCGAGCGACGTCCCGCAATCAGGGCAGCCGTAACGCTCCGAGAATAGGTGCGACGAGTTGTCATCCTGACGCGTGATCTCGACGAGGCCATCCGAAAGCTTGAGCGACGTTTCGACCGAGTCAGCCAGACGTCCTCGATCATCGCGGTTCACCACAACGCGATCGACAACTACAGAAATGCTATGGTTGAGTTTCTTGTTCAGCTTGGGCGGGGACGCCAGCTCTATCAGCTCGCCGTCCACGACAGCACGCACGAAGCCCTGCCGGCGCGCGTTCTCGAACAGTTCGCGAAACTCGCCCTTACGCTCACGTACCAACGGCGCGAGGATCTCGATCCGCGTATCCTTCGGCCACTGCAGAATCGAATCCGCTATCTGCGCGGCGCTCTGACGTTCGACCGCCCTGCCACATGTCGGGCAGTGCGGAGTTCCCGCGCGTGCGTAAAGCAAGCGGAGATAGTCGTAGATCTCGGTCACCGTCCCAACCGTAGAACGGGGGTTATGGCCGGCGGTTTTCTGCTGGATCGAGATCGCTGGCGAAAGTCCTTCTATGGAATCGACATCGGGCTTTTCCATCAAGCCGAGGAACTGGCGTGCGTATGCCGATAATGACTCTACGTAGCGACGCTGGCCTTCGGCGTAGATGGTGTCGAATGCCAGCGATGACTTGCCAGAACCTGAAAGTCCCGTAATGACCGTTAGCTTGTCACGCGGGATTGTAACGTTGACGTCGCGGAGGTTGTGCTCCCGAGCGCCCCGGACGATGAGTGCTTCTTCTGCCATAGCCCTCTAAACCTAACGGACTTACGGTGTAAATTCGGGTATGCCACACTCAGACGCAGTTGTAGTCCTGACCACGGTGGGGACCGAGGATGATGCAGCCACCCTCGTGCGCGCCCTCCTCGAGCGGCGCCTGGTCGCCTGTGGGACGATGCTACCCAGGGCCAGGTCGATTTATCGGTGGGACAACAAGATCTCGGACGAGACCGAGGTGGTTCTGATGCTCAAGACTCGGTCAGCTTGTCTGGACGCGCTTCAGCAGAGTTTTGAGACTCTGCACCCGTACAAGCTCCCGGAACTCCTGGTTCTTCCGGTTGCCGCCGGACTTCCCAAGTACCTCAGCTGGATTGCCGACGAGACCGGATTGGCCATCGCGTGATGATCCGACTGGACCGCCGGCACCTGGCGGCGGCCCTGATAGCCGCCTGGCTCGTCGGCCTCGTCGCCCTGTCCCGAAGGAGTCGGGATGTTTCGGACGTCCAACTGCTGACGCAGGGGGCGTTGAGGATCGACCCTGCTACCTTTTATTACGCCCTCTCGCGAAATGGCACTCAGATCGGTGACGCGACCTCGTCAATCGATACGAGTTCCTCCGGCTTCAAGTCGCAGAATCTGGTCCGGCTTGCCCCGGACAGCGGTACAAAAAACAGGGATCTCACGGCGACCTCCACGGCGTATCTGGATCGGTCGTTTACCCTGGACAGCTTCGAGGTAAACGTCACCGGAACGGGTCAACCGCTTTGGTTCCGAGGAGTGACCGCCGCGCAGTCCAAGCTGCTACTGCCATCACTCGCGCCAATCGCACTCATTCTGTCGCATCGCCCAGCTGTTGGACGGCGCGTCGATCAGTGGATTTACAACCCCGTCTCGCGGAGGGTCGAACGTGTGACGCTCACCATTGCGGCGGAGTCCTTATTCAGCGTCGTTGACAGTGCAGCGTTCGATACTACGCTGCACGCGTGGGCGGCTGCGCACACAGATACAATACGCTCGTGGGAAATTACGACGCCTTCACGCGGAGTCTCCGCGTGGGTGGACGCTCATGGACGCATCGTAGCTGCGTCCGAGCCAGGCGGGGCGTCATTGATGCGCACGACATATGAAATTGCCCTGCTCAACCCGAAGCTACTTTCAAAGTGATCAAGCTCGAAGGACTCACCAAACGCTACGGCGCTTTCCCTGCTGTCTCGGGAATCAATCTCACTGTGAACCGCGGCGAGTTGTTCGGTCTGCTCGGCCCAAATGGCGCCGGAAAGACGACAACGCTGCGCATGCTCGCCGGCATTCTGAAACCGACTTCAGGCACGGTGACAATAGGAGGGGTGAATCTCGCGGAGAACCCCGTTGAAGCGAAATCCAAGCTTGGTTTCATACCGGACCGCCCGTTCATCTATGAAAAGCTCACAGGTACGGAGTTTCTGAGATTCGTGGCGGGACTCTATGGTCAGGGAGGCTCCGACATAGACCGACGGGGAGAAGAACTGCTCGCGCTCTTTGACTTGCTCGACTGGAAGGACGAACTCGTCGAAAGCTACAGCCACGGCATGCGACAGAAGCTGATAATCGCGAGTGCGTTCGTGCACCGGCCGGAAGTCATAGTCGTCGACGAACCGATGGTCGGGCTCGACCCGAAGGCTGCCCATCTTCTCAAGGATCTTTTCCGCGGCTACGTGGACCGAGGCAATACGATCATCATGTCAACGCACACGCTCGAGGTAGCAGAGACACTATGCGATCGGGTCGCGATTGTGCAACATGGCAAGATCCTCGCTATGGGGACAATCGCTGATCTCCGAGCCAATTCTGATCAGAGCAGCACTCTCGAACAGATATTCCTTCGCCTGACCGGCGAAAAGGCCGCTCGTACTACGCTCGAAGTTCTCTCGGTATAGCACCGCAATGCTTTTCGGTGAACTGTTACATGTATTATCGCCAAAGGTGCAATCGCTGCGCGCGGTCACCAAGCGCGGCGCGCGCGGACGCGGTCTCCGAGTCGTTCTACTATCGGTAGTTGGCGGCTTCTTCTGGTTGTTCGTCTTCGGCGTAACGTTCCGTCTCCTCAAATACTTCAAGAACGTACCGGAAATTGGAGCTCTGCTGGCGGCCAAGCTGCTAGGCCTTGTACTGATCAGCTTTCTCGGGTTGCTCCTGCTCTCGAATGTGATTACCGCCCTTTCAACGTTCTTCCTCGCGCGGGACCTCGACCTGCTCGTCGGTACTCCGATCGATTGGCTCGCGGTGTACGGTGCGAAGCTCACTGAGACTCTCGTAAACTCGAGTTGGATGGTCGTGCTCATGGCCGTTCCAATCTTTACCGCATACGGCATCGCGTATGACGGCGGATGGTGGTATCCGCTCGTCGCACTTGCAACCGTAATTCCCTTCCTCGTTATTCCCGCAGCACTCGGTGCAATGTTGACGCTGCTTCTGGTCAACATCTTCCCGGCGCGCCGAACGCGCGATCTGCTGAGTGTGATAACTGTGATCGCAGCAGCGGGAATTGTGCTCGCGTTTCGGCTCATCAGACCTGAGCGACTGGCGCGACCCGAAGGGTTTCGATCACTCGTTGACTTCCTGGCGGTGCTGCGCACGCCGGCGTCGACGTGGCTGCCGAGCGACTGGGTGCAATCAGGTTTGCTTGGATGGCTTCGCTACCAGCCGGATGCGCTTCCGTTCTATCTGCTTTGGACAACCGCCGCGGCATTCGTCGCAATCGGCGCGATTCTGCACTGGACTCTCTATTCCGACGGTTACAGCAAGTCGCAGGAAGGAGCAGGCCGGACAACGGTGCGCGAAACACGGAAGCAGAATGCATTTCTACTGGCGTTCCCGGCAACCAGACGTGAGCTCGTTCTCAAGGAAATACGCATTTTCTTTCGCGATACCACGCAATGGTCTCAGCTGATTCTTCTGGTGGTGCTGGTCATTGTTTACGTATTCAACATCCGGTATCTACCGCTCCGAGGTCAGGGAATCACGTTCTTCCTCGCCAATATCATTCCCTTTCTCAATCTGATTCTCGCGGGGTTCGTGCTTGCATCGATCGCAGCAAGATTCGTCTTCCCCTCTGTCAGTCTTGAAGGACGCACGTGGTGGCTACTTAAGGCGAGTCCGCTGTCGATGCGCGATTTGCTCTGGGCTAAATTCTGGGTAGGAACAATTCCCTTGCTTGTGCTTGCCGTCGCGATTGTCTTCACCACCGATGTCCTGCTTCAGGTGAGTGAATTCATGACTGCAGTGTCGATCGGCACGATCACGCTACTCACGTTTGCGATAGCTGGACTCGCGATCGGCGCCGGTACAATCTTTCCTCAATTCGAGACAGAGAACGCCGCGCAGATTCCAACTTCGTTTGGCGGCCTCATTTTCATGATGACGGCAATCTCACTGATTGGGATTGTCATCGTGCTCGAGGCTCGACCCGTCTACAGCTACCTGAGCGCGACGGCGTTCGGGACGCCGATCGATGCAACAGGCATGATTTACGGGTTCGCGGCGGCGGCGGCATTGTGCATCGGCGCGACACTAATCCCGATACGGCTCGCGGAACGCAAGCTTATCGCGTTGGAGCGATAGGAGACGGGCGCGTCAGCGCCTTGTAAAGAGGTGGCAGCGATGCGATTGCCCAAACGACCTCAAGGATGATGAATCCCGCACGACGGTCGTGAATCGCGACCCACGCGAGCAGGCCCGATCCAACAAAATTGAGTGCGTTGAACCACGCACCGTCAATTCGCATCCGGCGCAGCTGCATTGCAACGAAGCCGGCAAGCAACAAGGCAGCACCGATCAACGAGATCGTCTGATAGAGCACTATTCGTCACCTTTTTCGGCAGTCACGTCCGCGATGCGCGGACGTGGTTGGGTCGAGTCACGCCGCGAGGGCGCGCCCGCACTCCGAGCAATACACGGCATCAAACTCAGGCCGCGGCCCGCAATTCGCGCAGATGACGCTGCTGACGCTCACGGGAGAGCCCACCGCGTTCGTTTCTCGCATAGCGGCCACAGCGGTCTGCGTGTACGCAGATTTCAACTCCGCGTAATCCTTGTCCGACAGTTTGCCTGTGACGTGGTCGAACTCGATTTCGCGAAGCGCATCAACCGCGGTCGCTACGCCCGTATCCGCAGCGGCCGGCGACCGGCGTGCCGGAATGCCCAAGGGCTCGCGAAATAGCGGGTACAGCACGAAACAGAGCGTAACTATGGCAAGCGCGGTGCCCACCAACATCGCGGTCATTCGTCGTCCCTCATCACATCGCGGAGCCGAGCGAGTTCTTCTGGTGTTGCGTGAACCGTGTCGTCCGCGAGTTGAAGCGCGCTCGCCGGTCGACTCCAGTGCTTGATAAGCGTGAAGAGGACTAGCGCGCCTGTACCGAGCGCCGCAAACGGCGCAATGTAGCCCACCCAGTTGAAACCTTCTTTTGCGGGTGCCATGAGAACCCGCTCACCGTACGCGCGCCGGAACGCATTGAGTATTTCCTGTGGACCGTAACCGCCGCCGACAAGCCCCATCACGTCCACGTGCATCGACGGTGACACCGGACAGCTGAAATCGGTTGTACGACATGTGTAGACATCCAGCTCGCACGTTCCGCACTGGCACTTGAGGTGATGCTCCAGGTCGTCGCGCTGCCTGTCCGTCAGTTGCGGCGCAGCACCCGGCTTCGCGGCAAGCTTCACCGGATGATACGCGTCGGGACTCATGGGTCCATCCATCGTATTTGCCGAACCCTGCGCGGCGGCCGCGCGAGTCGCCGCGAGACCGCCGACAATTGACAGAAGAAACTGTCTGCGTCCTATGCTCATGCTCGCTCCAACTCTGGATCGGGACGCAGCGTGGTCACATAACCGCCCTGCTTTCGCCTCCGCTCCGCCTGCGGCCACATCACTACGAGACCGCCGATTGCCATGCACATGCCACCAAGCCACACCCAACGAACCAGAGGATTGAATGTAATTCGGATCTCGCTTCTATCCTGGCCTACTACTCCAGCCAGCGTCACATATACGTCCTGTCTGAATGATCCCTTGATTCCGACCGCAGTCGCCGGCTGGAACGTCGGCACGCGGTTGTTCGGATCGGAACCCGAGAAGTACTGGCGCTTCTCGCTGGTGATGACGCCCATCGGCTTGCCATCACGCTTCGTCTCGAGTGCAACGGATGTCACCTCGCGATTCAACACATCGAACCGCGACACGCCCTGGCTCGTGAACGCCCATGTGTGCCCGAAAGGATCCACGAGCGTCTTCGTTTCACCCGCGTTGATCGTGACGTCGTTCTCTGTCTTGAAAGCGAGACCCGCGAACGCGCAGAATATTATGACCACGCCAGCGTGAACGATGTAGCCGCCGTAGCGACGGCGATTCCGCGCAACGAGGTGCACGAACGCCTTCGGCGCTGCTTCACCATACATCGAGCGCCTGGCGTTGATTCCCTTGTAGAACTCCTGGAGGATCGTTGCGGATACAAACGCTGCAAATGCGTAGGCTATGATCGCGGACATGCTTCGCATCCCCGCCGCAAACAGCAACGCTGGCGTTATCACGAGCGCGGCGGCGGGAATCGTGAACTGACGCCGTAGATTCGCGACCGACGCCCTACGCCAAGCAATCAGCGGCCCAATTCCGGTCAACAGCAGCAGCAACAATCCAAGCGGGACATTTACCGCATTGAAGAACGGCGGCCCGACGGTGATCTTGGTTCCCCGCACCGCCTCGGTGAGGATTGGGAATAGCGTCCCCCACAGCACCGAGAACGCGATACCCACTAGCACCAGATTGTTGTAAAGAAATGCGGCTTCTCGGCTGATCATGCTCTCGAGCACGGCGTTTGCCTTGAGATCCTTCAGACGCGTCGTGACGAGATACGCGCTGACGATGATCGCGATTACAAGAAAACCCGCGAACCAGTTGCCGACCGGCGACTGCGCGAAGGAGTGCACGCTCGAGATTACACCGCTTCTGGTGATGAACGTGCCAAAAATCGACAGCAGGAATGAGCATATGACTAGCACGACATTCCACTTGCGCAGCATCCCGCGCTTTTCCTGCACCATTACCGAGTGCAGGAACGCCGTCGTCGTCAACCACGGAAGGAGACTCGCGTTCTCGACGGGATCCCATGCCCAGTAGCCGCCCCAGCCTAGTTCAACGTACGCCCACCACATGCCGAGTACGATTCCGGTTGTGTTGAAGAACCAGCTGATGAGTGCCCAGCGACGTACTGCTACCAGCCATTCCGCGTCGAGCCTGCGCGTGATGAGTGCACCAATCGCAAATGCGAATGGAATGCTCGTCGCCACGTAGCCGAGGTAGAGATTCGGTGGATGAATGGCCATCCCGGGGTTCTGCAGCTGCGGATTCATTCCGCGGCCATCCACCGGAAGCCAGTCGAGTCGCTCGTATGGATTGGAGCCGAAGCAGAGCGTTGCAAGAAAGAATATTGCGATAACCGCGAGCACGCCGATCACGTACGGCATCAGTTCGCGATTCCGCGCCCTGCTGGTGAGTACCGCTACCGTGGAGAAGAATGTGAGGATCAACACCCAGAACAGCATGGACCCTGCCTGCCCACCCCAGAACGCCGTGAACAGATACGCCTTCGGTAAGTTCGCGCTCGTGAACGATGCGACGTACTTGAACGAGAAATCGTGCGTGAAGATCGCGGTCCACAGCCCGAGCGATGCAAGGACAACCATCGCGAATGTCGCGTAGGTGCCTCGTTCGGCACTCGCGACAAGATCCTGGCGATTGAGCGATCCGCCTGCGAATGCGACGGTCGCAGTCCAGACCGCCATGAGAAGAGCGACCCAGAGCGACAGCTCACCGACGAGAATCATTTAGTAAGGATTCCCGCTTTCACGGGAAAGATCCAGGAGAGATAAGTGGGGCGCGGTCATCGCCGCGCAGTCATCACGTCTGAACGCGCGCTGGTCGATCCGGCGCGTTCTCATAGCGCGATGCGCATTTTGCGAGTAGCGTCGTAGCGTGAAAGACCTGGTCTTGACCGAGCCGCCCTTCAACTACAACGTCGACACTGTCCGTGAACGTGTCGGGGGTGATTCCGCGATAGACCACGCCATACGTGCGTGTACCATCGGTCATCTTGAACGCCGTCTCCAGTCCACCCGGCTGCCGAACAATGGAGCCAGACACAACACGCGCACCAACCTTCACACCCGTGTTGTAAAACGTGGGATCTGAAGCGATCTTCGTCGAAAGCTCAGTAGGCGTCAGGTAGTACGTGCCCGTCTTGCTGATGGAACTGGCCATCAGATAGCCGGCAACACCGAGAATGAGTGCCCCGCCAGTGAGAAACTTCGTCGTCGCTTTCACAGCTTACAAATATAAGGTCTCGTCCAGACGAATACGGAGAAGGTCAAGGGCGGCCGAAAGCAATTCGCCGTGCCCCGTGCCGTGGATCCAGCTACTCGCTCCGGAAGGATGTGGCAGCGCGATGATTGAAGTCTCAAAATCGTCTAACCGCATCAATCGCTGGGTTCCGATCACCTGTTCGAGAGGCAGTTTCCCGAGAAATCGGTCGATTGCCAGCCGTCCAACCGGAATAATTACGCTCGGCTTGATGAGCGCCAGCTCGGCGCCCAGCCAACGGCTGCACAGCTTCTGCTCCACGACTGACGGCACGCGATCCCCTCTGCCGCTCGGACTCGGACCCGGATAGCACCGCGTGATCGCCGCTATATAGATCCGATCTCTGGCATCGCTCTCGGTCAGACCGGCTTGTGCAAGCCAATTGAAGAGTGTTTTTCCCGCGCGTCCAGCGAACGGTCGCTGGCTTGTCTTCTCGACCTGCCCCGGAGCCTGCCCAACAAGCATGAATTTCGGCTTCCGCGCCATCGATACAATTGGAATCGACCCTGCGACGAGATCACCGCACGCTCGACACTGGCTCAACGCCGTCCGATGTAACTCCAGCCGCCGTGCGAGCGAGGCTGCTGCCATGGATGAACTCCTCCGCTAGTCCGACTCCGTTCGCCGATGCTTGCGGCGCTCCGGAAAATGCGTGTCCAGGAATTGGATAAGTGCGTGCTCTTCGGCGGTATGGGATCCGCTGGCGCGGGATCCAGTCGCGCCATCGCAAGCCGCCCCGGACGGTACCTGTATTGTATCCCCGCTCTCCACGTATCGCTCGATCACTACCGGATGCACATACGCCTTTCGACAAATCGCAGGCGTGTTGCCTAGCTCCGCCGCAACCAGGCGGATCGTCGTCGCAACATTCCGCACGGCATCCCGCTCTGATTTTGCAGGACCCAGGTCGGCCAGGACGGTCGCAGCACGAAGCGTCCCGCCCCAGGTCCGGAAGTCCTTTGCACTATACGGGAAGTCGGCCACATCCTGGAGGTATTGATTTACCTGGGAAGATTCGATGTTGTGCCAGTGCCCGTCTGCATCCTGGTATCGGAACAGCCTCGAACCGCGAACCTTCAGCAACGAACTCACAAACCGGGCAAGATCACGACTCACCACCGTCTGGTGATGTCGTATGGAACGCTTACCGACGTAGTCGAAGAGGATCACGTCGCCATTTACCCTGACGTGCGATTTCTTGAGCGTCGTCAGTCCAAATGTGCCGTTCTCCTTTGCGTATCGATCGTTACCAATACGAAAGAATCCGTCCGAGAGGAATCGTACGATCGCAGCACACACCTTCTCGCGCGGCATTCCCTTCTTTCTGAAATCTGAATGGACGCGGCGTCTGATTGCCGGGAGGTCACGGCCCATCTGGCGCACTCGATAGTACTTCCGGCGCTGGCCACGCTTGACGGCGTTGGGGTGGTACCTGTACTGCTTGCGGCCCCGCGCATCGAAGCCCCAAGCCTGTATCGCGGAGCGATCGCTGGTGGCGATATGCACATCGGTCCATGCCGGCGGGATTGCCAGAACATCTATTTGAGTCGCCCGGCGTGCGGTTACCTGCTTGCCCTGCGCGGTGAGGTACTTGTAATGAGTTGGCTTGCTACCGGTTCTCGATAGCCATGTTTGACGCATGTACGGCGACCCAAGCAAGAAAGCTGCCCCGACAAATCGGCGGGGTCCGGCACGCTTATATTCCGCGCATGCCTTCCTACGACTTTCTGACCTTCGAAGTGGCCGACCGGATCGCTACGATCACCATCAATCGGCCAGACAAGCTAAACGCGCTGAATAGCGGTACCATCGCTGAACTTGGCGCCGCCATCGATGAAGCGCGGGTGCGACAGGATGTCGCAGGCATCATTCTGACCGGCGCTGGTCGCGCGTTCATTGCGGGCGCGGATATCTCGGAGCTGCAGACCCAAACACCGTTCGTCGCCAAGGGCCGTGCGCGCGCGGGTCAGGAAATATTTCGACGATTCGAGATGTGCCCCAAGCCAGTCATCGCGGCGGTCAATGGATTCGCGCTCGGCGGCGGTTGCGAGCTTGCCATGGCGTGTCACATCCGCATCGCGTCGGAACACGCGAAGTTCGGACAGCCAGAGGTAAAGCTCGGAATTCTGCCCGGCTACGGCGGCACGCAGCGCCTTCCCAGACTCGTTGGCAAGGGCCGCGCGCTGCAGTTGCTCATGACCGGAGAAATGATCGACGCCGAGGAGGCGCTTCGCATCGGACTGGTGAATCGGGTCGTTCACGCCGCGGAGCTGCTCGGCGCGGCGCAGGCCATGCTCAAACAGATAATGCAGAACGCTCCGCTTGCTGTTGCTCTGTGCATTGAGGCAGTAGATCGTGGTCTCGGCATGACGCTCGAAGAGGGACTGACGCTCGAGGCGAATCACTTCGGGCTGCTTGCAGCTACCGACGACATGCAACAGGGAATGTCGGCCTTCCTCGAAAAGCGCGCGCCGAGCTTCAGCGGTCGCTGATTCCAGCGCGCGGTTGAGTAATGGCGCGGCTCAAGCGGCTTCTGGTACGCGACTTTCGCAACATCGCGCGCGCGGACCTGACGTTTCCCCCCGACGGTGTCGTGCTGATCGGCGACAATGGTCATGGAAAGACGAATCTCCTGGAAGCGATCTATTACTTCCAGCTGTTGCGCTCCGTCCGAGGCGCGCGTGATGTTGACCTGGTTCGATTCGGCGCAAGTGCGTTCCACCTGCATGCGACCGTTGAGACGGAAGCAGAACACGATTTGGCGGCCGGGTTCGGAAAGGGGCGGAAGAAAGTCGTCGTCGACGGCGCTGAGTCCAAACGGCTGAGTTCTGCGCTCGGATCGCTGCCGGCAATCGTAATCTCGCCACGCGATGTCGCGCTGGTGAGCGGCGCGCCAACCGAGCGCCGCCGGTTTCTTGATGTTGCACTCGCACTCACATCCCCGCGCTATCTCCACGCGCTTCAAAAGTATCGCGGTGCGCTGGCCAGGCGAAACGCAGCGCTCCGCGGAGTAACGCGCGGCGCCCAATCCGACGAAAGCGTTGCCGTGTGGGAACCGGAGCTCGCTTCGAGTGGCGCCATACTTCTCAGCGAGCGTGTCGCGTGGATGGATCGTCATGCGACCGAATTTGCGCGGCTTGCGGCCGCAATCGGGGAAACCGAACCCATGACGATGGAGTATGTGACCGCGATCACGAATCCTCGTGAAGCCGCCGCCGAGCTCGCGGATAACCTGGCCCGCAAGCGTTCGCTGGATATCCGGAGGGGACTCACACAGACGGGACCTCATCGCGACGATATTGCCCTTCGCATCGGAGGTCACACTCTGCGAACGTTCGGTTCTGGCGGCCAGCAGCGCACCGCCGCAATAACGCTTCGGCTCCTGGAGGCAGAAACGCTCAAGGCGTATGCCGGCAGTGATCCAGTGCTGCTTCTGGACGACCCTTTCGCTGAGTTGGACAGCCATCGAAGCGCACGCATTCTTACGTTGCTTAACGAGATGGTAACCGGCCAGACCATTCTTACGGTGCCCAGAGCCGGGGATATTCCCGCCGACTTCAGCAGCCTGGAGCGATGGAGCATCAGGGATGGAACCATTTCCACGACATCGCCGGGGAATTGATATGGCGCCGAAGAAGCCTGGCCCCGAAAAGATCTCCGACGCCCTCAGCGCGTACCTGAAAGCAGCCGGGTTGGACGTACGAATGGTCCAGGCGGCGGTGGTTCCCGAGTGGGCTGCGTTGGTCGGTCATGATATCGCTGCCGTTACCGAACCGCTGTTTGTAACGCCGGACGGATCGCTATTTGTAGCCGTCAAGACCAACGCATGGATGACCGAATTGCAGCTGATGGAGCCTCAGCTTGTGGCAGCCCTCAATACAGACCAGGGCCGCCCGAGGGTACGAAAACTGAGGTTCCAGCTGCAGCGCCCCGACTGACCGCGCCAAGTCGTTGTAGCACAACACTTTACGACGTGCCGAGAGGGTTGCAAACCGAGCCCTTATAGGTTATCTTATTAAGTCTACAGTACCGTTTGCTTCGGGATTCATTCGGTGTCTGCCTCACGCCTATTTTGGTCGCGTAAATGGCTGTTAAAGAAAAGATCGAACGCTCCGCGAATCAGTACGACGCGGAAAACATTCAGGTGCTCAAGGGGTTGGAAGCAGTACGCAAGCGCCCCGGTATGTACATCGGATCAACTTCCGGGACTGGACTGCATCACCTGGTGTACGAAGTCGTTGACAACTCGATCGATGAAGCACTCGCGGGCTTCGCAACGGAAATCTTCGTAACGATCCACAAGGACGACTCGATAACCGTCACCGATGACGGTCGCGGAATTCCGGTTGACCTTCACCCGACGGAAGGACTTCCGGGAATCGAGCTCGCGTTGACCGTGCTTCACGCGGGCGGCAAATTCGACAAGAACAGCTACAAGGTTTCAGGCGGCCTGCACGGAGTTGGCGTTTCGGTCGTCAACGCTCTTTCCGCGCAACTGAAAGTATGGGTCAAACGCGATGGCAAGATCCACTATATGGATTTCAATCGCGGCACCACGGTAACCAAGCTCAAGGTTGTGGGCACGGTGGCTAAGAACGACACCGGAACCAAGACATGGTTCAAGCCCGACGAGCTGATTTTTACCGATCTCACCTACAAGTACGACACGCTCGCCAATCGCATGCGCGAACTCGCGTATCTCAACAAGGGCGTCAGCATCACGCTCACCGACGAGCGCGAAGGGCAGGAAAAGAGTGAACTCTTCCTGGCACGTGGCGGACTTCAGGAGATGGTGCAGTATCTGAACGCGCGCACCAAGCCGCTCCACCCCGAAGTCATCTATATCGATACCACGCACGACGACATCGGCATCGAGATCGCGTTCCAGTACAACGATGGATACAATGAGAACGTCTATTCCTTCGTCAACAACATCAATACGCACGAAGGCGGTACGCACCTTACCGGCTTCAAGTCCGGACTGACCCGCGTCATCAATCAGTATCTCAACCGCAGCAACTTCAACAAGAAGGACAAGGAGGCTACTCTCTCGGGCGATGACGTTCGCGAGGGGCTGACCGCCGTGCTATCCGTCAAGGTTTTCGAACCGCAGTTCGAGGGGCAGACCAAGACGAAGCTTGGAAACTCCGAGGTTGAAGGAGCCGTCAAGTCGGTGATGAACGAGTTGCTCAACCGTTATTTGGACGAGCATCCAAAGATCGCGAACATCGTAATAGAGAAAGCGCTATCGGCGTCGCGCGCACGCGAAGCTGCACGCAAGGCGCGTGATCTTACTCGCAAGAAGAGCGCGCTCGACGTCGGCAACCTGCCTGGCAAGCTTGCGGATTGTTCGTTGAGCGATCCCGTGCTGTGCGAGTTGTACCTCGTGGAGGGTGATTCGGCAGGCGGCTCCGCCAAAATGGGACGCAACCGAAACTTTCAGGCGATCCTTCCCCTTCGCGGCAAGATCATCAACGTCGAGAAGGCTCGTATCGACAAGGTGCTCTCCAACGAGGAAATTCGCACGATCATCACAGCGATCGGCGCAGGGATTCGCGACGATTTTACTCTGGAGTCGACGCGCTACCACAAGATCATTCTTATGGTTGACGCCGACGTCGACGGCGCACACATACGAACGCTGCTCCTGACATTCCTGTTCCGCCAGATGCCCGAACTCATCGAAGCCGGCTACATCTACCTTGCGCAACCACCGCTGTATCGCGTAGCCAAGGGGAAGGAAGAGTACTATGCATACGACGAAAAGGAGCGCGACGACCTGATCGGTCGAATGGGCGGCAACGACGGCAAGACATCAGTCAACATTCAGCGCTACAAGGGACTCGGAGAGATGAATCCCGATCAGCTCTGGAAGACGACGATGGATCCGAATACCAGGACCTTGCTCAAGGTTAGCATGGAAGACGCAATTCTCGCTGGCCAGGTTTTCTCGACCTTGATGGGTGACGATGTTGAACCGCGTCGCCAGTTCATCGAAGCAAATGCGAAATTCGTGAGCAACCTGGACGTGTAAGCTGGAGTTTGTCGACGTGAGAGTTTACTGAATCGATTTGTGTAGCTATTTGGGTAATGACGCGAGAGAGGGGGCTGCCACTTCGGCAGTCCCCTCTCTCGCGTTGTCGCCGCTTGAACTACCGCGACGCAGCCGAGCCGCACATATTCCCGAACGCTATCGCTGGCTCTCACCGCTCGAATCGCCCACTACTACTCCGAGTGTCGCATGCCTTACCAACCACCACTCGCCAAGTCTCCGCGGCTGGCAGCGCTGCTCGCCATAGTTCTGGCGTTCGTCGGCGTCCTCGGCTTACAGCGCGTCACTGATCAGTCTGAAAACTGGTTCGTGGCGGCAACGACGGCGCTTATCCTCGGATGCTTCATGTATATCGTACGCACGCGCACTGTGCAATTCATGGCGTACTTCCTCGCATCCATCTGCGCCATTGGACTGATCTTCTACGCGTATATCACCGTTTCACAGGGCTCCCCGTCAACTACTTCCGAGCGCCTCGCGTGGGCCGGCGTGGTCGCGATACCCTTTGCCGGCCTCGTATTGGCCTGGTGGATCCTGCATCGTCATTCTGCGAAAACGGAAGCCCACCAAAACTCGTAGCGGCTAATCGCGCGCCGTTTCCGTAGCAGGCACTTCTGCCAGAAGGTTGGCTAGCTCATCAGAATCGCCGTGCAGGACGACATGCAAAAAGAGGCGTGTGGATAGTCCAAGCCGATTTTTGCATCCGTCGTCGCCGTTGCAACAATTCGCTCCGGCCCTCGCATCCGCGCTCAATCTCCTGCGCTTCGTCCGCCATATACTCGGCTCGTAGATCAAACCCTACTCGCCGCGCACGCGGCAGGAGCCTCGACATGCAAGCCACACTTCGCCGCCTGTTGTTCGGATTGCAGTTACTCATGATAACAACGATCGCGACACCAGCGGACGCACAGTCCAGCGCATCGGGAACCATGGCTGTCAATGCAATGGTTGTGAATCCGCTCTCGCTGATCGTCTCGCGGGCGCTCGATTTCGGCCGATTGCTCACATCAACTTCCAAGACCATTGCACCAGCCGCAGCAACCAGCGGTCACTTTGAACTCGTAGGCCAGGGCGGCTCCGCGGTGACAGTAACTCTCTCGATGCCGTCAGAGCTCAACCCGACGGCCGGCACCAATCTGCCGATTACCGGCTGGACGTACATCGTCAGTAACGCACCCGCGCTCACCGGCACGGTGGTGTCGTTCAACGCGGGGACAAGCGATCCTATTGCGGTTTCGTTCCAGGCCGCCACCGGCAGCACCAAGATATACTTTGGAATCGGCGCGACTGTTACAGCGTCGGCGGCGCAGTCCACGTCTGCGTATACCGGGACGGGACAGATCACTGCAGCGTACGCCGACCTGTGAGGTTGCGACTCGTCGGAGTTCGCGCCGCGAGGACTGGTGTGGCTTGGTGCGCGCTTGGCCGAATTGCAGGAGCGCAGGTCGCCGGCATCGCCGTTGATCCGCACATGGTTGTACTTACTCCGTCGCGGCCCGCCGGCGCGATCACTGTCCTGAACCCCCACGCAACGCGTGCGGAGTTCAGTGTTGACCTGCGCTTCGGTTTTGCCACGACGGACTCAGCTGGACGTCTGCGCGTTGAGCTGCGTGACGGACCGGACAGCGCTAGCGCGGCGGAATGGATTACACCCTATCCGAGTCGCTTTACGCTTCGCCCGGGCGGAACGCGCACCGTTCGACTCCTCGCGCGACCACCCGCCGCACTTCTCGACGGCGAATACTGGGCGCGCATTACCGTGCATGCGCGCGACGACGCGCCCGCGTCCTTCATTGACACGTCGGACTCGTCGTCTGCCCGAGTCCGCATCGCAATGGAAACAGCAACGGTGCTGCCCATATTCTTCCGAAAGGGCGCCGTCACCACCGGAGTAACCATCACAGAACTGGACGCCGTTGTGCACTCGGATTCCGTCGACGTCAGCGCAACTCTGACTCGCCGCGGCAACGGTGCATTCGTTGGAGTGGCGCGCTTGAGTGTCCACGATGCGAACGGCAGACAGATCGCGAAAGCCGATCGGCAGATCGCGGTCTATCGTTCGATGCGGCCGCGCTGGACGGTCGCGTTGCCAACCGATGCGTGCCGTGATGGATGCAAAGTCTCACTTCGGCTTTCGACCGAAAGACACGATGTGCCGCAGAGCCTGCTCCTGGCGGGCAAGTCGGACGAAAAAATGATCATCGCACGACGTGAGCTACCGCCGTGAGGCAGCCGATCAGAATTCCTGTACTGATCCCGACGTTATGCGATGGGAGACTAGCGGGAGAATTTCGACGGGAGAGTCGCCGAGCTTGATTGCTTCGTCGAGCGCGCTGCGGCCGATTGCAACACCCGACTCGTCCGCAGCGTGAATTACCGCGAGCCGTTGCCCGGCTCGTACCGTCGAATTGGGCTTGACGCGAATGTCAAACCCGACGGCCGGGTCGATCACATCGTGCATCGCGCGCCTGCCACCTCCAAGCGCCACGACTCCACGTCCAATCACTCGCGGCGTGACAGTCTGCACGACGCCATCAGCCGCGGCGATATAGTCGACCTGCATTGGTGCCTGCGGGAGCAGCGAGACATCATCGACGACGCGCGCGTCGCCTCCCTGTGCAGATATAATGGAGCGAAATCGTTCCGCCGCGCGTCCGCTCTCTATCGCCGCACGCATGCGCTCGTGCGCTTCCTCATACGTCGATACAACGCCGGCGAGCATGAGCATCTCGGCTCCCAACGCGTATGTCACGGTCGCGAGGTCGGTCGGCGGATTCCCCATCAGAAACTCGATCGACTCGCGGACCTCGAGCGAGTTCCCGCACGTATTTCCGAGTGGACGATCCATCGCTGTAACGAGCGCGACAACAGGGCAGCCACGATCCGCGCCGAGTTCGATCATGGTTTTCGCGAGATCGATCTCCCGGTCCAGTTCAGGCAGGAAGGCGCCGCTGCCGCTTTTGATATCGAGAACAAGCCCAGTCAGCCCCTCTGCGAGCTTCTTGCTCATTATGCTCGCCGAGATTAGCGGGATCGCCTCGACGGTACCCGTGGCATCCCGTAGAGCGTACAGTTTTTTGTCGGCAGGAGCGATCTCGCCGGTTTGGCCGATCAACGCACAGCCAATCCGGCTCAGCTGCGCCGTTGCGTCGGAGAGCGACAGATCGGTCCGAAAACCCGGAATTGATTCGAGCTTGTCGAGCGTGCCACCTGTGTGACCAAGTCCGCGGCCAGACATCATCGGGACCGCGACGCCCAGCTCGGCAATGAGCGGCGCGAGAATGAGCGATACCTTGTCGCCGACGCCGCCCGTGGAGTGCTTGTCAAGTCGTGGAACCGCGATTGCCGAAAGGTCGAGCCTTGCACCACTGCTCAGCATCGCGTCCGTCAGAGCGTCGGTTTCCTCGCGAGTCATCCCGCGGAAATAGACAGCCATGAGCAACGCCGACAGCTGATAGTCGGGTACCTTTCCTGCAGAGTAGGCGTGAATCAACTCGCGCCATTCTGGAGGCGTGAGCCTGCCGCCGTCGCGTTTTCGTTCGATGAGCCGCGGGACAATCATTGGGGTATTGAGAGAAACGTTCAGGTTCATGGAGCCCAGGCATGACTCGAAATTTCGCAATCGCATCCGCCGCCGCTGTATGTCTCGCGATTCCCGGTTCGCGGGTTAGCGCACAATCAGCAGCGGATTGGATATCGAAAGGTGATGCGGCGTACGCCGCGCGCAATGCCTCCGACGCAATCGCTGCGTACGACAGGGCAATCGCCATCGATCCGAACAGTTACGACGCACTCTGGCGCGATGCTCGCGCGCAGGTTGACGTGGCCACGTTCGACCCTGATGCCGACAAGCGCACCGCGATCTACAAGAGCGCGCAGGCGCACGCCGCTCACGCCGTCGAAGTGAATCCTGGTGGCGCTGACGGCCACTTCGTTCTCTCCGAGGCGCTGGGACGTATGGCGCTCACACTCGGCGCACGCGACAGGGTGAAATACGCCGGCAAGGTGCGTGACGAGGCGCTCGCGTGTCTTAAAATCGACCCGGCGCACCCAGGGTGTCTTCACGTCATGGGTGTGTGGAACGCGGAAATCATGCGACTGAACGGGCTCACCCGGATGGTAGCGCGCAATTTCCTCGGCGGCGGAGTCTTTAACGAGGCCAGCTGGGCGAATGCCCGCCGTTACATGGAGGAGGCCGTAAAGAACGATCCGCGCCGAATCGTACATCGGCTCGATCTGGCCAAGGTTTACAGGGACATGGGGCTCAAACCGGCCGCCAGGACAGAATTTGAGGCGGTGGTCTCCGGTCAGTTGATCGACTACAACGACCCGCAGTTCAAGCTCGAGGCCGAGTCCGCCCTGAAGACGATGTAGTTCCAGAGCGCTGCCCGGCAGGCAGCGCTCAAGACGGGCTAGAGGGCGGTCTGTCCGTCGCGAAGCCGAAGCCGGTTGCGGCCGGCCCTCGCGGCTTGCCGAAATTCCTCGCCGAGTCGCTCCCACGGCGTCCGCCGCCACGGCCTCCGCTTGCGGAATTCGCGGCCGATCGCGAGACGCGTATGCTCGCCTGACTGGGGAGCCATTAAGAGCGCTACACCGGCGCCCAGAACCACGCCGGCGACGATGCCTGCGCTAACAAGGGCCATTGTGCGCCAATCTGAATCCCTGGAGAAGGGACGGCCACGGGCCTTCAAGACCGGCGAAGGCCGGCGATCGCGTAAACTGACGGGCATTTTCTCGCTCCAATTGTGTCGATTCTGGGCGACAAATGTTTCTTCTGGGGTGTCCTGAATTGTTTCCATGTGACCTCTGAACCGAAGCTGGTAAGAATCTTGCGCAGCCAGACGTGCAATACCCGTGCGAGGAGTGAATGAGCGACTCTGGCAAGTTAGTGTTACTCGTAGAAGACAACGAAGACAACCGAATCGTCTACTCGACGATTCTCAAGCATTTCGGCTATAGCGTGCTTGAGGCTTTGAACGGAGAAGAGGGCATAGCGAAAGCTCGCGCTCAGCAACCCGATCTGATCCTCATGGACATTTCTATACCAGTGATTGACGGTTGGGAAGCGACGCAGGTGCTCAAACACGACCCTGCAACAAAACATATTCCGATCATTGCGCTCACTGCGCACGCCCTGGCCTCCGATAGGGAGAAGGCCATGGAAGTGGGGTGTGACGGATACCTGGCCAAACCGTGTGAGCCCCGCGCTGTTGTCGCCGAGGTACAACGGTTCCTTGGTCGACCCAATGCCGGATGAGGCGCCAAAGCGCATACTGGTAGTAGACGATAACGCGGACAACATCCAGTTGCTCCGCGCCCGGCTTGAAGCGCGTGGGTATATCGTCGAGGAAGCCGCCGACGGAGAGGTCGCGCTCGAGCGCGTATTTGCCGAACCCACCCCCGATCTCATCCTGCTGGACGTGATGATGCCGAAAATCGACGGGTTCGAAGTCGTCCGCCGTATCAAGAGTGACGAATCACTTCCGTTCATACCCGTCATCATGCAGACCGCCCTCGATTCCACCGAGAGCATGGTTCAGGGCCTGGACGCAGGTGCCGACGACTACGTGTCGAAACCGGTCAACTTTCGTGAGCTTGATGCGCGAGTGAAATCCCTGCTCCGAATTCAGGGGCTTCAGTCAGCACTGGCGCAACGCGAACGCGAGCTGTCCATCGCAAATGCTCAGCTGCTGATCATGTCGAGCACGGACGTCCTCACCGGGGTCGCCAACAGACGATCTCTCGAAGAGCGGCTCCACGACATGTGGGAACACTCAATCCGCCTTCACGAGCCTTTGTCGGTGGTCATGTGCGACATTGATCACTTCAAGCGCGTGAACGACGACTTCGGGCATCAGGCTGGTGACGCGGTACTGCAGCAGTTTGCGGCACTGCTCCAGACCGAAGCACGGGAGATCGACCGGGTAGGTCGCTATGGAGGCGAGGAATTCGTCCTACTTCTCCCTGGCACCGTACTCGACGCTGCAGTAACATTCGCCGAACGAATTCGCCAGAGCGTTGAAAGCGCCGAATTCACGTACGGCGAAGGGCAAATCCTTCACAAGACAATGAGTTGCGGGGTTGCCGCATGGCCGCATCCGCTGGTGAATGGTCCCGAGGGGCTGATCAAAGCAGCAGATGACGCGCTTTACGTCGCCAAGGAAACTGGCCGGAACCGGGTAATCAGATTCGACGGTCGGGAATTCAATGAACACACCGCGCAAACCGAGGCAACAGACGCCGTCTGATCACACTACCGCAGCGTCACCTGCGGATCGTGCAGCGACGCTGCGCGAATGGTTGAACCGTGCTTCACACGAATACTATGTGCTCGATCGACCTGCGCTGAGCGACACTGAGTACGATTTGCTATTTCGTGAACTTCAGAAGCTTGAAACTCAATATCCCGACCTCATCACTGCGGACTCGCCCACACACCGGATCGGCGCGGAGCCGCAAAGCGCGCTTGCCAAGCACACTCACGCCGTACCGATGCTTTCGCTGGCAAATGCCTTCGATGATGCGGAGCTGCGCGCATGGGAAGAACGGCTCGTCCGCATAGCCGGAGACGACATTGTCCGCGCCGGCTATTCGGCGGAGCTTAAAATCGATGGTGCCGCGGTCAGCTTGACGTATGAGGATGGACTTCTCATTGTGGGTGCGACACGCGGCAACGGATCGATTGGTGAAGACGTCACTGCCAACATCCGAACTGTTCGTGACGTTCCGCTCCGCCTCATTGATCCACCGCCCGGACGTGTCGAGATACGTGGCGAGATATACTTTCCATTCGACCAGTTCGAGCGCATGAACGAGGCGCGAGTAGCGGCTGGCGAGCCTGTGTTTGCAAACCCGCGAAATGCCTCCGCTGGAAGTCTACGCCAACTCGACCCAACCATCTCTGCGTCGCGACCGCTGCGCTTCTATGGCTACGCTGTAGCACTCGACGATCCGTCAGCCCTGCCCTTTCGTACGCAGTCGGAATTGCTGGAGTCGCTCCGCACGTGGGGGATCCCGGTAGCACCGCATGCTCGTCATTGTGACACGATTGATGAAGTCATTGAGTGGTGTCACAACGTCGAGACCGATGTACGTGCAAAACTCAACTTCGCGATTGATGGTGGCGTTGTTAAAGTGGATTCTCTCCGGCTCCAGGACGACCTCGGCGTGATCGGTGGTCGCGAGCCGCGCTGGGCAATCGCGCGCAAGTTCGCCCCGGACATCGCAGAGACGCGCCTGACTGCGATCGAAGTGAACGTCGGCCGCACCGGGCAGTTGAACCCGTACGCAGTGCTCGACCCAGTGGAGATTGGAGGAACTACTGTACGGCTTGCAACGCTCCACAATGAGCAACTCGTCCGCGACAAGGATCTGCGCGTCGGCGACGTCGTCCTCGTAAAGCGCGCCGGCGATGTGATCCCACAGGTGATCGGTCCGGTGCCCGAGCGCCGGAGCGGGAATGAACTCGCGTGGAGCATGCCGAAACGCTGTCCCGTCTGCAACACCCCTGTCGAACGTGACGCGGATCTTGCAGCCATCTATTGCCCGAACGTTGCATGTCCCGGTCGTCAGCTTGAGGCCACGGTCTATTTCGCGTCACGCGGCGCAATGGATATTCGAGGGCTGTCGTATGCGCGCATCGAATTGCTGCTTCATTCCGGACTTGTCAGGGATGTTGCAGATCTTTATGCGCTCACCGTAGAGGATGTCCTCACGCTCGATGGTTTTCAGAAGAAGAGCGCGGCATCGCTTATTGCCGCCATCGACACTTCCCGCGGTCAGCCGCTTTCCCGGCTCCTCACTGCACTTGGAATACCGCATGTCGGTGAAATTGCTGCGCGCCTCCTCGCGCGTCACTTTGGAACCATTGACGCTCTGGCCGGCGCCAGCGTGGATGAGGTCGAGGCGATCCGCGGAATGGGCGGCGTCATCGCGGCGTCCGTAGCAGCCTACTTTCACGACCCATCGTCGAGGCTACTACTCGAGAAACTCCGGAAGGCCGGCGTCACACTGGACGAGCCCACTGTGGCCGCGGCATCGGGCGTCCTGTCGGGCCAGACAGTTGTCATTACGGGCGTTCTGCCGACGCTTTCGCGATCACAAGCCTCCGCCTTGATAGAGGGGAATGGTGGTCGAGTAACCAGCTCCGTATCCAAGGCGACCACTTTCGTGCTTGCAGGTACGGATCCGGGCAGCAAATTAGACAAGGCTACTGCGCTCGGCGTTCCGATAATAAACGAGAGCGAGCTACTCAACCGGATCGGGCAATAGAGTGAACGAGACCATGACTACCAGCACGCCGCAACTCCTCTCAGTCCCGCCGCAGGCGCTCCTCGCGCTCCGCAAGGCACTGCTGACCCGCCCGGATCTGGACACCGTGCTTGCCCTTCGCGACGCCGCGTATGCTGGCGGAGATTCGATGTATGATGCCTTTAAGGACTACGTCGCCGCACGAGACTCGGTCGATCCCCAGGAGCTGGATGTCCGGCAGTTTTTTCGACGCGCTGGTGATTTCTGGACGCAATCAGGCTGGGGGACAACCACGTTCTCTGAAGCCGATGACGCGTTCTGCGCCGTCGAAATCGATGGTTGCTGGGAGGCGCATCTCGACGATCAGCCCGATCCGCGCGGCTGTCACCTGACAGTCGGAATCATCGGGGCGTTCCTCGGAAAGTTTGCCGATTATCCGGTTGCTGTCCTCGAGGTCGAGGGCCCCGCAACAGACAGCGAGCGGTGCCGCTTCCTTGCCGGTTCCATGGCTATGATCGCCGCGCATTACGCCGAGCACTCCTGAACCGCTCCAGTACTCCCGCTAGCCCCCGCTAGCCCCCGAGCAACTCCCGGTAGGCGGGATTCGGAACCAAAGCACCATCATGTATGATCTCGCGATCCCAGGGCAAGACGACCGCGCTCTCGGTCGCGATCGCGTGGAAATCGGGCTCGTAGCTCCCGGTGCGGAAGCAGACAGCCGTCCTGATCTCGATCGCCCCGGCGTGCTGAAGCGCTGATATTGCCAGGCGAAGGGTATCTCCTCCGTCGCAGGTCTCATCAACCAGTAGGACCCGGCGATTCAGCACCTGCGTCGGAGCCTCGCCGAATACTGCTGGTGTATCTCGGACCGTAGATGCGTGATACCGTCGGCTCACCAGAATCGAGTGAAAATCGCAGCCAAGCATCGCAGCGACGACAGCGCCAGGTACGACCCCCGCTGTGGCGACCCCGACCACCATGTCGGGCTGATAGGATCGCGCCACTTTGAGGGCGAGGCCTCGCGAAAGCTCGCCGAAAAAGGGCCATTCGACGAGGAGGACGCCGCGCGCCGGATCGATTGATGTGGGTCGGGGCATGGTTGCAAGCTAGCCCGAAGGCCGCGTCCTCGATAGCTTCCCCCTATGTCGTTCTGGAGCCGCCTCACAGGCAAGTCTGCCTCACAAAAACCGCAAAGGCTCGACTATCTGAGCGAGGCCCTCGCTCTTGAGCGTCAGGGAGACTACGATGCTGCGCTGACCTCGTACCGCTTGGCGATGCGCGATCAGCCGAGCAATTTCAAGGTCCTCCAGAACATGGCCATCGCTTATACCAAGATCGGTCAGCCGGAACAGGCGATTCGCTGCTATCGGGGAGCGCTCCATATCGAGCCAAGGCTCGCCGGCGCACACTATGGACTGGCTTTTCTGCTGCTCAAGCGTGGCGACGTAGCGGACGCCGCGTATCATCTGGATGCGTTTCTGCTGGATGCACCGAAAAGCCCCGAGGCGACTCGCTGGGTCACTCATGCGCGAGAGACGCTGGATACGCTCCGCACCACAGGCGAGTCGGTGATGGACCTGTCCGCGGACGATCTCGCCGGCGATCAGCTCGACGACGACATCGCAATGGAGCGACCGCCAGAGGACGCGCAGTAAGTGGGATCGGTGCTCGCCGTTGTCAGCCAGAAGGGCGGCGTCGGAAAGACGACCACCGCCGTAAATCTTGCTGCTGCATTCGCTCGTCGCGGTCTCAAGACGCTGATTGTCGATGTTGATCCGCAGGGTGCGGTTCGCTACGGCGTCGGCTTGCGTCGCGATCACTCCGTCTATGGTTTCGCGGATTACCTGAGCGGCGCGTGCGCACTTCGGGACGTCATCCTTCCGACCGCGCTCCCGTGGCTGCGAGTAATCCTGGCCGGTACTGTGAGCGACGAGGCCGACCACCTTGCATACCAAAGTCTTGTCGCAGAATCGGATTTGTTGCCCGAGTTGTTGGAGACAGCGCGCCAGCGCTGCAACATCGTAGTTGTTGATACTCCACCCGGACTCGGGCCAATTACGCACAAGGTTCTGCTCGGCAGTCAGCATGTCGTTGTGCCGCTTCAGTGCGAGCCTCTCGCATTGCAGACGACGCCACAGATCCTGCGCGGAATTCAGAGTGTCGTCGAGGTGAATGAACAACTCATCCTCGATGGCATAATTCTGACAATGTTCGAGCCCGGCAATCCAGCCAGTGAGCGAGTTGTGGAGTATGTCCGCCAACACCTGCCCGCGAATATCGTCTTTCAGCAAGTCGTTCCGCGGACGATCGCGGCGGCCGACGCGTTCGCCTCGGGCCAGCCTGTGGTTACGCGGAGCCCCGCTGATCCAGCCGCTCAGGCGTTCGTGAACATCGCCACTTCGCTCGTCGAGCGAATGGATGCTTGACTACAACCGACCCCGAAAGAGTGCCCGATTCAAGGCGACAATCGTTGCGTGCATTTGTGCAGCCGCGGCGCTTATCGCCGTGGCGTGCGCCGAGCTCAGCACCGATCCGCAGGCGGTGGCGTCCATCGCGATCGATACGCTTGCGTCCCCATCGATTGTAGCGAACGACTCGCTTCGGGATACGCTGGGGATCGCGCGACCGATGCACGCCACGGTCTACAATATTCAGGGGACGGCCCTCTCTTCGATCCCGATTCGCTTCCGCAGTCCCGACGCTGGCGTGACAGTCGATAGCGTGCTCGGCTACGTCGTCGCCGACACCGCTCGAGCAAATGGTATCCGGCTTTTCGCCGCTGCGGGATCTCTGCAGGCAGCACCAGACACGATCTATATCGTCCCAAAGCCGGACACGGTGGTTGCAATAAACGCCACCGATTCGTTGCTCTATTCGCTCACGGACACAACCTCCGTGCTGTCGAACCCGCTCCAGCTGCAGCTGTTCAATCTGAGTTCCGGAACAACACCGCTGCCGGTTCGCTCTTACATTGTGAGCTACGCGATAACGTATCCGACCGACACAGTCCTCGCGATGCTCGTGAGCCGTGACGGATCTCGACGTTCGTCCATCGACACGTCCGACGCGACTGGAACGTCGAACCGCCGAATCAGACTGCGCCCTTTGAGTCTTACCAGTGCCAATGATTCCGTCGTGGTGGTCGCGATGGTACGTTATCGTGGGATGCCCGTCCCCGGTGCGCCCATCCGGTTCGTTTTGATGGTGAAGCCACAACAGTAAAGCCTGGAGGCTCGTATGGTGGTCGCAGACGGTGGTCCACGGCCTGAGCCAGGTACGCTCACTCAGCTCTTTTTCCAGGCAGTCGAACGGTACGACAAACCCGATGCGTTGCAGGTAAAAATCGGCGGCCGTTACGAGCCTATTTCGCACCGCATTCTGCTCGAAAAAGTCCGGCACGTTTCCTATGGTTTGAGCCACCTTGGTGCGACTGCTGGCGACCGCGTGGCGATAATCTCCGAGAATCGGCCTGAGTGGGCCATCGCAGATTTTGCGTGCCTGACCTCCGGCGTCACAGACGTCTCGGTGTATCCAACACTGCCGGCGTCGCAGATTGAGTACATCCTGAGAGATTCCGGCGCGGTAATCGCATTTGTGTCCACCGCGGACCAGGCCGAAAAGCTGGCATCGGTTCGCTCCACGCTCCCCGCGCTGAAATCCGTCATAAGTTTTGATACGGTCGGGCCACATCTCGCCGACTTGTCGATGGCCGAGCTCGAGCAGCAGGGCGCACTTGCTGAACCAGCCGATGCCGCCGTCGCTCATCGCAGTCGGGCCTTGGCAGTGACACCGAGCGAAGTCGCAACACTCCTTTACACTTCCGGAACGACCGGAGAACCGAAGGGAGTGATGCTGACACATGACAACATCTATTCAAACGTTGCTGCGTCGCGGCAAATGATCCCGTTTTCTGGCGACGATGTCGCGCTCAGTTTTCTGCCGCTTTCGCACATCCTCGAACGGATGGCCGGCCACTACTTGATGTTCGCTACCGGGACGTCGATCGCATACGCGGAGTCAATCAATGCGGTGGCAGACAACATGGTCGAAGTCAGACCGACATTGATGGTGTCCGTACCGCGCCTGTACGAGAAGATGTACGCCCGAGTCGTCGAGACAGCAGCTGCTGGCGGCAAACTCAAGAAGAGCATCTTCGCATGGGCGACGGCCACGGCCGACGCGTGGGCAGACGTGAAACTCGCCGGCGGAATACCGCGGGGACTTCTCGCCGCAAAGTACTCGGTCGCCGACCGATTGGTCTTCTCAAAATTGAAGGAGAGAACTGGCGGCAGACTCCGTTATTTTGTCTCCGGCGGCGCACCGCTCGCACCTGAAATCAACAAATTCTTCTACGCTGCCGGCCTTACCATCCTGGAGGGATACGGCCTGACCGAGACGTCGCCGGTGATTGCGGTTAATACCCCCGACGCATTCAGGATAGGCACGGTGGGCATGGCGATTCCCGGTGTATCAATCGCCATCGCCGCGGACGGAGAGATTCTCACGCGCGGCCCCAACGTCATGGCTGGATACTACAACAAGCCGACGCTGACCAAAGAGGCGATCGATTCGGATGGCTGGCTGCACACCGGCGACATTGGCGTGCTAAAGGATGGGTTCCTCAGCATAACGGACCGAAAGAAGGATCTGCTTGTCACAGCTGGCGGCAAGAACATCGCACCGCAGCCGATTGAAGCACGCATGAAGCGGAGCAAGTTCGTCACGGAAGCGGTGCTGATTGGCGACAAGCGCAAGTTCCCCATGGCGCTTGTTGTTCCGGCTTTCGATCAGCTGGAGAAATGGGCACGATATAAATCTCTTTCATTCACTGATCATGCTTCGCTCATAGCGTTGCCCGAAGTCAAGGCGAAAATGGAGCGCGAAACGCTTGCCGGCCTAACGGACCTCGCGAGTTTCGAAACACCAAAGAAGATCGCACTACTGCCAGAAGAGTTCTCGGTTGAGCGGGGTGAACTCACGCCGACCCTCAAAGTGAAGCGTCGCAAGATCGACGAGCATTACAAGAACGTCATTGACGCTGTTTATTTGGCCAGCGAAGGTGCCGGATCAGCGCCGGTGAAGAGCCACTAGCGCTCCCCGCTTTTCGCCGATCCAGTAATCGTCGTCGCGAGCAATCTCCTCAATGTCGTCGGGCACCGCTGCTGACGCCGGCGCTACAAGTCTCCCGCCCGCCGCAAGCGCATGAGTTGACTGGGCGATGTCGTGATTCGACCATCCGGATGCATCGATCGCGATTCCGCGCAGCGAGCCGGATTTGAACGGTAGACGATTGTCCGATTGCAGCACTCCGACACGATCGGATTCGGTGACTGGCTCGGATGGATTGATGGCAAACGCTCGCAAGCCGATCAAATCTGCGACTGCAGGCGCGTAGCGCGCCCAGTCTCCGACGAGCGCAATCGTGATCCCTTCGGTGACGGCCAAAAACGCCCCGATCCGCACGGCACCGTCCACATCAAGTGAATCCACGGGGCCCGTCGTCGACTCTGCATGGGACTTGGCAGTAAACGACACGATGCCGCCGTGAATCGGATATTCGCGCCTGCACGTCGGACAGCCCAGGGTCCCCTCGATTACCTGCCGGTCATCCCTCTCGTCGATCGCGGCAACCAGGCAGATTGAGGGATGATCCGCAGTACAGCGCAGGCCGTCAATAAGTTCAATGAACATCAGTCAGCAAACCGGCGGCGAACTGCGTTCATCAGGAGTGCGAGAGGCGCAGCTCGTCGATATTGACGCTAGCCGGCTGGCTGATCGCATAAACCACTGCACTGGCTACATCTTCGGCGGCAAGGCGGACCGTTGCCTCTGGCACCGTGCGCACCGGACCGCCGAACGTAATGCCTTCCCACATGGTCGTGTCCACTGAACCGGGCGAGACAAGAGTGGCCCGCACCCCCGTTCCCCTCAATTCTGCCCTGAGCACCTCATGCAGCGCCCGCAGCGCGTACTTCGCGGGGGCATAGGCACCATTTTCGGGAAATACAGAGCGATCTGCGATTGAGCCGATGCTCACAAAGTGCCCGGTCCGTCGCGCGCGAAGTTGTCCAAGAAACGCGCTGACGATGTGATACGGGCCGAATAGATTCGTGCGCACTACCTCGTCGAACAATGTCGTCGGCATCAGGTCGAGCCGCGACACTCGAAACACGCCGGCGTTATTGATGATGATGTCCGGCGCGTCGCCCAGCATGACCTCGACCTGACTGGCAAGCCGCTCTACCGCATCCGCGTCCGTCACGTCACACGGTAGCGCAAACGCCCCGTTGCCAAGTTGGCCGGCCAATCTGGATAACGCATCCGCACCTCTGGCCACTAGCGCAACACGCACGCCCTCCGCCGCGAGCGCCTTCGCGATTGCTGCACCTATCCCGCGCGACGCTCCGGTAACCAGCGCACTACGGCCGTCCAGGTGATTGCTCAGAGTGACGACCCATTCTGAATGAGTCTCAGGAACTCGTCCCTTGTCTTGGGATCATCTCTGAACGAGCCCAGCACCGCTGAAGTCACCGTGGTCGAGTTCTGCTTCTGAACTCCGCGCATCATCATGCAGAGATGTGCAGCTTCTATCACCACACCGACACCACGAGGTTTGAGAACGTCCGTCAATGCCTGAGCTATCTCGACTGTCAGCCTTTCCTGTACCTGAAGCCGTCTGGAAAAAATGTCCACCACGCGCGCCAATTTGGACAGTCCGACGATCTTGCCGTCTGGAATGTAGGCGATGTGCGCCTTTCCAAAGAAAGGAAGCATGTGATGTTCGCACATCGAGTACAGTTCGATGTCACGTACGAGGATCATGTTGGACTGCTCCTCGGAGAACATCGCGTCACCGATGACAGTTCTTGCGTCTTGCGCATATCCCTGTGTGAGGAACGCCATCGATCGCGCGACGCGACCAGGGGTCTTGAGCAATCCTTCGCGCTCGGGACTCTCACCGATCAACTCCAGCTGCGTTCGTACCGCCGCCTCATACGCCGCGAGTGTCTCGACCGAGACGTCCGGTGGAATCGCGTCATCGGATTGCGAGTCGGCTGCGTAGTTAGCGACCATCATACTCCACGTAGTTGTTTTCCGTTTCCCATAACACCAGCTTCACTAGTCTTCCGCGATTGATGCGGCCTTCCAGAATCTGCCAGAACTGCACTATCATGTTCTCGGCAGTCGGAATGACGTCGCGCATGAATGGAACGTCCACGTTGAGATTGTGGTGGTCCACAACGTCCACTACCTCCCGGGTGACGAGTTCCTTGAGGCTGCTCAGATCGTAGACGTACCCCGTGTCTGGGTCAATCTCGCCGGCAACGGAAACATCGAGCGTGTAGTTGTGCCCGTGACCGTAGGGGTTGTTGCACTTTCCGAAGATTCGGCTGTTCTCCTCGTCGGAAAGAGCCGGATTGTGCACACGATGCGCGGCGTTGAATTTGAGTCGCCGCGTGACTGTAACCGTTGGCATTGGAACCTCCGGACGAAAAAACTCCGTCGTGGCATCGAGCCACGACGGAGGTCGGAGCGAAGAGGATTTTTGAAGCCCTGTCGAAACAATGAGGCTCTCACCCATGCTTTCCGCCTTCCCCGCACTGGGGCCTGACGTCGACACAGTTTGTTGATCCCACGTGAAGGACTTATCGGCTCAAAAACTGGGCTCTCCGCTCCGATAGAAACCGCGTAACTTATAGTGGTGTAACCTACAGATGGTTCCTCATCTGGTCAACGGACTTCCATAGCATGGACCTGGGCATAATACTAGCAGTCGTGATGCTCGCTATCTGGGGCGTCTGGACGTTCGCGCTGAACGCACCTGGCTGGGCGCATATCCTTCTCACGCTGGGTGTGTTCCTGCTATTCTATCGAATAGTCGTGCGGGGTACGCCTGGCTACCCGCCGTCCAAAAATAAGTAGCGAATGTTCAACCCGACCGCGCCGGATCCTGGTCGCGGCGCAGTCGCCGTACACACACTCCCCCAGGCCGATGAACTGTCTGAGCGTGACAGGCGGGTAGTAGTCACCGGGGCTGCCGGGTTCGTTGGGTCGCATACGTGTAGAGCTCTCGCGGCTAACGGTTGGCAGGTGCTCGCGCTGGTTCGGAACGCGGCCAAAGCCGCTGAGCGGCTAGCCCACCTGCGCGTGGATATCCGTGTCGGAGATCTCCTCGATCCCGCATATCTGCGTTCGTCCATCGATGGGGCAAACGCTGTTGTTCATCTCGCGGCCGTGGCCATAGAACGCAACGGCGACACGTACGAGTCCGTCAACGTCGGCACCACACGCGCCGTGCTCGATGCGGCCCGCGCGGCAAACGTAGGCCGCCTGATCTACATGTCGCAGAATGGGTCAGACAGTGATTCCCCGTTCCGCTTTCTCCGGAGCAAGGGTGTTGCACAGGATCTCGTTACAGACAGCGGACTCGATTGGACGGTACTTCGCCCGTCGGTAATTTTCGGACCGGAAGACGAGTTCGTAAACGTACTTGGCCGGCTCGTACGACTCACGCCGTTCGCCTTGCCACTACCGGGTCACGGAGAGGCGCGGTTCCAACCCATCGCGGTGGACGACGTCGCCGCTGTAATTGTGCGCGCACTCGCGGATGATGCCACACGGCAACATCTATATCCGCTGGGTGGCCCTGCAGAATTAACGCTGCGGCAGATTGCGGAGCGAGTCCTCATAGCCATGAACGCTCACCGACTCATTGTTGGTGTGCCGACCGCCGCAATCCGTCCTCTGGTTGCAATGCTCTGGCACTTGGTGCCAAGACCGCCGGTTACAACCGAACTACTCGACACACTCGCGCTGGATAACACGGTACCGCTGAATACCGTTTCGACTGGCTTTGGCGTCAATCCCACTCCGTTCGCCCCGGAAGAACTGCTCTACCTGCGCCGAATCACGTCAGGCGATGCGTTGCGGTCGCTCTTCCGGAGCTAACCAGCCCGTACAATCGCGCGGAGGGTAACCTCGATTGCTGATATACAATCGGCGAGTTCCTCAACCGTGTGATCGCCCATGTGCCCCAGCCGTACCGACTTCGCGGCAAGGCCACCGTAGCCAGACCCAATCAGGTAGCCTCGCGCTGCCACGCCAGAGATGAGTGCGTCGGCGCTGATCGCGGGGGGAAGCTGCAACACAGTAACCGTAGGCGATCGCGCACCAGACCTGGCCAGTATCCCGACGTCCAGCCCGGTATCACGCAGCAGTTGAGCTGACCAGCTCTCGACGCGGCTACGCATCGCCTCATGCCGAGCCCAGCGCGCTGCGACGCCTTCCCGCTCAATCTCGCGTACCTCCGCCTCCAAGCCGAAAATCAACGATACAGCTGGGGTTGTCGGGGTCTCGTCGTGCTGGGAGTGTTCGTCGAAGCTCACCAGGTCCAGATAGACACCTCGGTCTTTCACTTTTGCCGCGTTCCGAATGAATTCCGCGGACGCGACAGCAAAGCCAAGGCCGGGTGGCAACCCGATCGCCTTCTGCGACGCGGACACCGCGCAATCCACGCCCCATTCGTCAAACTGGAATGGCGCTCCGCCGATGCCGCTTACGCTGTCCACGATTGTAACAACGCTCGCCCTTCGACACGCCGCTGCTATCCCGCGAACGTCCGCAAGTGCCCCGGTCGATGTTTCACTGTGCACCATTGTCACAGCCGCAAACGTATTTCGAGAAAGGGACTCGGCGACCGCAGCAGGTTCCGGCACTTGACCGCGAGGCACCTCGTGACGAACGACCTGTCGGTCGCACGCCAACGCGATCCTGGCGAACCGTTCACCGAAGGCGCCATTCACGAGAGCGAGGACGCGTCCGTGTGGCGCACAACGAATCGCAGCTTCCATCATGCCCGTTCCAGACGAAGTCGCGACGTACACAGGACGTGCGGTGCCAAAGAGCCCACGCAGCCCCGTCTGGATATTCGCAAACAGCGTGTGAAACTCGTCTGACCGATGCGAAATAGGCTGCCGCAGCATCGCGTCCAACACTTCCTGCCGCACGTCAGCCAGATTGGGAAGGAAGGAACTCCCGAACGCCACTCAGATTTCCCAGTTCGATAGAACTACAGCGCCCGCTCGCGATGGCTCCGGATAACCCGATAGCGTCATTCGCAGATCGGTCCATCGCACGCGCGCACCGCGTCTCATCAGCGTTCCGTACAGGTTCGAATATTCGCCCTGCATCCGCATCGCAACGCGCCTGGTCCCGGAACGTCGCGCATAGTCTGCAAGCTGTGTTACGAGTGTCTCGACGTCGGACTCCGTTCGGGCCACCAGTTTTAGGACGCGAAGCTCATCACGCCCGCGACCTTCGACAAGTGGTGCCGTGTGACACAACGCAAAGCCGTCGACCTCACCACCCCGTTCGAGCACCAGCGTATCTCCAAGTGCCAGGCTCTGCGTCAGATTGATCTCCCGACTGAAATCGTAACCGGGCACAATACTGTTCGTGAGCGCAGCACAACGCGCAACAATATCCGCTCTCTCGTTCTCCGCCATGCGCCCAAGCTGAATGACTCGATGCTCCGCGTACTCCGACTCGACAGTGATCGTTATCGTCAGATAGCCTGGCGCGAAGCCGAGCGATGAATAAAAGCCGATGTTGTCCACCGTGCGCGGCATTGTTTCAAGACCGATGACCGTGGCTCCTTGCGCCTGTAACCATCGCGTCCCTTCGGTTACCACCGATTTCCCCACGCCGTAGCCTTGCAATCCGGGTGACACCGCAAGCGGCCCCATCCATCCCTCGGTTCCCGAAAGGTGGCACATGTTGAAAGCCACAATTTCGTCTCGGTCGCCGCGCCAGAGCATGGCGCCGCCATCCGCATCCTCGATCGCAAAGCGCCAGATGGAAGAGCTGAGATTCGGAACGTGAACTCCGATCAACCCGTCCTTCCGGTAACGGTCTGTGAACGCACCACTGAACACCGCATTCAGGCTCACGATATCACGAATCGTCGCTGGATGGGGCCCCGAGACATTTCCCGGGCGCTTGAAATGTTTCGGAATTCCGACCGCCACTCAGGCTCCTTGCATCGGTGACACTACAACCGCATCCACCAATAACGCCGATTCCTGCCTGTCTTCGTTGGAGGATGCTTCATCCCAGCCGCCTTCGGCACCGCCGTCCACAATTGACGCGCCGGTCTCCTCATCATAACGAACCATGATGACCCGATCGACTCCCTCACGGACGCTCTCGATGTGTGTGATCAGGATCACCTGCTCGAACCGATCCTCCAGCCGATGCAGAAGTTCGAGTACGTGGTCACGCCGCGACGCGTCGAGCGAACCGAAAACTTCATCCAGCACCAGGAGCGAGAACGGCTGGCCCGACCTGTCGGCAATCATCTGCGAGATGGCGAGCCGGAGAACCAGATTGGCGATGTCTTCTTCACCACCCGAAATCACCGGCTTGGCAACGCCGTCCTCCAGAATGATTACATCGTAGCGCTCATCCAGCTCGAGCTGGTTGTAACGCTCGTCGGTCAGCGTTCCAAGGAACGAGCTCGCAATCTCTGACAGCTCTGGCCGGAGTGCGTCGTTAAGATCGCCGCGTAGATCCCGGAACGCATTGTCAAGCTCGTCATGTACAAGCCGCTGCACATTCAGAAGCCTGAGCCGGTCTGCAGACCTGTCATACTCGCGTTGCGCAGCCTCAGCGCTATCAACAAGCTGCTGGGTAGCACGGACGTCTCCTTGCGCCGAGACGACGGCCAGCTCGGTAGTACGCGCCAATTCCGCAAATCGCACGAAATCTGAACGGGTCGCATCATGCGCTTCCTGTGAGAACTCTCGCGTGGCGCCAGCCTTCCGAAGAGTGTCGCGCTTCTGCGTCGCTGCAGCCAGCGCCGCATCAATCCGGGTACGCTCGATCTGAGCGGCGGGCGCCCGCTCGACTGCCGCTTCGAGCCGAGCCGCTCGGAGATCAAACGGCGCCAACCGTTCGATTTCCGCCCGGACGTGCGTGTGGCGCGCAGCATCGTAGACCGCGCTCAGCACGTTGATTTCGGCCAACATCTCGTCCCGCCGTTCGGTCTTCACCATGAGATCGCGCGTTACCGATGGTAACTCGTGCACCGCCGCCTGTACCTTTGCAAGCTTGCGCTCCAGCCCCGCGAGCGATGTCGCGAGAGTACGACGCTGCTCCTCGAGACTTCCAATCGCAGCTGGAACCGCCGCAAGCTGGTCCTCACGATCCCGATAGTAGTTCCCGTCCACTCGAAGTGTTTCGAGCTGCTCACTCAACTGACCAACAACTCCGCGAAAATTCGTGCCGAGAACGCGATTGCAAGTTGGGCACACACCTTCTGCTCCCAGCTCGACGATCTGGTCACGCTGCTGCTTTACATCTGCGTATTGCCGACGCAACTCCTGCAATTTGGTTTCGGCTTCCTGCTTATCCCGAACCCATTCAGTCCGCGATGCTTCCAACGCCTGCGACGCTTCCTCGAGGCGCGCCCGCGCGGCTTCCAACTCGAGTGTTACCTCTTCCTCCAGTGCCGGTGCAGTCTCGATCCGGGTCAGTCGTTCCTGCAACTGTCCGATCTCTTCCGTCAGTGAGCGCTCGTTCTCCATAAGCGCCACCCGGCGCCCCTGCTGCCGGAACAACTCATCCAGCGCTACGAGCTCGCCACGGAACTTGGGCAGCGGAGTGATTTCCGTCCGGAGGCGAGCGAGCTCCTCATGAACCGTAGCGATCGCCAGCAGCTCTCCCGAAAGCCTTTCTTCGTCGCGCGTAAGATCGGTGATCTCGCGCTCGACTATCGTTATCTCCGCCAGCAACCGCTGCCATTGTTCGCGCTCGCGCTGCGCCTGCTCCCAGATCGGCGTTACGCGGCGTACGTCGCCCAGAGCAACGGCGTGCCGCGTCCCCGCCTCATTCGATTTGCCTATCGCCGTTTGGAGGTTGGCGCGCGCCTCGGTAAGCGCGTTCAGAATCGTATCGTGCTCCGGAAGCGCCGAACGCAATCCGACGATTTCCGCGCCGACGCGACGACGTGTCTCACGAGCGATTTCCTGGGCCGCACGAAGCCGTTCATACCCAAGTACACGAGACAGAAACTGTGCGCGCTCGGTCGTCCCCATGGCCGCCATGACGGCGAGATCCTTCTGACCGGTGAAGTACGTATTGAAGAACTCGGTGCGCGACATTCCCATCCGTCGCGCAATCAGTTCGTTCACCGCACTGATGGAGTTGGCGACAGCGCTGTCTGACCCATCCAGAAAGACCGCCGCTGTCGTCAGTCCGCGCTTCACACGATACTGATGCCCGCCAAGGTCGAACTCAAGCTCGACTTCAACCGCGGCGCGCGGACCTGCTCCAAGAAATCTGATTCCATCTCTCTGTCCGCGAATCGCCGGCTGGCCGTAAAGCGCCCAGGCTATGGCTTCGAGTACCGTCGTCTTTCCTGAACCGTTGGGACCAATGATCGCGGTGATACCACGATCAAATGTCATCTCCGTGTGAGCGTGTTGCCGGAAATTCACCATTCTAAGACGATGAATTTTCAAGGACTCTCACTCCCCGAGGCTGCCGACAGCGCCGCATCCGCCTGATTCAGATACTCCAATCCAAGCGTCACGAAACCTGCGCGATCTATATCGGCGGACACTGGCCGCGTTTCGAGTTTGTCCCTGAGTACTTCAGCAAGCGACGCCCTGCGTCCCGGAGCGCCGCTTGCGGTGCGCCGAACGGTTTCGGGCCGCCGAACGTCCAGATTGAAGTGCAGGGCCCGACGCTTCAGATCCCGGATGGCCTTCGCGTCCATCTGTCTCGCGATGTGACGAGGCACATTGGTTATGACAAGTCGAACCACTCGTTCATCAATGTCAATTCGCGACGATGCCACACTTCTCAAAATGGCGGCGTCAAGCTCGACGCTCGTCATTCCCTCACCGTCCACTCGCGGCAAGTCAATCAGAGGCCGCGCTACAGCGAGAGGATGGAAAGTGTGTGTCGCCGAGTCCATATCCCACTCGATGATCCCCTTGCCTCCGCGGATCGCGTCGTAGATGCCGGACTCCCGCTCCTCGCGCGCCTCGCCCCACGGATTCGAGCTGGTGTAGTCGATCGACCCGGCGTAATACGCGTTTGGTGCGACCTCACGATGAACATGGTAATGGCCGAGCGCAACGTAATCCCACCGCTCCGGACCGATCTCGTCACGCGATATCTCCTCGACAGAACGCTCCATGCGTCGCGCGTGCTCAGGAAGCACTCCCTCGACCTCCCCGTGCAGCAGCAGAATATTTCTCCGTGCGGCCGGATCCGGTGTAAGAGCTGGAATACCTTGAGGCATGTCCGGAACAGCAAGGATCGACACACCCTCATCGTGAAAGTCGATGCGTTTGGCGTCAGCATCGACAACCGTGATCCCCAGCGGCTTGAAGAGATGCAGGATACAACCCGCTTCGGCCGTGCGCGCGGTGTCGTGGTTACCTGCAATCATCACGACATGCGTCTGCGGCAACGCCGCGACAAGCCGGGAAAACTGCTGGAACGCGTGCAGAATCGCCGGATTCGAAGGTCGTACAGAATGAAACACATCACCGGCTATAAGCACGAATTCCGGCTTCAGCTCGATCGTCTTGTCGATGGCACGCTTGAAGGTCGCGGCTACGTCCGCCTCGCGCTGATTGATTCCCGCAGCAGTCAACCTCTGATACTGCCGGTAGCCTATATGCAGATCCGAAAGGTGAACCAGTCGCATTCGACTCAGTTCCCGACCAGCGCCCGGAGCGATTGCGTGATGCGAATCCGCGAATGCACAGCTGGCCCGCTCACCGGTTGAACGTTGGAGATCACGTTTACCGTCATCTCTGAATCGGTGATCCACATCAACCGTCGATCGACCTCCATGCTACCTGCCAGAACTCCGATTGTACGGCCAGTCGCACCGCCGCCGTCCTGTGCGTGGTCATGCGTCACCGCCCCACGAAATGAGATGTATGCCACTGCGCCATGATTTGTCAGAGAATCCAGACGAAAACGAGTCCGGACATTCGCGGTGCTCGATCCAGTCGCGCTGAGCGGAACAGTCATGTCACGAGTCCACGTATCACCCACAGAGACGGGATGTTCAGGAAGCATCGATGGCATCGCGGTCCCCCCACCGAACGGCGCGTCCGGACCCCTGCCTACCATGATGCCGCCATTGTCGTCGACTCGCAGCCGCACTGTCCTGCCTTCAAGCGCCCGCTGAGCCTCCCGTAACGGGATCAACGTCGAGCCTTCCGGAAATACGCGTACGGAATCCGTTACTGACACGAGGTCCGTAAATCCCCGCGATCGGTGCATGACTATGGCGTGCGTCCAGACCCGCATCTCTCCTGAAATCACGTCAGCCGACTCACCGGATTCCACGTCGAAACGCTGATTCATCTGCATCCGGAGGGTATCACCCTCCGGCGGCGAGATCCTGAGGCTCACTCGTTGAGCCTCCAGCGTTGACGCCGCCATTGCGCAGCCTAGCAGAAGTACGATGCCGCTCCACAGTTTGGAACTCACAACTCAAATCCCATAAGGGTCATCCCCGGATGCACCGCGCAACACCGCTGTCTGCGGGCGCGGCTTGAGAGACTGCGTAATCCTCCTGGGCAGACGCGCGCGGAATGCCTCCAGTGGATCCCCAGTGCGTTCCTTGAGCGCTAACGTGAGCGCCCGCAACACATCGCCCTCATCATGCAACCCGATCGCATCCTCAACCGCCTGCATTGTCACACCCGAATCCTGCGCGCGCAGCGAACGATACACCGCCGCCTCCAACGAAACCTCCCCACCCTGTGGAAATTGCTCGGCACCCATGCGTCCCGTCATCACCGCCGGACGCGGGAAACGCACGAATATAGGCTGCGTGAAATGCGGGTGCCGTATCATCAACTGCCCCTTCTCAAGCGTCGCCAGCTTCGTGCGAGTCGCTGGCGAGAGCACTGCGTAACCGGGCGCCGCCAATTCGTCAGCGTCCATCCGGCCAAAAACTGATGTCCCGGAATTTCCAACCACCCGCTTGTGAACCTGCGACCGAAACTGCTGCGCACTGAAGAGCACCAGACCGAGATATCGGCCACGCTCGGCGATGTCGAGCAGCATCTTGCGGACGTAAGTATCCGCGCCGTCGGACGGCGCGTACTTGTTCAGTTCATCGACAAACACGACCACATGCTTCACGCCAAGATCGCGGCGCTCAAGATGCTCTCGTAGTTGCGAGACTATTCGCGCAAAAATCAAATCCTGCGCGTCCTCCTCCAGATTGGCAACATCGACGACGTACGTCGCGCGATCCTCGAACTCGCCAAACGGCAAGTCACTCACCGGGCCGGAATCCGTAACCAGTCCCGCACAGCGAACCGAAATATTCGAAAGGCGATTCCTAACCTTGCGAATCGTCGCAACGTGGTGCGTGCGCCAACTCTCCTTGTTGCCGTTTTCCAGACCCCGCAATACATCCTTGAACCAGTCTTCCAAATCCGCAAACGACTGCACCAGATGCGACCTCGACAACATCGAATCTGTAAACGGTTGATCGATGATGTTACGGGTAATGAAATCGATCAGCGCATCTGCCTTCGCATCGATGTCGTCACGGTTCATCAGAACCTCGGCGTACTGAAGGACCTCTCGCAACCCCCAGGTAAGCGGAGTCACATTGTGCGCGAGCGCCTCGTTCGACCTCAGCGTGTTCAGAGCGTAGCCGCGCGCCGCGTATGGCGCGAAGTAGTTGACGTTTTCAAACGGCCGCGCGGGAACACCCATCTTCTCGTACAACGCACGATCAGAGTCGTCCAGCTTGCCCGGCAGGTCCAGAAAACAGAGATCGGGACCCTTCACGTTGAAACAGACTGCAGCGATCGATCCGCGACTCTCGGGGAAGTGCGCGAACAGCGATGCCAGCAACCACTCGACAGCGCTAGTCTTGGTCGCCAGCCCGGAAACTCCCGTGATGTTCAGATGCGCAGCCTCCGGCCCAACCAGAAAATCGGCGTCGAGGTAGATCGTCGCATCCGTACCGCCCGCTCTGTACACGCCAATCGGAATTCCCGTGTTGCTGCCATCGCGCAGATACCCGTCCATTCGCAGCGCAACATTCACGTCTTCTTCTTCCGCGAGAAACACGTCACCCATTGGCACCGGCTGCAACGGTTCTTCCGGAATCTGCCGAAGCACCGCCGCACTGTACAGGCGAATCTCAGTGCGCTCCGCCGACGCGAATCCTGCACGCTCAGGCGATCCGTCATGACTGAGCACGTCGTGCATCGGTGTCAGAAGATCGGTATAGCTGAGTCCTTCAGTGACAACCCCGTAGATGTGCGGAATCTGGCCATCGATTGGCCGATTCCCGTCCACGCGTACAATTGTGCCAATACCAACTGGTGAGTCAAGCGCGGTCCAGAAATGAAACTCGTGCGGCGTGTTCGGCCGTCTCTCCGTCGCGACAACCCTCCCAAGCGCCGATGTCATGCGATCGACCTCAGGAATTGTTCGCAATCGCGAATCCCATACGCCATTCTGTCCCAGCGACTGTCCGGCAACGCCACCGGCGACGATTCCGCCATCACCCAGCGCGACACCTCGTTGGCGCGCGCGGGCAGGTCGCTACGCATAGCCACCTCGATTCGTACCAGCCCGAACATCGCGTCATGGCCTCGCGGATCCCGCAACCGTAGATACCAGCTCGCGACCGCACTGCGCATCTTGGCCGGCGGCGCGAATACGGAACTGCGCTCGCCGCTCTTGAGCGACATCACGACATCCAGCGCGTCCCCGTCGGCGAACAACGTGTGATGACTCTTAATTACGCCAATGGCGCAATCCGACGCAGCAACCTGAGGACTGCCGCTGATTCCACCGTCCACGAAGAGTGGTTCCGCTCCATCAACGCACCATTCATCGGCAAGAACCCGCTCGGCCGCCTCACGATCTCGGCCGACACTCTCAAGCGCGACTGCGCGAAGCGCCGCGGGATGACGCGAAA
>JBDTAZ010000160.1:0-22173 GCA_039924325.1 Gemmatimonadaceae bacterium
GTCGCTCCTTTGCAACGATTATGGCTGCGGCTGCGGCACCCATCGGAACCCCTCCGTCTCAAGTTGTGGGCGACGGTATCGCCGACATGAGTTTGTCGACTTCCGACTGTGGATGCGAAACCTCGACAACAAGGTGATCGTACGACTCATGGTCGAGCGAGATAACTATCGTGTTGTCCGCATTGTGCACGTCATAGAAAACACGACGACCGTGCTGATAAAAAGTGCCGGCCGTTATCAGCCCTGGTATCTGCGTGCCGGGCATCCGAATGCCGTGCCACCAACCGCGCGCGGCCTCCGTGTCGATCTTCGCGCCGGTGATATGAGCGAGGGGTATTTCAATGCGACTTCTGAGCGACCAGAACTTGTCCATGCCTTCAACTTCGAAGACGGCGTTCGCGCCGCTAATCGATATGCTGACCAACCGGGGCTCCGTTCGTTGCGAAGCGGAAGAAAATACGACGATCCGGAATAAAAAGGAACGATCGACTTCTCCTACGGCGGTCGCTGCCGCGTCCTAAGTCCTCGCTGCGTGTCGTCGTCGCCGCTCGACCTCGATTACAAGATTCTGGATATCGTTTGGACTGACCCCTGGTATACGAGATACCTGAGCAAGCGACCGAGGGCGAAGCGCGTCGAGTTTGTGGCGCGCCTCGACCGTTAGCGAAGCCATGCTGGCGTAGTCAAGGTCTTCTGGCAAGGCGAACTCGCCCATGCGCTTGAGTTTGTCAGCCTGAGTTCGCTCGCGCTCGAAGTAGCCGGCATACTTGATCTCAAGCTCAGTGGATATCACAGCATTCGGGTCGAGATCCTCGCCCACACCGACCGCGGCAAACAGGGCGGCGAGTGAAACGTTCTGTCGTTTGGCCACCTCAGCCACCTTAACCGAGTGAGTCAGCCCCTTGCTGTCGCTCTCCGCAAGCAGTTGTGCCGCCTGGTCTGGTCGGATACTGGTGCGATCCGCGAGGCCGCGTATCTCCTTGTCGGCTGCGAATCGGCGCTCCACGACATCCCTTTCCCGCGCAGTGTAAATGCCGAGTTCGAGCGCGAGCGGAGCCAGCCGCTCGATCGCGTTGTCCTGTCGAACTGTGAGTCGAAACTCTGAACGGGAGGTGAACAAACGGTACGGTTCGTCAACTCCGCGCGTAACGAGATCGTCGACCAGAACCCCGATGTACGATGTCTGACGACCGAATACTATGGGTTCTCGGCCAAGAGCCGCGAGTCCTGCGTTCAGGCCGGCGACCACTCCCTGCCCAGCAGCCTCCTCGTATCCCGTTGTGCCGTTGATCTGACCGGCAAAGTAGAGCCCATGGACACTCTTCACCTGTAGTGAGGTGTCGAGCTGTGTCGGTGGGTAGTAGTCGTATTCGATCGCGTAGCCGGCGCGGTTCATGCGCGCGCGTTCGAGGCCACGGACGCTGTGAAGTATCTCGACCTGGACTTCTGCCGGTAGCGATGTCGAGAGCCCGTTCACGTACAGCTCGCTCGTGTCGTGGCCCTCCGGTTCCAGGAAGATCTGGTGACGTTGAGCATCCGGGAATCGAAAGATCTTGTCCTCGACCGAAGGACAGTACCGCGGGCCGCGCGCCGAGATCGCACCGCCGTACATCGCGGAGCGGCCGATATTGTCGGCGATGATTTGTTTGCCCGGCGCTTCAAGGTACGTGATCCAGCACGGCAGCTGTGTGGGATGACGGGTAACTCCACTCTTCACTCGTGGCTCTGGCCAGAAGTGGGACCAGGAGTAGTCGAATTGATCTATTTCGCTCTCTTGTACCTGCAGCTGTGAGAAATCCACCGACCTACCGTCAATCCGAGGCGGCGTACCGGTCTTGAACCGCTCGACGACCAAACCCGCTCTCTCGAGTTGCTCGGCGAGATGGGTGGTCGCAGCTTCGCCCGCTCGGCCCCCAGACAGGTTCAAGTCGGTTCCTATATGGATGCGACCACGGAGAAAGGTGCCGGTCGTAATGACCACACAGCGCGCCGCAAATCTGCGGCCTTCCAGCGTCTCGGCTCCGAGGACACTAGCTCCCGTCTCGTCCATGATGAGGCGGGCGACGGTCCCCTGGATCGTCTGAAGTGTTGGAAGTTCTTCGATCAGGTGTCGTGCAGCTCTTCGGTACAGGCTTCGGTCGCATTGAGCTCGAGGCGACCAAACGGCCGGACCCTTGCTCCTGTTTAACATCCTAAACTGGAGCACGGCCATATCAGTCGCGCGACCCATGATACCGCCAAGCGCGTCAACCTCTCGCACGACCGTTCCCTTGGCGACGCCACCGATGGCCGGATTGCAGGACATCTGACCGATGGTTTCGAGGGCGCTAGTGATCAGGGCGACGGATGCGCCGAGCCTGGCGGCGGCAACCGCGGCCTCGGTGCCGGCATGGCCGCCGCCGATGACAATTACGTCAAAAGAAGACTCGAAGTTTGGCATATGGAGAGCTTCTGCTAAATGTAGAGGGCGAAGCCATTCAGGGATGGACTGGGGGTAATTTTGGGGCATGCCAATACGAGCGGCCCACACCCGTCCGACAGTCTTCATCCGACGCGATGCCTTTGAGCGTGCAGGATTGGAGCGCCAACCCATCGATGCTCGCTTCAACCTGACGGACCAGGAATTCGTGGTTGAAGGGAACCTCGTCGCGATCGGACCTCTTCCGTCGGATGACATGCTCGGTGATCTCGTGATCGAACTCGAGACAAGCGGGCTGCGCTACTTCGACGATTTCTTTGAGTTGAGCGGCAACTGGCCAACCTGGCTCAATCTGTTTGTTACGTCGGCGTAACGCGGGGATGTTCACGCTGGCGCGGGTTGTGGGCGCGGCGCGCTCGTGCATCTCGCTGCGACAACTTGCAATAACACTTACCCCTGTTGCAATACTCGCATCGACCGCAAGCTGTGCAGGGCACAGTGGCAACGTCGGACCCGTCGCAACGGAAACGCATCCTGTTATGGCCGAGAAGAACAAAGCGCGTGTCGCGCCGGTCCTAACGACTACAGCTGCGATGACCAACCTCTTCGAACCCAGCGAGATCGCGACTGAGGCCCAGTTGAAGAGATCGCTCGGTGCAGGAGAGTCCATTCAGCGACAGCTGGAATGGGTGGAGCGTGAAGAGTCAGTAGCCAGTGGAGACGTCGCCGCGGGGGAATACCTCGTCACATACCTCATTACGCCGGCTGATGATTACTACGATCTCGAAGCCGGTATCGACACACTGCCGGCACATCATACAACAGTCGCGCCCGGGTCGGCGCACGTTTCGGTTGTAGTGCGCGATGCGGCAGATGGGCGCATGGTGCAGGGTCTCGATGTGCATGCGACGCTCGGCGCCGCAAACACAAGCGCACAGATCGGCGCAAGGCTACCATTCGGATGGCACCCGATTCTGAATCGCTACGGGGAGAACATCGTTCTGCCCGAAAGCCCCTTCACGTTGACAGTTCGCATTGGGATGCCGACGTATCAACGCGAGGATAGCGTGAACGGCAATCGTTTTCGGAACGACGTAACGGCGATATTTACCGGAGTTACCGTGTCCACTGATTCGCTCGCCGGAGCGGCGCAGCGACTCGCGCGCGGAAACCGTCGTGACGCCGTCGAGCTATCTCGTTCGGAGGGAAAGGCGATTGAATCGTCGATCGCTGCGGCATTGCGCGAGCGTCCAGCGAGCGGGCTGCAACGGCAGTCGGGCGATTATTCGGTGTCGGTGCTGATAGGGCCCGCTCAGGGAGCATGGGCGCCTCAGAATGGTGGACTCACTTACTTCGCGACCGACAACAGCATCGGTACAGTCAATCATGTTGAGATCAGTATTCGCGATGCAGCAACCGGACGCGTGGTACCGGATTTGAACGTGCGCGCGAAAATTATCGACTCAAGGAAGAAAGAAGTCGACACATACGTAATGCCGTTCGTCTGGAGCCCACGGACGGACGTGTATGGCCTCAATGTGGCTGTTCCCGGCAACGGGCGTTACACGATTCAGGTTCGGGCCGGTGCACCAGCCTTCCGGAAGTACGGTAGCTCTGCTATCCGGCAATTCAAACGTCCGGTGAACGTCGATTTTCGCGGCTTGCGATTTGTCACGCGCTAAGGCTGACCCTCGCGATGCACCGGCTAAGACTTTATAGCCGCTGCTCTACGATTGACCAGAGCTCCACATCGGCAATTCCATCGCCGATCCTGTCAATCACGACTTCGGTACCGGCGGCAACCGCGTCGCCAGTGATACTGCGTGCGGCGATCACAGTTGGTTGTCCACGGAATGAATACGAAATCTCACCTGGTTGAGTGGGAGAAATCGCGCGGGTGACGGTCGCGACGGTTCCCTGCAATTCTTCGATTTCCTCATGCGGATCATTGAGTGATCCGCGCAACGCCCACTTGGCCATGAGGATGGTCATGCCGATCCATCCAGCGGCTGCGGCCGCGAGTGCGCCGATCAGAATTGCAATAGTATCAAACCGCGAATATTTCGTCAGCAGGTAGCCGAGCGCTCCAAAGGCTACCAGTGCTGCACCGACGACTGGCGTATTGAGGCCAGCCATCGGGAATTGAATTGCGCCGGGCTCGCGACCTTTCCTTACCGTGCCGTGAAGCATTGCGTAAACGGAAAGCAGCAAACCAATGCCAGAGATACACGCATAGAACACGATCAGCGCGTCATACAGCGACATCATGAGCCCAGATACTTGCGGAACCAGTTGATCGTTGCCGGCCACGCCTGTTCCGTGGCTTTCATGTTGGCCCCGTTCCTGTCGGTTTGCGCGCGAAGGAAACCATGCCCGGCGTCGGCGAAGATGTTCGGATCGTAAATCTTGTGCATTGCCTTCATCTGCGAATCAGCAGGCGCGACAGTAGCGACGACTCTGGCGTCGGCTCCACCATACAGTCCAAGCACGGGCGCCTGAACTGAAAGAAGATCTGCCGCCTTGGGAGACGTTCCGTAATACACCACTGACGCTCCGAGGTGCGGCGATACGACCGCGTGAGCGAACGATGCAGTGCCACCCCAGCAAAAGCCGACGACGCCGTACTTGTGCAGCGCCGACGGCAGCGCCATTGCGTAGTTGGCTGCCGCGTATATGCCAGCCTGTACGTTGAGCGGATTGAGCTTGGAGACAGCGGCTACCGCATCCTGCGTCGTAAGGCTATCAGCACCGACCGGGATTTTTGCCGTTGGTATCAGATCCGGCGCGATCGCGATGTAGCCTTCCTTGGCAAGCTGGTCCGTGACAGCACGAATCCAGGTACTCATTCCGAAGATCTCGTGGATGACAACTATGACTGGCGCCTTGGTACGACGTTCAGGATAGACGACCCAGGCTTGCAATGTGTCGCCCGTAGAGGTGTGAAGCGTGACCCATTCCCCGTGTCGCGGCGAGGCCTCGAGTCGTGCAAGTGAATGCGCAGCATCCGGCGGGAGAGTTGTGTCGGACTGTGCGCTGCTCGTGCTCGATGACATTGTCATTGAAGACATATCGTGCGTCATCCCGTTCTGCGCGAATAAAACCGCCGGTGCGGCAAGCAACAGGGATCCGATCAGGAATGAAGTTGTACGCATGAGTTTCGTCAGAGTTAAGGGTTGACGGTTTTTTCGACCGTGGCCACTGCAAATTTGCCCGCGAGGAACTCCCCGACTCGGCGCTCAAGGTAGTACAACGGATTGAACGGATTGCGTCCACCTATAAAACCGGCGTGACCACCGCGTCGCAGAAACTCCACAGTAATGTGTGGATTCGCCAGCGCAATCCGGGCTACACGATCCAGAACGTCCGAGGGAAGGAATGGATCATCGAATGCATTGAGAAGAAGTGTGTCGACCGCAATACCCATCAAATAATGGACGGAACTGGAGCGCTCGTAGTAATCTATCGCGTCCCTGAAGCCGTGAACCGGTGCGGTGATTGTATCGTCGAACATCCGCAAGCTCTGAATCATGCCGACCAGCTCCGGGCTCGGCAGATCAGGGTAGCGAGACTGCTTTTCGATCGCCTTTTGCTTGAGCGAATCGAGAAAGTACTTCTGGTACAGCTTGGAAAAACCGTGGTTGATGTAGTCGGAGCCGCGTCCGAGGTCGAACGGTACCGAGACGGCTGCTGCCGCGACTACGAACGTGCGCGCGGCTTGCCCGATCTCACCCAGGTATTTGAGCATTATGTTGCCGCCGAGTGATACACCAGCCACGCCGAGAAGCGAATTCGGGCGTTCGCGCGTTATGCGTTTCAGTACAAAATCAAGATCGTCAGTCTCACCGGAGTGATAGAATCGTCGCGCTCTATTTGGCTCACTGCCGCAGGACCGCCAGATGAGCAGATCGGCGCTCCAGCCACGCCGGCGCATCTCACCGAGAAGCCCCTGCGCATAGTGTGAATGCACCGTGCCTTCGAGGCCGTGTAGAAGTAGTACGTGCGGTGTATTCTGCGCACTGTGTTGTGGCGCATCGAGCCGATGCACTTCAAGGAAGTCGCCGTCTGTTGTTTCCCAACGTTCGGCTCGAGTGGGTACGTCCGGTTGTCGGCGAAAGATCTTTCCCCAAAGCGTCTGTGCATGACCTCCTGGGACCCACCAGGCGGGATGAAAACGAATGGGAAAGTCGTTCATGCTTGTTAAATTAGCGGAGATGGAAGTCCAGATATTTGGGACTCGCAAGAGTGCCGATACACGGAAGGCGCAGCGATTCTTTACCGAGCGGCGAGTGAAGGTTCACTTTGTGGATCTCAACGAACGCGCCGCGTCGTTGGGAGAGTTGCGCAGGTTCGCGCAAAAATTCGGGGTCGGATCTCTGATCGACAAACAGTCGGTGCGCTATCTCGATCTTGGCCTGCAGCACGCACGCATGAACGACGATACCTGGCTTGCCAAGCTGGCTGATGAGCCGTTGCTGTTGATGCAGCCGCTTGTCCGGTTCGGACAGAAGGTCACCCTTGGTTTAGCTGAAGCGGATTGGAAGGTCTGGATCGCGTCTGCCGAGTAGCTGGTCGATGCGGTTGGAGGGGTTTGTCTCGGCCGGGTAAGGCGGCATCTCCGTTACATTACGCGCTGTTACCACGTTCCAGCCAGACCCAGAGTTGACACTAATATCCGTATCGAACGCGTCCGTTGAATTCGGCGCGAACACACTGTTTAAGGACATTACCTTCACCGTCGCCGAAGGAGAGCGGTGGGGTATCATCGGACGGAATGGCATCGGAAAGACGACGCTATTCAAGTTGATCACAGGGGCGCAGCGCCCAACAACCGGTGCCGTTGCCAAGTCACCCACGCTCGGGATATCGGTACTTGACCAACACCGGGATTTCGAGGGTGCGTCCACGGTTTGGGAGGCCGCCGCAGGGCCGTTTTCTGAACTTCTAGCCCTTGAGCAATCACTGGCGGATCAGGCTACTCGACTTGGTGAGCTTGGTGAAGCCTGTACGCAGAAAGATCTGGACCGCTATTCCCGAGATCTCGAGAGGTTTGAGCGAGAAGGCGGCTATACCTTTGCGCCGCGCGTCGATGCGGTTCTTCACGGTCTCGGGTTCGATCCCGTAGAGGCGCGTACTCGGCCATTGGCACATCTGAGCGGTGGCGAGCGAGGCCGCGTTGGCCTTGCACGCCAGCTTGTGAGTCCGGCCGATGTTCTACTCCTGGACGAACCAACCAACCACCTCGACCTTGATACCACGGCGTGGCTGGAAACGTATCTGCGCGAAACGGCAAAGACGGTTCTGCTGATAAGTCACGACCGCGCCTTTCTTGCCACCGTTGTGGATCACGTGCTGCATTTTGAAGCCGGCTCTGCTACGCCGTATGCATGTGGATATGAGGAGTTCATTCGGCAACGCACCGAGCGACGGCTGGCGGCTCAACGCGCATTTTCAAAGCAGTCGCGAGTCATATCCGAGGAAGAAGACTACATTCGCCGAAACATCGCTGGCCAGAACTCAAAACAGGCAAAAGGGCGACGGAAGCGGTTGGAGAGGGTAGCCCGCTTGAGCCCACCGGCGGGTGAGAGTGGTGGCTCGATGGCGCTGAGACTGCAAACGGCCGAGCGCGGTGGCGATCAGGTCGTCGTCGCGGAGCATGTGACGATTGCGATTGGCGAACGGACACTCATTCACGACCTTACAGCCGTGGTGAATCGCACGGAACGCGTCGGGATAGTTGGGCCGAATGGCGCCGGGAAATCCACATTTCTGAAGACGTTGATTGGAGACCGCTCGCCGACGTCGGGCAATCTGCGCCTGGGTGGCTCGATCACGGTCGAGTATTACCGCCAGGACATGACCCAGGTGCCGGGTGACAAGACTCTCTACAACGTGATTAGCGACATGCGACCGCAGTGGGAGCGCGGGCTGATATATGGACACCTCGGTCGGTTCGGCTTTTCTGGAGATGAGACCTCGCGCACTGCAGCGACTCTCTCTGGTGGCGAACGGGCCCGTGTTGCGCTTGCAATGATGATGCTGTCCCGAGCAAACCTGTTGATCTTCGACGAGCCTACGAACCACCTGGACGTGGAATCGATCGAGGCGATCGAGGATGCAATAGAGAGCTATGAGGGAACCGTCATTCTCGTGAGCCATGACCGCGCACTGCTGCGGGCGCTGTGCAATCGGGTGTGGGTGCTCCATGGCACGCGCGTGACGGATTTCCCGGGGAGTTTTTCAGAGTGGGAGGTCGTAAGCGAAGAACGAGACCATGCCGCCCGTGTCAACGCTGAAGAAGAAGAGAGCCTCCGGAGAGTTCACGAGAAGCAGAAAACCCGTCGCCGGGAGTCGGAACTCGAGAAGGAGCGATCGGCAAAGCGCACGGTGAAGCGAAGTGCTGAAGCCGCGGAAGCCCGGGTTGAGGAACTAGAAGGAAAAGTGGCGACCCTGACCAGACAGCTCGAGGATCCCGGGATGTACGGGACTACTGAAGGGACGGCGAAGGCCGTTGGCCTGGGTAAGAAACTGGATCAGGCGCGGAGAGATCTGGACAAGGCTCTCGAGGAATGGACAAGGCTTGTTGACAGCTCGGCCGGATAACTGCGTTGTTGGAAGTTCTGGAGATAATTCGATTATACTGACAATGAAGCGACATCAAGCGGACAGTATAGTGATAGTTTAGGCGACTACCCCAAGAAAATCCGGTTCAGAATATTGCCAGGATCAGTTGCGCCAATCGGCTATAAAGACGTTTGTCTCGTGGGGGTTCTTCGTATTCCGATTCGACGCCCAGACAAATTTCTTCCCGTCGGGGCTGAACATCGGGAATCCGTCGAACGTCGCGTTGGTGGTTATCTGCTCGATGTGCGTACCGTCCGGATTTACGAGAAACACATCGAAGTTCCCGAGCTTTGGGTCGGTGTGGTAGTTGGATGCGAATACGATTTTCTTTCCATCCGGTGTCCAGGAAGGCCCGAAGCTCGCTCCACCCAGGTGAGTGATTTGTCGTTGGTTGGACCCGTCGGCGTTCATCATCCACAGATCCATCTTGTTTGGACGAACGAGGCGCTCGGCGAGAAGCGTCTTGTAGTCGGCGAGATCCTTGGGGTTAGTGGGGTGAAATGCCCTGTACACAATCTGCTTGCCGTCCGGAGACCACCACGGACCGCCATCGTAGCCGATCTGGTGGGTCATCTGCTTCACGTTGGTTCCGTCCACGTTCATCGTGTAGATGTCCAGATCGCCGCCTTTGAGAGACGTGAACACGATATGCTTGCCGTCGGGTGAAAGGACGCCCTCGGCGGTGTAGACGCCGTAGTGGGTCAGCCGGCGCGTTTTGGATCCGTCAGGGTTGGCGGTATAGATGTCATACGGGTCCAGCCGCCAGACATATCCCTTCGATGGGTCAGGGCGTGGCGTGCATGCGCTATCAACAGCCTGGCTCGAGGCGAAGAAGATGCGGCGATCGCCGTCCATAAAGTAGCCGCAGGTCGTCTTGCCCTTTCCGTTCGAAACGCGGTGAACGTTTGAGCCATCCGCGTTCATGATGTATTGCTGATCGCAGGTGCGGCCGTCACGCGTACTCTGGAAGATGAGGCGCTTGCTGTCGGCGCTGAAATAGGCTTCTGCGTTCTCGCCACCGTTGGTGAGCTCGCGAATATTGACTAGGTGTTTTTGTTCTCCCGGATCCGCGGCGATCGACCGCGGCACGAACGCGCCCTGAGCTGATACTATGAGGGGAACGGCGAGGAACGTGAAAAGGGCCGAAACGCAACGTGTGAGGTTCGAATTCATGTCTATGAAAATGGATAGCTGACAGTCAGGACGGTAGCTCGGCTATTCCCACATCGACGTCGGCCGAAGGGTTCATTAGCATTCACATAGTTCCTGTAACGTGAGTGAGTTCACACGAATGCCCGAATCCGAGAGGCTCGCCTGGCCGGGGCTGCGAGTCGTTGCCCGAATGGTGGGTCGCGCCATGATTGCGCGATGTCCTCACTGTGGGGGGAGGCCAGTCCTGAAGGACTGGTTCCATTTGCGCGAGCAGTGCCCGGTTTGCGGAATCGCGCTGGAGCGCGGCGAAGAAAACGACTATTACATCGGCGGGATGCTTTTGAACATCACGCTGTGTTTCGTCATCTTCGCAGTTGGATTCTGGGGTGTGCTGATCCTGACGTATCCTCGCGTGCCATGGGATTTTCTGCAGTATGGGTTGGTAGCGGCGATGTTGCTGTTTCCGGTCCTGCTGTATCCGGTTTCGCGGCTTGTCTGGTTGGCTGTGGATCTTGCGGTGCGGCCTCAATCGGAAAAAAACGAGGCCGACGGAGAATAAAAAGAACCATCGGGTGGCTTACGCGACCCGATGGTTCTTGCACCTACTCCATGCATTTGAAATGATTCTCTGCGGTCGCGTAGCTACACCGCGTCCGAGAGCGACGAGAAGGTGAAGTCGTTGATTTTCAAAGCAGGCATAACGAGTCCTGCCTCGATTGGTTCTGGCTTCCCGATATCAGCCAACCGCGCGAGCGACAGGAGGGGGCTGTCATTCCAGCGGAAGTTCTTGATGCTCTTGCTGATCTTGCCGTTCTCGATCAGGAACGTACCATCGCGGGTCAATCCGGTCAGTAATACGGTTCGTTGATCGAGTGAGCGAATGTAGAAGAAGTGGGTGACGAGCACGCCACGTTGGGTTTCCGCAATCAGCTGATCGACCGACTTGGTGCCACCGGTCAGCTTGAGTCCAGCGGGATTGCGTCCGAATCCACCACCGCCGCCGCCAGTAGGCTCAACACCTTGTTTCTGCGCCCAGTACCGCGAGTACGCGAGGTTCTTGAGAACGCCATTCTCAATCCAGACGACGCGCTTCAGCGGTAAGCCATCAGGGTCAAAAGGCTGGCCGAGGAGGTCCGGATCGAATGGATCGGAAAGGAGCGTCACGCGCTCATCAACGATCTTTTCTCCGATCTTGGTACCGCCGCCTTTCTTGGAAAACGCACTGCGACCTTCGTCGGCAGAACGAGCATTGAGTGAGCCGACCAATCCGGGAATGAAATCGGCGACGGCGCGAGGTTCTAGAATAACCGTGTAGCGACCGGGCTCAATCGCTACGGGATTTCGCGATGCGAGCGCTTTTTGTGCAGCGCGTCTGCCGAGGGCGCTCGGGTCGATCGACGTCCAGGATCGTCCGCCTGATGACGCGTATCCCGATCCGGTGCCGTCGGGCGTCCGCGCCGTGCAGGAGAGCGACACATCAGTACTGGCGTGATAAGCGAATAGACCCTTGGATGTCGCGACCCCGTTCGCTGAGCCACTCGCCTCGAGAAAGCCAGCTACGAACAGAGATGCCGGATCGATCGGCATTGCGCCGCCCGGGCTTCGAGTAGCAGTAATTAGTTGTTCTACAGCGCGTGCGCGTGCAGTCGCATTGAGGCTGGACACGTCGCTGTTGCTTGCGCGCACATCCTGGTATTGTTGTGGGCCCAATTCCGGGACGAGCTCGGGATCCTTGGGAGAGAGCTTCGCAAGTTGAAGCGCTGTATCTACTGCGCGCTTGAGCGATGCGTCGTCGATCAAGTTGGTAGTGGTCGACGCTCTGCGGCCGTCCACCGTGCTCGTAATCGAGATCACCGTGTTATCGGTATCGCCGCTCGTTGTTATGTCGCCGGCAGCAAATCGTGTGTTGCCGCTTGCATCGCTGGTGACGTTGACTCGAGTTTCGTCAGCAGTGCTCATCGCAAGCACTCGTTTCGCGAGGGCCTGCATGGTTTCGCGATTCATCAGAGTATCCGGCATCAGACGCTCCTCGCAGTGTTGATGATGTTCACCTGACGGAATCTTGCTGGGACGCAGCCGTGGCTGACGGAGCTTGATTGTCCGGGCTGTCCCTTGCCATCGGAGAAAGTTCCGCCGAGCCAATAGGATCGCTTACCGCCGATCATGTCCATGGAGCCCCAGAAATCCGGGGTTCGCGCCTGATACGCAACATCTTTCAACATTCCCGTGATCTTGCCCTTCCTGACTTCGTAAAAAACCTGGCCGGAAAACTGGAAGTTGTAGCGTGGCTGGTCGATTGACCACGAGCCGCGATTTTTGATGACGATGCCACGGTCGGTGTCAGCGATTATGTCATCGATGGTCGAGTCGTGTTCACCCGGCAGGAGTGAAACATTTGGCATGCGCTGAAACTGCACGCTATCCCACGAATCAGCGAAAGAGCAGCCGTGTGAGTGGTTGACGCCATTGAGTGATGCGATCGCCGGTGCCTGATCACGTACAGTCTGATAGTCGTGGAAGACGCCATCCTTGATAAGCATCCAGGATTCCGCCGCAACGCCTTCATCGTCCCACGCGCATAGGCTGAGAGAATCCTTCTGCACTCGATCGGCCTGAATGTTCATCAGTCGCGAGCCGTACTTCAGTTTGCCCATCATCTTTTCTGGCGGTGCAACGAAACTGGTTCCGGCGTAGTTCGCTTCGTAACCGCGTGCGCGATCCAGCTCGGTCGGGTGTCCGACTGATTCGTGAATTGTCAACCAGAGGTTGGTCGGATCAAGAATAAGATCGTAGCGACCAACTTCTACAGAACGTGCGGTGAGTTTCTCCGCGGCGAGTGCTGCCCACTTGGGCGCGTTGCCCGGCATGTCGAGGGAAGTCACGTACTCCCAGCCTGAGCCACGCGGCGCGAGCTCCTCGGTGTATGACTGGAAATCGCCGTCACCGATCGCGGTGACAGTGAACGATGGCCCAACACGTATGAACGTCTGCGTGACAAGCGTTCCGTCAGTGGTAGCGAGAGTTTTTTCTTCTCTCAGCAGTGCAAGCCCGGAATTCGCAAAGCGGACGCCGGGGACTTTGAGCGCTGCCTCGTTGGCAGCGAGCAGCAGCGCAACCTTATCCTCGATTGCAATGTCGATGGGATCCTGCTGAACAGGGGTACGCCACGTCCCGGTAACCGCGGGCGTTGGTGCGAGAATAACGGGAGTGCGCTGAACGGAACGTGCTGCGCGCGCCACCAGTACGGCCTCCTTCGCAACCCTTATAGCGCCAGCGCGTGAAACGTCGCGTGTTGCTGCGAATCCCCACGCGCCATTTACGACTGCGCGAACTCCAATGCCAAATGACTCGGAATCACTGACTCCGGTTATCTGGTGCTCTCGAGCTGCTATGAATTGACGGCGGTACATGCCAACGCGTGCGTCGGAATAGGAAGCGCCGGCATCCTTTGCGGCCTGGATTGCGGCCAACGCCAACTCGTTGGCCATTGGATCACCAGAATCACCATTGCTTTTTCGGAGCAAGGATTCTGCACGCGCGGCATGTGCAGTAGCTGCGGTACCTGCGACAGCCACCGCACCGAGCGCGGTGGTCCTGAGGAAGTCACGTCTGCTGGTCATTGGGCCTCGGTGAGCGATGTTCAGAAGGCGAGCTGAGACTCGCGGTTTAACACTGGACGATAGAATGGTACGAAAAAAAGGGACGCCTCGTTGGGCGTCCCTGATTGAGCAACGGTTCGATCAATAGTTCGAGACAGCCTACTGAAATGTGATGAACAGTGGTGACGGTTTCAGCTTCACAACCTCTTCGCGCGTGAGCATCGGCCTGTCATTCTTGTAGAACAACTTGAAACCATCGAACTGCACAGGCTGCATTCGTTCATACGCGCTGTACGAATCCCGTTTTAGCTGCGGGTCGCCGAATCCATCCATATTCATGACGAACTGGACTTCAGCTACAGGATGGATCTCGCGATAATTGGTGACCATCTTCTGCGTATATCTGTGGACTACGAGCACCTTGGGCGGAAGGTGATTTTCCTTGACAATGTCCGCCAGGGTCTTGATAGCGTAGTTGATTTCAGCTGCATCCATGACACCGACTTTCTTTCCGGGCAGATAGCCCTCTGATGCGTGGTGCATCGAGAACTCCGGATCCAGCGCAAGATGGACGTACGGTCGCTTGAGGTACGGTATGAGAGGCTTGAGCTCCGCCTGCACGGTACTCTTTCCAATCTGCACGTCTAGGAAGATCAGGTATCCCTTGCTCTCTGCCAGGTTGCACCAGTAGGTGATCAGGGAGTCGGTCATACGCAGCCGGTAAAGTCCATTCTTCCCGGGGGCACCCTGTGCGACAGATACGATGAGATGGAAACCTGGCTTTACAGGGGTCGAAGGATCAGCGAGCTGAAATTTGCGCACCTCGTCCTGCAGCTTCGCAATCATTGTTGCCTGCGGATATTCACCAAGCACGCCCATCTTCTTGGAAAGCGGATTTCCGTAGTAGACAACGATCCGATTATTTGGAAGCAGAGAATTCGGAAGCGGCGTAATTGTGAAGGCCGGTGACGGCGGCGTCTTCCGGGACGGTGTGGTATCGCTCACGGCGCGCGCGCGAGAGGACGCGGCTTTCTTACGTACGGCCTTCTTGTGCGGTACAGAATCGGTAGCGGTAGCCTGAAACGGCGTTGGTGCAGTTGTTGAAGTTGTTGGCGCTGTCGTTGGTGTTGGTGTTGCAGGAGCGGCGCCCAGGGACACAACGGCGATCAAAGTGGTCAGGATCACTCGACTGGTGCTCCTGCCGCCTTCCATCCGCGCCATCCACCAGCCATTGAAGCGACGTTCGTGTAGCCCATCTTTTGAATCGCATCAGCTGCGAGCACGGACCGGAAACCCCCACCACAGTAGAGTATGATTTCCGCGTTCTTGTCCGGAATTTTGCCCTCGATGTCGCGTTCAATGACGCCCTTTCCAAGGTGTGATGCCCCCGCTACGTGGCCGGCCGCCCACTCGTTGTCCTCGCGGACGTCTACCAGTTGCAGAGAAGGATTTTCGCGGAGTCTGTCGCGAGTCTGCTCTACGGTCACGTCGCGGACTTTGGAGTGCACCGAGTCAATCAAGCCAATAAAGGCTGCTGAGTGGTCCATGTCTGAATATTGTGTGGGTTGAAAAGATCAACATGAAGGATAAACACTTCGCAAACGCAATTGTTGGTCAGTCGCCCAACTCGAACTCCGTATCTTGGACTGCGGGGAGCCTGATCGTGAATACGCTGCCACCGCCATCTCTGGGCGAGTATTCGATTGTGCCGGCCTGTGCCTCGGCGAGTGATCGAGCAATTGCGAGGCCGAGCCCGGTGCCGTGGGCAGAAGCCGACGTTGATGCGTGACGGTAGAATGGCTCGAAGATACGTTCGACGTCGCATGCGGGCACCCCTGGTCCCCGATCCGCGACGTTCAGCCGCAGCCAGTCGCCGACGCGTGAGGCCGACAGCTCGACCGGCTCCGATTCTGGCGAATAAAGCAGTGCATTATCAACCAGATTGGTGAGGATTCTGATGGTCTCAACGAAGTCGAACATCCCTACCAGCGCGGGGACAGTATAGTCGATTGTAACACGAATACGGTCCGCGCCATTCGTACCCGTCATTTCCGAGACGACTGCACCAGCAAGGTCCTCGACCGTATTTACTTCGATCGACATGGGTGACGCGCCCGCATTCACGCGGGACATATCCAGAAGATGCGCCACCATCTTGCTGAGTCGTTCGGTCTGCGCAACAATGATCACCGAGTTCGCGTCCCCGGAATCGGCCGCGTCCTGTGCGAGCGCCTTGATGCTTGTCAATGGGGTGCGAAGGTCGTGTGATACCGATGCCAGAAGAATATCCTTGAAGCGAGCCGCCTCTCTTAGTGCGGCAGCATGGCTGGCCACAGCTGAGAGGCGCTGAATTTCCTCGGCGCGCGCGCGTGCCTGCGCGGCTTCCTCCTGCGCGCGAACCAGCAGGTACGTCGTTGTTGCGGCAGTCGCCAGGAATGCGGATAGTACTATTGCATCAACTGGTTTTGACAACGAGAATTCGTCGAACGGATACTGGAAATAGTACGACACGAGTATTGTCGCTGCGGCTGCGAGAGTGAATCCGAGTGGGCGTCCGCCACTCACGCTGCCACCTAGTACAATCAACAGGTAGACGAGGACGACGTGAGCCTGGCTCTGTTGATTCTCTCTCGCGACATGCATTACAACCGTAGCGAGTATGAGCAACCCGTACCACAAGGCGACGGACTTCGCCGCGTTCGAACGAAGCTGCGCCATACGTTGCACGCGAGGCCTTAAGCCGATTCCTGCGCCATTGGTATGCCGAATCGGTAGCCGACTCCTGGTTCCGTTATGATAACGTGCGGGTGTGTGGGGTCGCGCTCAACCTTGCGCCGAAGATTGGTAATGTGAACGCGGAGGTATTGCCGGGCGTCGCCGAATTCTCTCGCCCATACGGCGTCAAAGAGCTGCTGATGTGTGTAGACGCGGCCGGGATCTGCGGTGAGTGCGCGCAGAATAGCCCATTCGATGGGAGTAAGTCGGATCGGGTTGCCATCACGAGTCGCATGTCGCGAAGTGAAGTCGATCGAAACGCCGTCCGCTTCGACGACTCCAGAAGTTCCGGGGCGTGCGGTTCTCGCTCGGCGGATCTGGGCGGCAACGCGCGCGGCGAATTCGGATGTACTGAATGGTTTGGTTACGTAGTCGTCGGCGCCTGCGTTCAGGAGCGCAACCTTATCGGATTCGATATGTCTTGCTGTAAGAACGACGATTGGGGCCAGCGAGTATGCCCTGATCGCGCGGCAGAGATCCAGGCCAGACTGATCTGGAAGTCCGAGGTCCAAAACGATTAGATCGGGCGTCTGTGTCCTCACGGCGTCGAGACCGGAGCGGCCATCAGACGCATCAAGCACTCGAGCCACCGTCGAGCGGAGCGCGGAGCGAACGACGTGACGAATTTCGGGTTCGTCATCAATGATCAAAACTGTAGCGTCGGTCCTAGTCGAATGCATGACCATAATGCTGCACACCCCAGCCGAGCAGGCTAGTTCAGGTTGCGCCAATAACTTCCGTTCCAATCCAGGTGGCGCCCGGAGTTAATATGACTGGATCGGATATCCGTGCCGCTTCAACACACAACATTTCCATGTAGTCGTCAGGCTCCATATCGGCCAGAGACGAGGAAAGTTCCCGCCATGGATTCCATACGACCCAGTCGCCGAAGCCGTCTGCACCAATGACAGTGGAGCTTGAGCCCAGTGCAGAGGATATGGCGACCTGGCGAGGACCGGCCAGATAGATCCGATCAGTCTCGCCGCGGATCTGAAGCTCTGCATCTTCTTCAACGCAACGCGTGCCGCCCGCCACCTTATCAACGTATACAAGGCCAGACAACCCTTCAACCGCTGCTTGTTGGACGTCGGTTACTGCGAAATAGTTATGTAGAGCCGCGGTGAAGGAGAAAATCGAGTCGCCCGAGTTTCTGATCAGGAGCGAGACGGTGAGCATCTCCGCGAGCTCTACGGAGAGCTCGGCGCTGTAGCGGTGCGGCCAAAGTGCGCGGGTCTCTTCATCGTCTGTTATGCGGAATGTGGCGCGGTCACCGAGGTTCGCTACTAGAGACCACCGGCGAGTGCGCAGGAACCCGTGTTTTGGAAGAGGGCCGGTGGCAAACTGGGGAAAGATTACCGGTATGCCGCCCCGAATCGCTTCGCCTGGTCCGTAGCGCGCCCGCGAGCTCAGATACAATCGTTCCTGCCCAGAGGGATCTACCCAGCTCACGACGTGGGCGCCGTGGCGTGTGATCCTGGCAGTTGCGCCCGAGCTGTGTACGAGCGTGACCGCGTCCTCGCCGGCGCCGGAAACGCCGTGCGGCTCGTCAGTCGTTCTCACCTCTCAGAACGGTCGTTCGAGAAGTTAATGGCGCTTGAAATACTGGACATCACGTTCATGCTTTTCGGCTGCAGTGCGAGTGTTGAATGTCCCGAGATTTCGTCGTTTTCCAGTCTTCGGATCAAGCTTTTTGGAGTATAGCCGGTATTCGCCGGATTTGAGTTTGCGAATCATTGCTCCTCCGCGGTTGGTCCGATGCTGGCAGACATCGTCTAGTCCGGCTTCTCGTCGAGTAGTCTGAGTGCCCGTACGGCGTCGATGTGCTGCACTGCCAGGCGCACACCGTTGGAGAAAGTGAGCGCAGGGTAGGCGCCGCCGGCGTCATCTCCGATGATGATCGATCTGATCTCGTTGGCCTCGAGTGCCGCCTGTGCGATGTGCGCTGATATTGCGTCGCCGAAGGTGCGGATCACAACAATATCGTTGTCGCTATCGTTGTCGCTTTCCTGGCTATCCATATCCATGTTTTCCATCAGAACTCTCCGACAAAGGCAATTTCCGGCGTCAGTTCGTAGCCCAGTTCACTCTTCACCCGCTGCTGGGCCAAACCGATGAGTTCGCGTACATCGCGCGCTGTAGCGCCGCCCAGATTCACCATGATGTTGGCGTGAATGTGTGAGATCTGGGCGTCTCCGATGCGGAACCCCTTCATGCCAAGCTGATCGATGAGCCGACCAGCTCCTACTCCCTCGATCTTTCTGAAGATCGAGCCGGCAGATGGATGAAACTGAAGCCACGGATGTCTGGCACCGCGCCAGCTCAGATTCTCCTGAATAATCCGGTGCATGTCAGCAGCATTACCCGGAGTTAAGTGGAATGTTACTGCGAGTGCATAGTCAGCGTGGTGATGAAAGATCGAGTCGTCGTATCCAAATTTCAGATAATTTCTATCCACCGTTTTCCGGTCACCGGACTCGCTCAGAATCTCGCATGTGTCAACCACTTCAGCGATGAAAACTGTACGCTCGCGCTGCGGCGCGGGGCTCAGGAAATGAAGGTTTTGCCAGACGGCGCCGCCAACGGTGCTCGGTATTCCAACGTAATGTTCAAGTCCCGACAGTCCGTGCTCAACTGCTTGCGGAATCAAATCGGACATGACAACGCCGCTCTCTGCGCGGAGCCGCCCGTCTTCGTGAAATTTGAAATGGTTTGCGTGATTACGGATGACCAGGCCGCGAAAACCGAGATCGCCCACCAAAATATTCGCGCCCAGCCCGAGTACGAAGAACGGGATTTCGAGACGTCTTGCGGCGGCTATCGCGTCCGCAAGATCGTCAGCGGAAGTGGCAGAATAGAAAAGATCTGCCGGCCCACCGATTCGGAAGGTTGTGTAAGGGGCGATAGGCTCGTCGCGAGTCAACCGAGACGGATCGAGTTCCGACGCGAGTTCGGACGCAAGTTGGTCATACGCGTATTTTTCCATCGATCTCACGCCGTTCGCGTCAACACGTTTGGCCCTACCGTATGGAGAGGGTGCATAATCCATCAAATATACGGTATGCCGGACTCACTCCAGTTGGCTCCCCAACAGCCCTGACACTGCAATGAGAACTTCCAGAGCCACTCTACTCAAACAGCGCACAAGAGCACTGGTTGCGCTTCCACTGATCGCTACCCTGGCGCTTTCTGTACCGCTCCGCGGGCAGATAGCGCAGGAGAAAGTGGACCTATCTGCCATGGCGAGAATTCGCGACGAGGGTTTGAATCATTCGCAGATCCCGGAGCTCGCGCACCATCTAACGGATGTAATTGGTCCGAGGCTAACCGGTTCGCCGGGAATGAAGACAGCGAACGCCTGGACGGCCGACATGCTGCGTTCGTGGGGGTTGAGTGGCGTGGCGATCGAGCCGTGGGGGCGGTTCGGGCGTGGCTGGGAAAACGTCAGCTACGAAGGTCGTGTTCTCACACCATACAGTCAGGTAATGCCGGGGCAGCCAAGTGCGTGGACTGGTAGTACCAAGGGAAGCGTAACGGCGCCAGTCATGATCGTAGAAGGCGGAATTGACAGCATCGCAAAGTACGGGACCAAACTGCGTGGAGCGTTCGTGCTCGTGGCGCCTCCCAGCACGACACCGCCCGAGTTCAACGAATATCTGCGGCGCACTCCGCTGGACTCACTATTTGCTCCCATTCATCAGCGAGCTGGTGGGCGGGTCGGTTGGGATACCCTGATTGTAAAGGTCCAGAAGCAGCAGGCACATCGTGACTCGCTCGTGCTCGCCGCGGGCGTAGCGGGCGTGATCTCCGGGTCTGGTAGCCCTTACGGCACCATTCGGGGTGGAGGTGACTGGGCAGCAACAAATCCAGACGTCCAGATACCGGTTCCTACTGTAATAATCGCGCAGGAGCAATACAACGAGATGTACCGTAACGTCACTAGCGGAGTGCCAGTAAAGGTCCAGCTAGATGTTCAGAATCGGTTCCTTACCAGCGATCTCGACGCTTACAACACCATTGGCGACATTCGAGGCACAGACAAACAAGACGAATACGTAATGATCGGAGCGCACCTGGATTCGTGGCACTTCGGCAATGGTGCAACGGACAATGCGGCTGGATCGATTGTGATGATGGAGGCGATGCGGATCCTGAAAACGCTAAACCTCCAGCCACGCCGAACAATCCGTATCGCGCTATGGAGCGGGGAGGAGGAGGGTATTTATGGTTCCAGGGGATGGATCAGGAAGCATCCGGAAATGGTCTCCAAAATTTCGGCATATCTGAATCTGGACAATGGCACGGGCAAGATTCGCGGCATCTGGGACCAGTCGAACGAGAAGGCAGTGCCAATCTTCGAACAGATTCTCTGGCCGTTCAAGGATCTGGGTGTCGTGGCAGTACGTCACGGCAACACGGGGAGCACGGATCACGTCTCCTTCGACGACGCGGGGATTCCAGGATTCAATTTCATTCAGGATCCAATCGAATACGGCCTGCGGACGCACCATTCCTCGAATGATGTGTACGATCACCTGGTGCTTGACGATCTCAAGCAGGCAGCAGTTGTTGTCGCCGCGACCGCATATGAGCTCGCCACCCGAGACGAGATGTTTCCGCGCAAGTGAGGAAGATGAAAGCAGCTGTAATTCGCCAAACCCGGCTGGTGTTCGTGACCGCCGCATTTCTGCTACCAGTGTCTCTGGTTGCGCAACGTGCTGCCCTGGACAAGATCATACAGCGACGCGTACTGTCCAACGGGCTCGAAGTCATTGTTGTGGAGAATCACGGAGTTCCGCTTGCAACTGTGGAGATCAACGTTCGCAACGGCTCCTTTACGCAAAGCCCGGAATACGCTGGTTTGGCGCACATGTACGAGCACATGTTCTTCCGCGCAAACGCCGAGTATCCGGAAAGCGACATGTATCTGGATCGCGCTTCGCAACTGGGAGCGGTATTCAACGGAACGACTCAGGAAGAGACCGTAAGCTATTATCTCACGGTTCCGGCTGATTCGGTGCGAGGTGCAATACAGTGGCTCACGCCCGCGCTCAAGGCGCCGCTCTTTCTCGAGAGTGAGCTTGCAGTGGAACGACAGGTGGTCATTGGAGAATACGATCGAAACGAATCGAGCCCCTTTTTCCAACTGCAGCGACAGGTGGACATGAAGTTGTATCCTGGCAACTACTCCAGGAAGAATGTTATCGGAGATCGTCAGGTGGTCGCAACGACCACACCTGAGAAGATGCGCTACATACAGCACAAGTATTACATCCCCAACAACTCAGTCCTGATAGTTGCTGGAGACGTAAAGCCTGACAGCATCTTCGCAATTGCAGAGAAGCAGCTGGGCAGTTGGGCCCGTGGGCCCGACCCGTTTGCCACCGATCCAATACCGGAAATTCCGCCTATCACGAAGAGCGATGCTGTTGTGGTAGACGCGCCAGTCAATGCCGTTACCGTGTTGCTTGAATGGCAAGGCCCCAGTGTCGGGAAGGATCCCAAGTCAACCTACGCGGCGGACGTGTTTTCGGATCTGCTCAACGATCCGCGATCGCGCTTTCAGCAACGGCTGGTGGACACAGGGCTGTGGCAAGGTGTGACTGTCAA
>JBDTAZ010000161.1:0-19832 GCA_039924325.1 Gemmatimonadaceae bacterium
TTCTACAACATGGCGCCAGTAGCTCCGGCCGTTGCAGAAGGCGTCCCGGCCTGCCCAGCAGGGTACTAACCGCCTGACCAGCACCCGGGTTTGACCCGGGTCGTATTGAAAAAGGAACGGCGACCAGCGGGTCGCCGTTCCTTTTTGCATGACCTGTGACTCGGCCCTGCAGTTAAATGAACCTGCCGTTGCGTTACGGCGCCGCTGTCCAGGGTGCGGTGCCGCTACCATGTTGACATGGCTGCCATTTTCTCACCAGCGACCACGCAACTCCGTCGAGGCTTCATTCTCACGGAGGCGTTGATTGCGCTTCTGATCTTCACAGTCGTCTTCCTGGCCCTCGAAGGATCGCTGACACTTGTAGTGCGACGCTTCGCCGACGCAACGCGAGAAGACATCGCTGCGAGACATGCTGAGATTCAGAGGGAAGCCGCATTTGCGAACGGTTGCACCGCCGGGCTGATGATAGATTCTCTGAACGGTGTTGTAGTCAGCTCGACTTCCACGACCGCCGACTATCTGCTGCGCATCGTTCAAACAACCGCATATCCGCGTAAGCTCGGCGCCCGCAGCGAGCATTACGACGCGGTGAGTCGATGCCGATGACTTCCGCGAATTCACGTCGCGGAGCCACTCTCGTCGAACTGATCGTCGGGATTGTGCTGATGTCCTCGGTGACTACTCTCGCCGTGTCTCATATTGTGCGCCACCTCCGCTCGGTAAACGCGATTTCGGCGGCGCTAGATCTTAATGGGCGACTTCGCGACGGTGCTGACATACTCGCTGCCGACTTGCGCGGAATCTCGCCGCGTGGCGACAGTCTTTCCATTGAGTCGGATACCGCCGTCCAGTTTTACTCGGCGATCGGAACGTCTACCCTTTGTGCGACACCAACTCCGAACACGCTGATCCTTCCGCCAGACTCGCTCCCGAGTGGTCGGGTACTCTCTTCGTGGGTGGCGGAGCCTGAACCGGGAGACGACGTGCTGGTGTTCGAGGATACCACCGCTTCTGGAATATCGGGATGGCAGCGAGCATCTGTGCAGGCTGTCGCGAGGGTTGCAACTGCCAGTGCCTGTCCGGCGTCAGCCGGACTGCTACTCCCTGGCGATGTCTTGGGCACCGCGCGCGCGTTGGAGGTGCTTGTCGCGCCGAATGTGACTTTGCGTTCGCCTCGTGGCGCGCCTGTTCGGCTTGTCCGCCGGGTGAGGTACAGCGTGTATCGCGGCGGAGATAGAAAATGGTATCTCGGGTACCGTCGCTGCCCCGGCGTGTGTGCGTCGATTCAGCCGTTGAGCGGGCCGTACGAGAGTGGCTCCGGCTTTCCGTTTTCGTTTCGCTACGTCACCAGCGCCGGGGCGCCCGTTTCGACGTCGGGCGCCTTCACCGACATCGCACGTATCCAACTGGTTCCCCGTGCCGCTTTCGCGACACCGGTTCAATTGCCAGGAATGTCAGCGGCGATGCTGCACGACTCTTTGAATTCGACTGTCTCACTGAGGAATCGCTGGTGAATTACGCTCATCCGAGGCGGGGCTTCGCGTTGGTAATAGTGGTGCTACTCATGGCGGTTGGAAGTGCGTTGATGATCGTAGCGCTAAACGGCTCGTTGGCAAACGCAGGCTCGGCAGAAACCGAAACGCTCCAGCGGCGCGCGCTCGTGGCTGCTGAAACCGAGGCGTGGACTACGCTTCATGGGCTCCGGTCTGCCGCGTTGCGGAGCGCTCCAATCGGTCGGTTTAGCGGGACAAACCGGACAATTGGAGATCTGACGCTAATCGCAACGGTAGATAAGGTCGATAATTCAAATGTATGGATTGTCGCGATTGCGACGATCCGTTGGTCTGCGGCTGTCGCCCGTCACCGGGTTGGGCTGAGTGCGTTCATCCCGGGTGATTCCGCTGACCTGTTGCTTCGCCTGGTGCCAGAGCGTGGCTGGGCTGAACTGTTCTGAAACGTGACCTTTTAGGCCAACCAGTCGTATTGACCTCGATAAGAGTTACGTAACGGACTTACCGTCCGAACTCACGATGGAGTCGCATGTCCCTTTTCGGCCGCAACAAGACTACAGTTGGACTCGACATTGGCTCTGGGCTGATCAAAGTCGTGGTCATGGACCACGCCCGCGGCATGCCAGAGCTGGTGAAGGTTGCTGTGTCGCCACTTCTTCCCGACGCAATCGTTGAGGGCGAGGTGATGGACCCGCGACTCGTTTCTGACGCGATCCAGGAAGCAATGGAACGTGCAGGCGCTAAAGGGACCGACGTCGTCACCGCTGTTGGTGGTCGCGATGTGATCATCAAGCGCATCCAAACGGAACGCGTAAAGGAACAACAGGCTCGGGAACTGATGCGCTGGGAAGCTGAACAGCACGTACCCGATGTTGAATCGGTTGAGCTTGACTTCCAGGTGCTCGAAGATGAGGACGGTTCGACGCCAGAGGAGATGAGCGTGCTGCTGGTTGCCGCAAAGCGCGAACTGGTCGACGCAAAACTTCGAATACTGAGTGAAGCCGGCTTGCAGCCGCGTCTGGTTGATGTCGACGCATTCGCGCTCCACAATGCATTCGAGCTGAACCACCCGGAAGCGATGCGCGGTGCCGTCGCACTTATAAACGTAGGCAACGAAATTACAAATGTGAACGTGCTGGATAACGGCGTTCCGATCCTTACGCGTGATCTCGCAGTCGGCACACGTCGATTTCAGGAAGACCTGCAGCGCCATCATGGACTGAGTGCGGACGATGCGGAGCGCATGGTACGCGGCTACGATCGCAACCCCCAACTCGATGCTGTCTTGGAAGCTCGTGGTGAGGAGATGGCTGTGGGTGTCGAGCGCGCAGCCGCGTTTCTCGCAGCTTCCGCGCGAGGCGCCCCACAGGTCCGCGCGATATACCTCTGTGGCGGCGGTTCGCGGGTCCCAGGCCTGGCAGACATCCTCGGCCAGCGACTTCGTCTCAAAGTAGAATACGCCAATCCGCTGGCGAATCTTCATGTTCGTGACGGCGCGCTCTCAGGCTTTACGGTAGACGAAATTGCGCCGCTCCTTATGCTACCTGTCGGACTAGGCCTTCGGAAAGCGTCATGATCGAGATCAACCTACTTCCAGGCGCGAAGCGTACAACCAGCCGCGCACTCCATTTCGCACCCGGTGCCGCGCTCGCGAACATCGGCGCCAACTTCAAGAACAAGAGTCTCGTCTACGCCGTGCTCGCAACAATCATCGGGCTTGGCTCGATCGCTGGCATGTACGCGTACCAGACGAAGCAGGAGTCAGCAGCAATCGGCCGCGAGTCAGCGGCCGCAGCGGATTCGGCTCGGTTTGCGGCGGTCCTAACCGCGCGCGAACACGCTGAGAGCGCCCGTGATTCTGTATACCAGCAGGTCGCAATCATAAAATCGATTGACGACACCAGATATACCTGGCCACATCTGCTGGAAGCAATCAACCTCGCCGTCCCTCAATACACCTGGCTCACGTCAGTGTCTCAGACGAGCCCGATCGCTTCCACCGCAGCACAGCATCAGGATACGGCCGCCGCGGGATCCAAACCCGCGGCTACAAGAATACCTGCCAAGCTGACGCCGGCACAGCGGAAAGCGCATGCTGACTCGTTGTTCAATGGCGTTGCGACCACGACGAATTTCCGAATAATCGGTCAGACGGTCGACGTGCAAGCACTCACACAATTCATGAAGTCACTGGAAGCCTCGCCGTTCATCAGGAACGTTCAGCTTACCCGGTCCGACCTCGTTGTCGCCGACGGTAAGGAAGTGACAGAGTTTCAGCTCGAGGCGCAGTCTGAAGTTGTTCCAGTACGCCTGCTACAGACTGTTCCACTTTCAATAGCGGTGCACTAGCATGCCAATCGGTGCAAATTTGACCCAACGCGAGAAGAACCTCGTCCTCGTCGGGACGGTGGCGCTCCTTCTTGCCGGCGCATTCTGGTATTTTCGCTTCTCTCCGCAGCAGGCCACGATAGGGGCAATGAATGCCCACGCCGATACGGTTGAAACGAACAACCGAATGGCGCGCGTTGCGATCGCTCGCGGCACGGTTCAGCAACTACAGAACGAAGCAGCCGAGTTCCAGAAGAATCTGGACATGATGCGCGAGCTCGTCCCGACGTCCAACGAGGTACCGTCCTTACTCGAGAACGTTTCCACTGCCGCACGTCGCGTTGGGTTGGACCTTGCGTCCGTAGAGCCGGTGCCGGTGATCCAGGGTGAGCAGTTTGACACATATCGCTACAAGGTGTCAGTAATTGGCGGCTATCACGAACTCGCTGAGTTCCTGGCGAATGTTGGCTCGCTGCCGCGAATCATGGCGCCTGTTGGCTTGGATCTCAAGCTTCACACGGGGACCAAAACGCAAACGAATCAGAAACCAGGTGAGTCGTTGCTCGACGCGAGTTTTCAACTCCAGACGTACGTAGCGCGGACGACGCCACTCACATTGGGACCGGAGACCAAATGACAACCGGAAAACGCGCTCGCGCGTTCAACCATCCGCTTGCTATCGCAGCCATGATGCTGACTGCGATTGCACTGTTGCTGCTATTGAACGGAGATGCGGGCGCACAGGCAACTCGTAAGGCCGCTCCTGCTGCTACAGTCGACTCGGCCAACACCGTCACGTTCAGTCGCGAAGTGTTCAGATATGATGCGGCGGGACGTCGAGACCCGTTTGTTTCTCTGGTCAAGAGCAGTGAGATCCGCCCCACCATTTCGGATCTTCGTCTCACGACGATTGCATATGACCCGGAAGGTCGCAACTCCGTTGCGGTGCTCCGGGATCTCGGAACGAAGGAGCAGTACCGGGTGAAGGTCGGCACGCCGCTAGGCCGGATGCGCGTTGTCCGGATTGATCCCAAGGTCGTGACGTTCACTCTCGAGGAGTTCGGCTTCAGCCGCCAGGAATCGCTTGCGATCGGTGATACCACAATAAAGAGGACACCATGAAGTTGCCCCTGATCACCCTCGCCGCGATTGCAATCGCGCCGAGCTATTCGCTCGCACCACTACGGCCAACATCGCTGGCTACCTGTTTTGCTGGTTGCACGCCAACGATGGCGACGCCAACGGTGACCGGCGTGAGCGTGGTTCCGACCTCCGGGCATGCTGACGTCGTGATAGGGGTGGAATCTCCGGTCACGCTTCAGGACTTCACGCTCGACGCGCCGTACCGCGTTGTTGTCGATATCAAGGGCGCTTCGCTCGCCGGGACCCCGTCGGCATACGACCGCATCGCGCGCGGCGGCATTACTGATATACAAGTTTCGCAATTTTCAGCGACCGTTGTGCGAGTTGTTCTGCAGCTCGATCGGGAGCATCCATATATAGTAAGGCACAATTCGAACGAAGTCAGGATCGCCGTCGGCGGAGAGGCGGGCAACTTCGCGTCATGGACCGGTCTTACCGGCCGCGACGCAAACGATGCGCGGGATCAAGCCGCGCCGGACGCCGGTGCGTTCAATGCACCGGCCGCGCCACGATCGAGCATGACGCTCGTTAGTCAACCGGCTTATCTCCAGAGCGCGCAGCCGTCGACACAACCGCGGATTACGGTTACCTACCAGGACGCCGATATCCGCGACGTGATCGCGGCCTTCGCAACTTTCGCTGGTCGGACAATCGTCACGGGCCGTGATGTTAACGGCACTGTAACGGCCGAGATCAGAAATCAGCCGTGGGATGTTGCACTCCGAGCCATTCTGCAGGGTCAGGGACTGGCCGCGACTGAGGATCCGGTATCAGGGATCATTACGGTAGACAGTTACGCGAACGTACAATCCCGTCAGGCGTTCGAGCCGCTGGTCACTCAGTTGATTCCGATCAACTACGCCAAGGCAGACTCGCTTGTTCCGGTCGTAACGAAACTACTTGCAAAGGACTGCGTTACGGGCGGACCGGCGAGTGCAGCAGGTGGCGGCGGTAGTGGTAGTGGTAGCGGCGCGGCAACCAGTTTTGGCAATCAGACTTGCATAACTCGGGGTGCTGTCGCGTCGAATCCTGGAACCAACACGCTCATCGTAACGGAAACGCCGTCACGTATGGCGGGAATCATGAACTATGTCCACGACTTGGATGTGCGCACTCCGCAGGTATCGATCAAAGCGAAGATAGTCTTCGTTGATCGTACCAACATAGAAGATCTCGGACTTTCATACGATCTTGGAACGCAGAATCAGTTCTTCAGTACGTTGGCGCAGCGAATCGATCCAACGACGCTCAAGCCGATCACTAATGCGGCTGGAGTGCCGGTCGGGCTCGGCGGTGGATCGCCAATTACGGGCAACCGTATCGAGCTTGGTGGAAACACCCTTTCTGGAATTGCCAATGCCAATAATCGCATAGCGTCACCTGCGTTGCAGCTCGTCTATTCAGCTGCGGTCGGGCATTTCTCACTCACAAGCTTCCTGGATGCTCTCCAGGAAATCCGCCTCGCCGACTTACAGGCGGAACCCAGCATTGTAACGGTGGACAACCGCGAGGCAAATATCCAAGTCGGTCAGGATATACCTGTCCGTGTGCTCGATCTGAGCAGCCAGAACTCGGGTGGTGCAGGTATCACCCAGCCGAAGGCCACTGTGAACTTCCACTCGGTGGGCATCATCCTCCGAGTGACGCCGCACATCACCAACAATCACCAGGTCTTGCTGGATGTGCACGCGGAGAATTCCGATGCGCAGCTGGCGGGATCGGATATCGGTTACGTGTTCAACAAGCAGAGTGCTGATAACCGTCTTCTCGTCAATGACGGCGAGACTGCAGTCATTGGCGGTCTGACCGTAACGCAGGTAACGCAAAGCAAGAGTGGTATTCCAGTCCTTGTAGACCTGCCGCTCGTCGGCAAGCTGTTCGGTGTTACTCAGAAGTCCGAAGAGAAGCGCGACCTACTAATCCTCATCACCCCGCATGTACTCGATGACGGTGGAGATGCTGGATCGCCGCGAGGGCGGTAAGATGATCAAGCATTTTAGGATTTCCGTTGTTGCTGCAACAGCAGCGCTCGCCATAGGCGCGCTCGCTTGCAGCGATGGCTCCATGAGCGGTCTGGCGGATACCATTCCACCGACGATCCTGCTCCAGAAGGGAACGAGCGCTATTGACTCCGTGCTTTCCTTCTCTGCGAAGGTTACTGATAATCTTGGAATTCAACGCGTCCATGTCGTGGCGACAGGCGGTGTAACGGCCACGTTTGACACACTCTTTACCGGTGCAGTCACCAGCACCAATCTTACCTTCGCGCTGTCGGTTCCGCGCAGCGTGCCTGCGGGTACTCCTGTTACGGTAATCGGCGTAGCCTACGACGGCGCCGGCAACGGTTCCGCACCGGATACGCTACTACTCGGCACCGGCAATCTTGCACCTGCAAGCGTTGTAGTTACGGCGCCAGTGACTGGCTCATCTGTTGTAATCGGCAAGTCCACAGTGATCGCGGTCTCGGGCGTCAGCAAGGTCAAAGTGCAGTGGTTGGGTTACCAGACCTCTGGTGCCTTCACTGCTTCCGACTCTGTTGCATTCTCAAGCCCACTATCGGATTCTACGGGCGCGCAGCTGACCATGGCAGTTCCGGCGGCAACGGCGGCCGGAAGTGTGACGATCACTCCGTTCATCCGCGACTCCCTCGGGAACCGCGGCCTCGGCTCACCGATCACGCTCAAGGTCCAGGCTGCTACGGGCGTCAAGGCGCCACCAGTCGTCAATTTTGGATCCGACAAGCGCGTTGAAGTCAACGATACGCTCTCAGTCACGGCCATCGATACTACTGGCTCTGGTATTACTGACATCGGTTACGAAATCACTAGTGTGATCGGTGGCCCGATCGTCGTGCAGGGGGATTCTACATCCGACGGATCGGCAACTTCTCTCCCGCGTCGTTTTAATCTCAAGATCCCGAACACACTCGTGCCTCCGTTCCCGGCAACAGTGTATATAAAAGCGTTCGCAGTGACCGCGAGCGGGTCGAAAGGCTACGCCAAGCTTTCGAGTGGTATCGACCGGGTCGACACACTTACGATAGTCGCGGGTGTTACTCGTCAGGTTCCGAACGGCGGTACGATAGCTGACGCTATCTATCATCCGCGCTACGATCGGTTGTATCTCACCAACATTGATCGCAACGAGCTGGAAGTATTCAGCCTGGGTGACTCTACATTCCACGCCCCAATTGCGGTCGGTTCGAGGCCCTGGGGTATTGCTGCATGGCCCCGAAACCCTTCGACGGGTGACTACGGCGACACTCTCCTGGTTGCCAACTCTGGCGGAACATCGATCGGATATGTCAGCCTGGTTGATCATAGCATTCCGTTCTCGTCAGAAGGCCGCGAAGTATATCGGTACCCGCTGCCACATATCCGTGCATACACTGTGCGGACAGTCTCGGACCCGAGTACCAATCCTCCTGTCAACATTCAACAGCGGACGCCGTACGACTTCAGCGACCGTCCTCAGTACCTGGCACCGACATGCCGAGCAGCGTCGGCATTCCCGTCGCCAACGTCGTGCGACCAGGTAGTGCTCGTCTACTCGACAACACCGACTCCCGGCCAGACTACGCCGTTCCCGAATCAGGGAACCGTTCGGTACGAGAATCTTACGACGAAGAGTTCGCACTTCTTCTTCGAGCAGGCGATGGGTCAGACGGCAGGGACGTCGGACTCACTGGAAATAGATCGCTTCGGTGTGAATTGCGACAGAAACGGCCAGAACTGCGCGGCAGGGTCCGATTCCGTTCTTGTTCCTTTCAAGCAGCCGATTGCAGTCACACCGCATTCTCCGTTGTCTGCGGCAGATACAATTATCAAGTTCGATACGACGTATTATTCCGTCGTTGTGCAAATCAGCCAGATCGCATTCCGTGATAGCACGTTTGCGCGCAGCTCTGGCAACTTTGCGCACGCGATCCTTGGGGAGGGCGGAGCGGTGCAGGGAAGCCGCGTCATAGGCTTCAACGCATCCTTCGGTCTGGATTCAGCTACTACGAGGTCCAACGGCGTCATTACAAGGCTTCCGACGCCAGTAGTCGATCTGGGCGTCTCACCGCCGGAACAGGTAGCCGACCTTACCTCGAATACTTTCGCGCGAGTCGGCGGGGTGGCGATCAACTTCGACGGCGCCATTGCGGCCGTTCGCGCGGACTCGATCTATTTGTTCAATCAGGATCTCAGACATCAGGGAACGCTGCAGACTGCAACGTCCGGGAATCCTGGATTTGACTTCGATCCGCTCAACTCCGGAAACGGAATAGACGGATCGTCGCCTCTCAAGTCGTGCTACGAATTCGCTGCGTCTACCGAGCCTTCGATCGAAGTCTATGAGAACCATCACTTCAAACGGATCGCAGTGATCCCGATCAAGAGCCCGATAATCGGGCCAATCAAATCAGCAGTTCGCCAGCCCGGTGGGCAGCTGATATTGGTTGGAGCGACGGCTAAGGGTGTTGTAATCGTAAATGTTGACCCAAGCATATTCGGCGGCGCCAGCTGCCCGCCATGATGATTGCTCGTGAATGAACGACAGGGCCCGGCTTAACCGCCGGGCCTTTGTCGTTCGGCTACAATTGAAAGGTTGGTCTTCGGCTCCTTCTTGGCTGGCGCAACGGATGCGGTTTGGCGACGCGATTTTGGCATGACGTGCGCAATCGGGTTTGCCCATCACCTTCCGTTCAGGTTTATTATTGTCCCAAATGCTTCGTTTCACTACGGCCGGAGAGTCGCACGGCGCTGCTCTGGTTTCTATTCTCGAAGGAATGCCTGCCGGTGTGCGCCTACTGTCGTCCGACGTCGATGCGCAGTTGGCGCGTCGGCAGGCGGGATACGGTCGCGGCCGCCGGATGCAGATCGAGTCGGACCAGGTCGAGCTGCTAAGCGGTGTACGTGCTGGTGAGACGATCGGTTCCCCGATCGCGATGCTCATCCGAAACCAGGACTGGCGCAACTGGCGGGAAATAATGAGTCCTGCGCCGCTTGAGGGAGAGGAATCCGAAGCGGGCCGCGCCGCTGGGCGCAAGCGCGCGGTCACTCGCCCGCGTCCCGGACATGCTGATCTTGCAGGTATGCTCAAGTACGACCGATCTGACGCTCGCGACATACTTGAACGCGCGTCGGCGCGCGAGACGACTGCGCGTGTTGCCGCGGGAGCGGTCTGCCGCACATTTCTGTCGCAACTGGATGTCTCGATCGGGAGCCATGTCGTTGCGCTAGGTGATGTAGTCGCTCGAGCCGCTAATAATTTTCCGCTGGATCTGAATTCCGTTGCGGATCGCTCTCCGCTCCGGACGCTCGACAGCGACGCCGAAGTGCGCATGATTCAGCTGATCGATGAGGCGAAGCGGTCTGGCGATACGCTGGGCGGAATTTGCGAGGTTGTTGTGAACGGATTGCCAGTCGGTCTCGGTTCTCACGTTTCCTGGGACCGAAAGCTTGACGGCAGGCTCGCCGCGGTGCTGATGTCGATTCCTGCGGTAAAGGGAGTGGAGATCGGGATGGGGTTTCAGGCGGCGAGGCAACAGGGATCGACCGTGCACGATGAGATTGATCCCGATGAGGAGTCGGTGTCGCGGGGGAGACTGCGCCGGCGCAGCAACAACGCTGGCGGGTTGGAAGGCGGTATGACCACAGGTGAGCCGCTTGTTGTGCGAGTTGCGATGAAGCCGATCAGCACGTTGATGCGCCCGCTCGCTTCGGTGGAAATGGCGACGCGAGAGAGCGCGCCGTCAACGGTAGAGCGAAGCGACGTGACGGCAGTTCCGGCGATGGGGGTAATTGCGGAAGCGATGGCGGCGTTCGTGCTGGCCGACGCGATGCTCGAGAAGTTCGGCGGGGACTCACTCGGCGAACTGCAACGGAACAGACAGGGGTATATGATGTATCTGTCGGCGCGCGATGCTGGGCAGGCCTGAGAATTAGCTGGTGGCGTCCGAGAAGCACATCGTGCTCATAGGCCTTCCTGGTGTCGGCAAGACCACTGTTGGCCGAGCGGTGGCCAAGCGACTTGGCCGAGCGTTCGTCGACCTGGATACACTTGTCGAACAGTCGTTCGGGAAGTCAATCTCGCAGATTTTCCAGGATCACGGAGAGGAAGTGTTCCGGACGGCGGAAGCGAAAGTTTCAGGTGATGTAGCTGGAATGGCCCCTGTAGTACTCGCACCGGGCGGCGGCTGGGTGCTTAATTCGGCGGCGGTGGCACATTTGCTCGGAGCCAGCCGTATCATATACCTTAGAGTGTCACCCGATATGGCGATTCGACGGATGGGTCGTGGCATTGAGCGTCGGCCGCTGTTGAGCGCTGCGGTGGACCCTTTCGCGGCAATGCGTGACATGTACGCGGCGCGGAAGCCCGTTTACGAGGGGTACGCCGGGATGACGATCGAGACGGCTGGAATTGAGAGACCAACCGTAATCGCCAAGGTGGTGGAGCTGGTGCTCGCCGCCGAACGCGACTTCACATTGAAGACAGAAGGCGAGAATGACTGAAGGAATAGATGGATACAATACGCCGCGGTCGATGCGGGTCCTTGGCCCGCACGAGCGCAGCCGCTTTACCGCGGAGGCCTGGGGTTATCTGGTCGGACTGAGTCGGTCCGGGCTCCTGGAGCCAGTCGAGCTCGAACACGTGATCGAGCGCGTCCTGACGAATTTCGATGGCCGAGTCGGGCTGACCGATTTGCGTCTCATTCTTGGGGACGGCGGCGCGGAAGGCAGTGACCCAGCACAATCCATAACTACGCATTGAATCCGGGGAAATCCGGCAACCGATAAGAAGGGAAAATGGCAATCCGAAAGACGGCGACCAAGCGCGCCGGTACCAACAAAAAGAAGGCTGTGGCGACGAAGGCTGCTCCGAAGACGGCTGTTACGGCTACTCCTCGGAAGGCGGTCAGGAAAGCCGTGCGGAAGACTGCACGGAAAACTGCACGGAAAACTGCACGGAAAGCTGCGCCCATCGATGAAATGGCGTATGACGACGACGTTACGACTGGAGATGGCGCGGGGGCAGCGCTAGTCATTGTCGAGTCGCCGGCGAAAGCAAAGACCATTGGCAAGTACCTTGGCCGCGGTTACAAGGTGCGGGCCACCATCGGGCACGTACGTGATCTTCCTCAGAAGAAGATGGGCATCGACGTCGAAAATGGCTTCGAGCCGGAGTACGTAACGATACCTGGAAAGGAAAAAACTCTCGCTGAGCTCAAGAACGCCGCCAGGGATTCGAGCCAGATTTATCTCGCGACTGATCCTGATCGCGAGGGCGAAGCGATCGCGTGGCATGTCGCTTCGCAAATCAAGCGAAAGGGCGGTCCTCCCGTGAAGAGGGTGCTTTTCCATGAGATAACGCGTGACGCCGTTCGAGCGGCTATCGAAAACGCAGGTCAGATAAACGAGCGTCTGGTTGAGGCGCAGCAGGCGCGTCGCGTGCTGGATCGGCTCGTCGGCTACAAGGCGAGTCCCGTGTTGTGGAAGACTGTCAAGAAAGGAGCTTCCGCAGGACGGGTACAGACCGTGGCGCTCAGACTGATTGTAGAGCGTGAGCGGGAGATCCGCGCATTCAAGCCAGTCGAGTACTGGACAATTGCTGCTTTGTTGGAGAAGAGTGGCCAGGAGTTTATCGCGAAACTCCATCATATCGATGGAAAGAAGCCAACGATCTCGAACGCCGACGCAGCGCAGCGTATTCTGGACGATCTCGCCGGGCGCAAGACATTTCCTGTCGCGGAGGTTAAACGGCGCGAAAGGCGGAAAAACCCATATGCGCCGTTTACCACGAGCACGCTGCAACAGGAAGCGGCGAAGCGGTTGAGCTTTGGCTCCAAGCGCACGATGCGCCTCGCGCAGGATCTGTACGAGGGAATCGACATCGGATCTGAGGGCGCGGTGGGTCTGATTACCTACATGCGTACGGACTCATCGAGGGTTGCCGAGTCCGCGGCGACGTCGGCGCGCGATTACCTGCGCACGCTATTTGGCGAAGCGTATCTCGCACCGCACGGTCCTCAGCTGTATGGCGACGGGAAGGGAAAGAACGCGCAGGATGCACACGAGGCTGTGCGTCCTACTGATCCAACTCGCAGGCCCGATCTTGTCAAGCGGTATCTAAAGGATGACCAGTTCAAACTTTACGAGCTGATCTGGAAGCGTTTTATGGCCTCGCAGATGGCGCCAGCCGTGTTCGATACAACGACGGTGAATTTCGATCTCGGACGGTATCAGTTCCGCGCGACTGGAAGTGTGATGAAGTTCGCGGGATACCAAGCGCTGTACCAGGAAGCACGCGAAGCAGGCGATGGGAAGGCGCTGGAAGACGAGCAGCCATTGCCTGCGATGTCGGACGGGGAAGACATTCCGGTCAAGCGCATTGATCCGACGCAGCATTTTACCGAGCCGCCGCCACGCTTTTCGGAAGCGAGCCTCGTTAAGGAGCTTGAACGACTCGGCATTGGTCGACCGTCGACATATGCTTCCATCATCTCGACGCTGGCGGATCGCCGTTATGTGCTGCTCGAACAGCGCCGGTTCTTCCCGACTCCGCTTGGTGAGCAGGTCGAGCGTGTAATGGTCAAGAGCCTGCCCGAGGTCTTTAATGTGCAGTTCACGTCAAACATGGAGACCGATCTCGACAAGGTTGAGGATGGCACGGTGGACTGGCGGGAAATGCTGGCTGCGTTCTACGGGCCATTCGCCGAGCGTGTCAAGGCGGCTGATCTTGAAGGATTGATCGCGGAAGCGCACGATCTCTCCGAGTTTGAGGATCAGAAATGCCCCGACTGCGGCGGCAAACTGGTACCTCGTAGCGGTTTCTTTGGGCCGTTCATGGCATGTGAGAATCACCCGAAGACGTGCAAGTTCACGCGTCCGTTGCGCGGGGAAAAGAAAGTAGTGCGTGCAACCGACGAGATCTGTCACGAGTGCGGCGCGCCGATGGTCGTAAGGACGGGTCGAAGCGGGGAATTTCTGGGCTGCAGCAAGTTTCCGAAGTGTCGTGGCACGCGTTCGATGCCGACTGGCGTCAAGTGTCCGAAGTGCGGAGGGGACGTAGCTGTTCGCCGCTCCAAGAAGCGCGGCAAGGCTTTCTACGGTTGCGCCAATTATCCAGAGTGCGACTTTGTTGTGTGGGACAAACCGGCGGCGGAGACGTGTCCCGAGTGCGGATTTGTCGGTGCGGAGGCCAAATCTACCAAGGCGCGCGGTGAGTACCGCCGGTGCATGAAGTGTCAAAACGAGTGGGACGTTGTAGCTGAACCGGTGGAGGCTGTCGTTGCATGATGAAGTGGTCACCGTCGTTGGCGGTGGCCTCGCGGGATCGGAAGCTGCATGGCAACTGGCGCAGCGCGGGCACGATGTAGAGTTGCATGAAATGCGGCCGCTGCGCCAGACTGAGGCGCACCGGACTGATCGACTCGCGGAGCTCGTCTGCTCGAACACGTTCAAGAGCACTGAACTCTCGACCGCGCACGGCGCGATCAAGGCTGAGATGCGGGAGCTTGGCTGTCTCATACTGGAGTGTGCGGACCGGGCGCGAGTGGCGGCTGGCTCAGCGCTCGCAGTGGATCGAGACGTTTTCGCGGCGGCCGTCACCGAACGAATCACATCGCATCCGCGAATCACTGTGGTGCGTGGGGAGGTCGACGTCGTTCCGGCGGGCCCTTCTATTATTGCGACGGGTCCGCTCACGGGCGACGGCCTCGCATCCGCGCTCCGGGAACGGCTGGGTGTTGAATCGCTGGCGTTTTACGATGCGATTGCGCCGGTCGTGTCGCACGATTCGATCGACGAAACCCGTGTTTTCACTGCGTCTAGGTATGGCAAGGAGACGATGGACGGCGCCACTGATGGCGCGTATCTGAACTGCCCGATGGACCGACAGGAATACGAGGCCTTTGTTTTGGCTCTTGATACAGCAGATCAGTTCCACGGTCACGAATTCGACAAGGTGCCGTACTTCTCAGGATGCATGCCGGTCGAGGAGATGAACTCGCGCGGTCACGAAACGCTTCGCTTCGGCCCACTCAAGCCCGTGGGCTTATCGGATCCGCGAACAGGCCTCAGACCGCACGCTGTTGTGCAATTGCGACGCGAGGACCGTGCTGGGCGTTTGTGGAATCTCGTGGGGTTCCAGACACGGTTGCGGATCCCGGAGCAGCAACGCGTGTTCCGGATGATTCCGGGTCTCGAGAACGCGGAGTTTCTGCGGTATGGGTCGATCCACCGTAACTCCTACGTGAATTCACCGAGCGTCCTCACGTCCGCAATGGCGCTCAAGGATGATGAGAGAATTTTCCTCGCGGGGCAGATTACCGGGGTGGAGGGCTATACCGAGAGTACTGCGTCGGGACTCCTCGCGGGGATCAATCTGTCGCGCGTCCTGCGCGGGCGGCAGCCCGTCACGCCTCCAGCAACGACGATGTTGGGCGCGTTGTATCGGTATCTCCGTGAAGCGGACCCCCGCCACTTTCAGCCAATGAACGCGAATTTCGGTCTCGTTGACGATCTCGAAGAACAGATTCGCGACAAGCGTGCCAAGAAGGAACGGATGGCCGAGCGTGCTGTTCGCGATATGCGTGACTGGCGCCAGAGTTACCTTATGGACTCGCCAGCGGCAGTGGCATGACTGACGGCGTGGATCGTGTTGCGGAATTCCTCGAGCACATGGAAAAGGAGCGCGATGTTTCTCCGAACACGATCAAGGCGTATACGCGAGACCTCGCAGAATTTGTAGCGTATCTCGGTACTTACTACGGTACGGAAGGATGGTCCTGGCAGGGAGTCGACAGACTGGCGATTCGTGGGTTCCTCGCTCATCTGGTTCGGCGTGGGGTCAGCAAGCGATCTGCTGGGCGGTCGTTGTCTGCGGTGCGGTCGTTCTACAAATACCTGCATCGGAATGAGATCGTGGAAGCAAATCCCGCGCGTGCTGTCAGCGCGCCAAAGCGGGACAAACATCTTCCCGAATATCTTGACCTCACGCAGATGGGGACACTTTTCAGTGCTGCGCAGACGCGCTCCGAGGGCGGTCGCTTTACAGACGTGCGCAACCTCGCGATGCTTGAGCTTTTCTACTCTGCCGGTCTTCGACTATCAGAAGTGCGTGGCATAAACCGCGATTCGCTTGATATGCTGACCAATCAGGTGAAGGTGCGCGGCAAGGGAAGGAAGGAGAGAATCGTCCCACTCGGTGATCGTGCGACGCTTGCGCTCAGAAATTACGAGGCGAGGCGTGATGATCTGTTGCGTGCGATCGGTCAAAAGGGAGACCGAACGGCGTTCTTTTTGTCGTCCCAGGGACAACGCATAAGCACCCGCGCACTTCAGAACGCGATGACGGGCTTGCTGGACCTGGTTAGCGAGAGTGCTGGCCTTTCCACTCACTCCCTGCGTCACACCTTTGCGACTCACATGCTGGACGCGGGAGCAGATCTACGTGCAGTGCAGGAACTGCTTGGTCACGCATCCGTGCAATCGACTCAGATTTATACTCATACCAGCGTCGAGCGCTTGAAGCAGGCTTACAGGTCTGCGCATCCGCGCGCGTAGTGCGTGTGGGGATCACCGATGTCGACGTTCTTGTTTGTGCACGGTGCATCGTGGACGGTCGATCGTCGTATTGAAGAGGTCACCGATCCGCGTACCGTAAGGCGCGGTCGCCAAATCCAGGTCCTGCTGTTCACGTCGGCGGATGGTGAAGTGCGGCGAAGTGAGATCGCGGAGAATTTTCCGCGGGAGCCGACTGCTCGATTGCTGGAGTCCGTCTGGAAATACGCTGAGGTCATCCACGCGGGCGATCCCGGGGAAATGACCAGCCGCGGTGAGATGGTTGTCCCGCGTATGCGAGACGTACTGCGCGCGTTCTCCCTCGCGTTGTTCTTGCGCTGCCCCAATTGCGGTGGCTCGAAGGTGATACGGAGGTGGTTCGCGCTGGAACGATGTTGCCGTAAGTGCGGATTACAACTCGACCGCGGCGAGGCCGATGACAATCTGCTTGGCGGGATGTTTTTCAACATCGTGCTCGCCGAGCTCTTATTCGCGATGGTTTTGCTGATCGTCGTCATTGCCAAATGGCCCGATGTTCCGTGGGCTGGGGTCGAGTACAGCCTGGTCATCGCCATGATAATGGCGCCGATAATCCTCTACCCAGCATCACGTCTGATGTGGCTGGCGATGGACCTCCTGCTTCGTCCTCCCGACGCGACAGAAATGGAGTCCTATGCCAACGCGGCGAAACAAGTCGAAGAACGGACGCGTCAGTCCGGTTAGCTCTTCTCGATCACCTGGCCAATCAATCTGTCGTACACGTCTGCAACCAGGCGATAGCACTCACACGACTGCGCTTCCAGGCCTGCACGGTCGGTGATGACGATCTCACCGCGTTTATAGCGGATGAGCCCGGCCTTCTGAAGGTTGCCGGCGGCGACTGTGACGCCGGCGCGCCGTACTCCAAGCATGACGGCGAGATACTCGTGCGTGAGGTGGAATTGGTCGCCCGGTACACGATCGTGTGTCATGAGTAGCCACCGAGCACACCGCTGGCAGAGCGAATGTCGTTGATTACACACTACGGACTGTCCAACCTGGGTAAACATCGCGTGCGCGTAGCGAAGTAGAACGGAACGGAGCGCGTCATCGGTCTTGAGTAGCTTGACGAACTCGTCTGCTGGAGCTGTTGCGGTCCGTCCGCCGATCTGAACGAAGCAGCGCATGTTTGCCATGTCCGTCCCGAACAGCGTCGGAAGGCCCACCATCCCTTCCTGGCCGACTGTGGCAACCTCTCCCCATGCGCCGCTCACGGGAGCGGTCATGGATATGACGGAGTCGAGCGGGAAGTAAACCCGGGAGACGGTATCGCCGGGCTGAAAGATTTCCGTCTTGGACGGGGTGTCGAGGATTACGAGATGTTCGGCGAGCCGGCGCGCCGTCTCCGGAGGAAGTGCACGGATAAGGAGGTTTTCGTCGTAAGTTGCCATGGTACGGTATGAAGCAAACAGCTTGCCGACGCCGGATGGGGTTCGCTCTGACTGTAATATAAAGTGACGATCTTCAGGTTACCGAATGCGCATTTTGTCCGATTTTACGACATCCTGCTCCAATACCCGCCTGGCAGAGCCGCGGAAAAGGAACAGTTCACGGAAATATTTCCAGTTCTTTAGCGTACCGGCAATGATGCAAATCGTACCGACGAGTACCGTGACCGTCTCAAGTCTCCAATCCCGACCGATGAGAGCGACGCCAAGCAGTGCGATTCCAGCGCCGGCGGCAAGCTCGCCGGCCAGGTTGATCTCAGCGCGCGCGCGACGCCGTCGATCCCGCATTGGGCCGACCAGCTGGGGTCCCAAGGCGTCCCAGATGAATGCGAGCCCGACGAGGACCAGAAGAATCCCGGCTCCAATTGGTATGTATTCCACGCGCATGTCGGCTCCTGTATTGCCAATGGTTTACCTTCGCCGAGCCGCAAGTCCTCGAAATCGAGGTCTGCGTGGCCATTTCTCGGCGGCTGGAGTCATTAGAGTGCAAAAAGGGGGCGCACGGCTATTTCTTTAGGGGATGCACAGCACTCTTCCGACAATTCGCGCCACGACGATTCTTGCCGTGCGCCGCAATGGACAGGTCGCGCTTGGAGGCGACGGTCAGGTCACCGTGGGGGATACGGTGATGAAATCGAACGCCCAGAAGGTCCGCACACTTCAGAACGGCCGGCTTCTGGCCGGTTTCGCTGGCGCAGCCGCGGACGCGTTCACCCTCTTCGAGAAGTTCGAAGAGAAGCTGAAACGCTTTCCCGACAACCTGCCGCGTGCCGCAGTCGACCTTGCCAAGGACTGGCGCAGCGATCGCGTGCTTCGGCGTCTCGAGGCGCTGCTCGTTGTCGTATCGCGCGAGCATGGGTTCATCATTTCAGGAACAGGCGACATCATCGAACCGGATGATGGAATTCTTGCGATCGGGTCTGGGGGAACCTACGCACTCGCGGCTGCGCGCGCGCTGGTGCAGGCCACCGATCTTGAGCCGCGCGACATTGTACGTCGTGCGCTAACGATCGCCGGCGAGATCTGTGTCTACACCAATACGAACATCACCATCATCGAGCCGGGAGCATAGCGATGGCATCGCCACGCACACAGCAGGCGCTCGCCAAACTGGCCGATCTCACGCCGCGGCAGATAGTCCAGGAACTGGACCGTTACATAGTTGGGCAGGGTGACGCCAAGCGCGCCGTTGCGATCGCGCTTAGAAATCGCTGGCGCCGCCAACGCGCGCCGGAGTCGATTCGCGATGAGATTTCACCGAACAATATTATCCTCGTTGGTCCGACCGGAGTCGGCAAGACCGAAATAGCACGCCGTCTGGCAAAACTCGCTGGAGCGCCGTTTGTTAAAGTTGAGGCGTCCAAATTTACGGAAGTTGGATACGTGGGACGCGACGTCGAATCGATGGTGCGAGACCTCGTCGAGGCGGCGATCAGCATGGTGCGCGACGACCGTGAGAGCGAGGTGGAAGAGCTCGCTGTTGAACGCGTGGACGACCGGTTGCTGGAACTCCTGCTACCGGTTCCCACGGAAACCGTTTCGACCCCAGACGTGCAGGCCGCACCTCACGACGAGCAGGTTTTCTTCGTGTCGGGAAGCGGTGGTGTAACGAAGGAGGTCGAAGCAGCGCGCGATCGGTATCAGCGGACACGTGAAAAACTGAAGCTGTTACTTCGCGCCGGTGAGCTGGACAATCGCGAAGTCGAGCTCGAAGTTCGGCAGAACGCGCCGATGATGTTCGACATGATGGTTCCGCAGGGTGCGCCTGATGGAATGGAAAACTTCTCCGACATGTTGCGAGAGATGATGCCCAAGCG
>JBDTAZ010000162.1:0-5767 GCA_039924325.1 Gemmatimonadaceae bacterium
TATCCAGCGCAGATTCTTTATTGCTTTCTTACGACGCTTCCAATGTCAGTCGTCGCGATCTACATCACGATGGCGGATCACGTTCTCTATCCCGCCTACGCCGCCGCACCGCGGATCTGGCACCTCACACCCATGATGGACCAGCGCATCGGCGGCCTCATCATGTGGGTTCCCGGTGGCATCATCTTCTACGTTCTGATGACCGTCGTCTTCTTCAAGTGGGTCGCGCGCGGCGAAGACAGCCTCGCCGCGGCGCAAGTTGATTGGGTGCCCACACAGACCTGACCAAGCCGAGTCGGCAAGACTCAGACGTCAGTTCCGTCCAGCGCTTCCGTGAACTGACCCTTCAAATCTGGATGGCGCATCCACATGAAGGAAAACATGACCAGAGACGCGAGCAAATTCGCGACCATGATCTGGTACCATGCCAGTCCGCCAAGCACGTTCGACGCGCTCAACATCGCGGCCAGCCCGTAGAAGCCGAATTCCACCACTACAAACAGGATCAGGAAGCCGGCCAGGATCGCCGGGGTGCGGCGTGCCTGGTGCACGATCCACGCTACGACAACGCCGATTATCGCGAATGAGACAAAGTGGAACACCGTGTAAAACGCAACGTGCATTGCCACCGTATCGCCCATGCGCGGGGCCCCGACGAATCGCATAAGGCCACTACCGAGGGCATCCGGCGTGAAAAGAGCGTGCCGCTCAATCGTGTCAACTATCAAGATCCATACTGCAATCGTGGTAGCGCCTAGCAGGCCGGCGAGGATTCCTTCACGAATCGTATTGTGCTCACGAGCAGGCATGCTGGACGCTCCGAATTCAAGGTCAATTGTCCCGAACAGACAATACTGCGGGAAACTTAGCTGAACTACAATCTTCCGCGATCCGTATATTTGTATCATGGAGCGTGCCGCGCCTGCTCGCCTGTTATCCCTCGATGTTTTTCGCGGTCTGACCATCGCCGGAATGCTGTTGGTCAACGACCCCGGGAGTTGGGGTGCCATATACCCTCCCCTCGAACACTCGGCGTGGAACGGCTGGACGCCCACCGACGTCATCTTCCCATTTTTCCTGTTCATCGTCGGCGTCACCACCCATCTGTCGCTTTCATCGCGCAGGGCCCACGGCGCGACGGACCGCGAAATAGTTCTCCAGATCCTCAGGCGCGGTGCGGTCATAGTCCTTCTGGGATGGCTGATGGCGGGGTTTCCCTACTATCCACTGACACGAATTACGGCAATTCGCTTCGGCGGTGTTTTGCCGAGGATTGGCGTGTGCTACATACTCGGCGCGCTACTAACGATGAAAACGACGCTTAAGCAGCAGGTGGTGATCCTCGCCGTCCTGCTCTACGGTTACTGGTTTCTACAAACGCTTGTTCCAGTCCCAGGTTATCACGAGATAGGCGCTCTCCTGCTTAGCCGCCCGGAGGCGACTCTGTCGGCATGGCTGGATCGCACCGTGTTGGGCTTGCCACATCTGTGGGTCGGGAGCGTTACATGGGACCCAGAAGGGCTCCTCTCGACCGTTCCAGCGATCGGGACGGTGATGCTGGGCGTCTTTACCGGCCGCTGGCTTACCAGAAAGGATATTTCGATCGAGGAGCGACTCAACGCACTTTTTGTGGTCGGCGCCATTGCGATGGTTGTTGGGATGATGTGGAACTGGTCGTTTCCAATCAACAAGAGCCTCTGGACCAGCTCCTACGTGATGTTCACCGGCGGAATGGCCGCAATTGCACTGGCCGCGTCTGTCTGGATTATCGACGTAAAGGGAATTCGCTGGGGGACAAAACCGTTCGTCATCTACGGAATGAATCCCATAATTGCGTACGTGGGATCGGGCGTAATGGCGCGGATCATTTATTCGCTGATCATGGTACCATACGGAGGGAAAACTGTATCGCTCGAGACGGCAATTTATGAAGCCGCGTTCCATAGCTGGCTCAGTCCTCGAAACGCATCACTAGCATTTGCTGTGTGCATCGTACTATTCTGGCTAGGGATCCTGACGGTACTCTACCGGCGGAAGATCTTTCTCAAAGTATAGCTCTCATTTGTGGTGCATAGAATTAGACAATATCTGCCCGCCGTTCTCGCGTTACTGATAGCACTCCCTGCGCACGCGCAGAAGACGCAGAAAACAAGAAAGAAAGCGTCGGTCGTTCAGAACAAGCGCCACAAACCGTCGAAGTCCCGGTCGCCGAAGGCGGCATCGCCAATCACGGCGGTTGCCCATTACACGACGCCCAGAAGTGCCGCTGCTCTGGCGAGCGATCTGGGAATCTTTCTCGAGCGCACCCGCAGCGGCAATTGGGGTGTGATGGTGACCTCAGTGTCTCGCGGGGATACGCTGTTCTCCAGGAATCCTGGCGAAGAATTGCGTCCGGCTTCCACGATGAAGCTTTTCACCACCGGACTCGCCTTCAACCGGTTTGGCCCCGACTACCAGCTGAGTACCGACGCGCTCCGTGATGGCTCGGTATCGAGCGATGGCACGCTGCACGGCAATATCGTCCTGCGTGGCGACGGCGACCCATCGCTGTCCGGTCGCTTCATGGACGGTGGCCCAAACGCTCCCATGGCGGCACTGGCGCAGAAAGTTGTCGCCGCCGGAATCAAGCAAATCACGGGAGACGTCATCGGAGACGCGACGGCGTTCGACGATTCACTCGTGCCGAGTGGATGGCTCACCCGATATCTCGGCGCTGCATACGCCGCGAGAGTGAGTGGGCTTTCGCTTAATGAGAATGTGGTCTGGGTCGCGGTATCGCCGGGATCAGGCAGTCATGCGGAGGTCGCACTCGAACCCATGACAACGACTCTTCGCATTGTGAACAATGCGCGTACAGTTGCGGGAAGGGGTGTAAGCATCCGCACAAGCAAGAAATCGGACGGCACTATAACCGTGACGGGTTCCATCGGTCGAAGTGCCGCAACACACCGCTACTCATATGTCGTGGATGATCCAGCGATGTTCGCCACCGGTGCCTTTCGCGCCGCGCTCGCTGCAGCTGGCGTGAAGATTGGAGGCGCCACTCGGCTTGCGCGGACTCCTTCTACCGCTGTGAAGGTCGCCAGCCTCACATCGCCGACGCTTGCACGAATGGTGAGCGCGATGAACAGAGAGAGTATCAACCACTACGCCGAGCTGTTGTTTCGAGACGGCGCTCGTGGACCCAAGCGTTCAGTACAGGGAACCGTCGCGCACGGGAATGCAGCGATGCACCAATTCCTGGGTGTCGTAGGAGCGGACACGTCGTCGGTTTACAATGCTGACGGCAGCGGACTCTCGATCAACGATCGGGTTACCGCGCGATCGATGGTGCAGCTCCTCGAATACGCTCATCACGCTTCATGGGGACCCGAGTTTCACGCATCGCTCCCGGTAGCTGGCGAAAGCGGGACACAATCCAGGCGGATGAAAGGAAGCCCGGCTCAGGGTAACCTGCACGCGAAGACAGGAACTACCAACGACGTGATCGCTCTCGCAGGTTATGTAACCGCGACCGATGGCGAGGTGCTGGCCTTCTCGTTCCTGTACAATGGAAAGGACAGGTGGGTCGCAAAATCAACCATCGACGTCATGGGCGAGACTCTCGCCAGTTTCGCCCGGTAAATCGCAAGGAACGTTCGAGAGTTTTGCGCGCGTGACACGTAGGGGCAGGCTTGGACGCCTGCCCCTACGTATTTCCGTCAACTAGATCGAGCGAATGTTGATCCCGCGCTTGCCCAACTCAGCGATGTACTCGGCCGCTGGAATGCACTCGTCCGGAGTGTGCACACCGAACGGAGTGATTTCGCCACGAGCTTGCATCTGACCGGTGATGCTGAGGGAATATCCGGTTGTGCGCATCATCGCGCTGATGCCGTGTTCCGCATCGTATTTGTCCACCAGTTCCCACCCAAACTTCTTGGCAACACCGCCCTTGCGACCGCTGACTTCAACGCGCAGCGCTACAAGGTCGGGTGAGTGTGGCTTGGTGAGGTGTGGTCCCATGGCGGCGACTGCGACATCACGTGGAGCGACCTTGGTCCCCTTGACGTCGATCTTCTCGAGGTCCAGAAGGCCGAGGTCGCGAATTGCCTCCATGATCTTCGCGTGACCAGGGTAGCGCAGCGTCTTGTATTCCATCGCCTTGATCTTGCCCTCGTACCGGAACGGCATGGTTGAAAGACCACCAGCGGTGTGGAACGCCTCGAGCTCGCCGACCGGCGCAGCAAACGTAACCGGCTCGATTTCGCTGAGCGCCGTAACCTGCTTGCGCTTGCTGTCCCGCACGACCCATGAAAGAGTGGTGTAATAGTCGAGTACGCCCTCGAGCGAGTACACGATCTGGTACTTGAGCGGCCCTTCAGGATGCTGCGGCAGACCGCCAACAAATATCTTGACCGAGTCGACCTCGTCGAGCTGCGAGATGCCGTACTGCGCCAGAATGGTGTCCATTCCGGGTGCCAAACCGCAATCTGGAATCACAGTGCATTTCTGTTCACGCGCGCGGGCATCGAGCTTTTTCTGTTCGAACACGATATCAGTGTTGCCGCCAAGATCGCAGAAATTAACGCCGACTTCGACCGCAAGCTTGGCCAGATCGCCGTTGAAGTAGTAGGGAATGGCGCTCATTACAGCATTACAACCACGCATCAGCGCGCGCACGGCATCCGCGTCGCGAACATCGAGTGGCGTCGGAATCAGTCTCTTGCCGGAGTAAGGCTTGAGGAAATCGGCGAGGTGATCGATGTGAAGATCAGCCAGACGGACTTCAGTAACGTCGGGGTTCTGCAAAAGGTCGTACGCGCAGGCCGAGCCCTGCAGCCCCGCACCCAAGACGAGCATCCGCATTGTCATTTCCTCAAACAAAAGTGAGCGTGCAACAAAAAAGCCTCCCAAAAAGCGAGGGAGGCGGCATATCCAATGGCCCTTGAACCGGTTCGATCTCTACGAAATCGAAATGATCACCCCACGCACGACGACATGGCGCGTGCGTCTGGAGCCGCGTAGAGACTCGGGCGTTCCATGGCTGGAGTAACAATGGTGGAGATACACATCAGACCTCAATCGTACGGCTCCGGGCCGCGAGAGTCAACCCAGTCGGGCGCACGGAACTGGAGGGTGGCCGTGCCGGCCGCCTGCACTATTCTTGATTGATGGAATGGGAATCCCATCTTTTGACGACCGCGGACCAGATCCGCCAGCTGCTGGAGAAGTCCAAACGGGTTGCGATTCTGGGCATCAAGCCTGATCCGACGCAGCCCGCGTATTACGTCCCTGAATACATCCAGAAAGCGGGCTACGAGATCATTCCCGTTCCTGTGTACTATCCTGACCTACGGGAAGTACTTGGGGAGCCAGTGTATCGTACGCTGGCCGCCGTTCCGGGGGAGATCGATATTGTCGACGTATTTCGTCGGCCGCAGGACATCCCGCAGCATGTGGACGACATCGTGGCGAAGCACCCGAAGGCGGTTTGGTTTCAGCTCGGAATTCGCAACGATGAAGCGGCGGAGAAGATCGCGCAAGCCGGAATCGACGTGGTGCAGGACCGGTGCATTCTCGTGGAACTGAAGAAGATCGGGCGCTAGGCTGGCGGGCCCTGTCGGCAATCCACGTGCGACGGGAGAGGAAGATGGATCCCCGCATGCGCGGGGATGACTGAGGAACAGGGATCCCTGCATTCGCGGGGGTTGACGGGGGTTGCGGGCGAGCGCAGACAATAAAATGCGGGTCTCATGAGATCATGAAACCCGCATTTCCGCCGCCC
>JBDTAZ010000163.1:0-2893 GCA_039924325.1 Gemmatimonadaceae bacterium
TGCGCTGAAGTCGTGAACGCGCTTCGCGGCCTCATCGGTCACATTGACGTTCAGAGTCCATTGACCCGCAGTCGGAGATGCACTGACTCCGGTGATATCGGCGCTGGTCACCAGAGGAGTCCCCGCCAGCTTAACGTTCGTACCGTCGTTCCGCGCGGCTGACCCTGTCGAATCGGTCTGCGCATTCGCGACCGCGCTCACCTCGATGGTGGGACATGACACGCTCGGGTCAGCGTGCGTGGCGCAACCGACGCACACGCAAACGATCAGCAAGCCGACCTGGTAAAATGCTGCGAATGGCCTGCGGTCTCCGCGAAGGTTCACGGAAGGCCACGAGCGAAATTGCTTGTTCATTGGATACTCCAGTCTGAGAAATCGGACGTGAAAGAGTCGCCGCCGCGACGTGTTCGCGGACGGCACCGATGCGCAGGGCAATTCTTTCGCTACCTGCGATCGTTCAGTCTGTCTTCAGGCTTGGAGCGGAGGTGGTCGGGCGGCTTGGCCAGTCGTGCGCTCGCAGGAGCAAAACCGCAAGCGGATGAGAGCCGGCGCAGTCGCGGATTGAGCGCGGGCGCTATGCGAGCTCGCTTCGACGGGCAACAGCGGCGGCTGGGGGGAATCGATGACACTCCGCGCGGCCGTCGGCGGGAGTGCCGCATTGAGGCTCGCGGTCGCGATTCGTTGGTGGCAGCTACAATGCCTTCGCTCCGGCGTATGCGTGCGAGCGCTCGTGCCGCTCCCGAGGAGCAGCAGGAACACTGCAGCAAAAAGGCGCATCAAGGCGCGGGAATAAGGCGTCGACATGTCGGAGGTCGCGCGTGGAACAGCTGCGCGAATGTACCTGACTCAACACAAGCGGTCAAGCGCCAGCTAATGCCCCGGCTAACCTGCAATCTCTGACCCCGATTGCCACGAGCATATCAGCCCGCCGGCCCCGGTTCCGTCATACGGTAAAGGACGCCGTCCAAGGCGTCGGAAACGGCCTGCAGCGCGCCAACTTCGGTGAGGTGGGCCAACACCTGCTCATTCGTTCCGCCGACAGTCGCGAATTCCTTCGCAAGAGTAGGGAACGGCGCTGCTGGCTGATTCGCGGCAACAGTAGCGAGGCCGTGGAACATGTCTGCGATGTAGCTCCGAGCAGTCGTCTGCGGTATCCCTTGCCGCGTCATCCAGTCGGAAATCTCTCCGGCGAAAGCGAAGTATGGCGCCATGGTAGCAGTCGCCGTACTGAACGCGCTGAAATGCTCGGCAGAGTCCAGCGCAATCGTTGATCCGAGTTGGTTGAAGATTGCTCGGGCCGTGGAGTCATCCGGATACAGAGCCGTCACGCCAGCACGAGTAGCAACCATCGGCAGCGGAATTGCTCGAACGACGCGAGTCGCTGGTGCAACAAGGGCCTGCACGCGCTCGAGTGAGATCAGCGCCACGAGGCTGATCACGTGATGATCGGGCCGAAAGTGGAGTGACTCGATCACGTCGAAAGCTACTTGAGGACGAACAGCCAGCATGATGACGTCGCAGCCATCGAGCACCGCCTGATTGGACTCGGCCACCGTGACATTGTCAAACGTAGAAGCAAGTGAGGCACCGACGCTGGCGTTGCGTGGCGACAACAGGAAGGTGAAGGTCGTGGAATCCAGGGAATTCAGTCCAGACACGATGGCGGAGGCGATTGTCCCGGTTCCGATGAATCCAATGCGCATGGCTGTCAGAGATTGTTGGTAGGTCTGCGTGCGGTCGGCCTCAACGGTGCAACGCATGTGAGATAGCACGAGGACGTGATCTCAGAAATGCCCGCCGCAGGACCACGGACCGCGAGCAGCATCGGTGACCCTTCTCAGTCTAAGACAAAACGGCACCCGAAAACACCCCTTCTACCAGCCACCCTCAAGCTACGTTATCGGCCGGGCGGACGGGCGAGCATCTCATCCAGCTCAAGCTGATAGACGACACCGATTCCACGTTTGCATTCGAACGCGTGACACCTGCGCACAACTTTCGGGTGCTTGCGCCGCTGACGCTCATCGTTCTGTTGATCAGCGTTGGTATCTGCGTGCAAATCGAGACGGTTCGATGGTGGCTCGCCGGCAGTTTCGTCGCGCTGATCGTCACAGCACGCGCGTAACGAACAGGCACGATTCAAATCGAACGAAACTCTCACGGATTTTCCGTGTCGACGCCACTAATCTCGCGAATTATCTCCCTGGTCGACGCGCGTGGATCGGCCACTGCGCCGGCGGCGGTGGTGGTGTGACACCTTTTGTCTTCAGCAATGTCAGCGCTTCCTGCACCCCGCGCTCGAGCTGTGGATCGCGCCCCTTCGCCACGTCGCGTGCATCCTGCCACACCGTAATGTCCGGCGGAACACCCTCGCCTTCGACGATGAACTGGCTGTTCGGTCCATACACCGCAAGCGCGGGCGCCGTGATCGAGCCGCCGTCCACCAGCGGATAGGGAACAGCCGCGTTTACCAAGCCACCCCACGTGCGCGATCCGATCTCCGGACCGATTGCCAGCTGACGGAAGACCCACGCGAAATAGTCGCCCCCCGAGCCAGCCATCTCGTTGATCAGAAGCACCTTGGGGCCGAACAAACCAGCGGCCGGCAATCGCGTAGCCGGTGCACCTGGGACCGTGGTCGTGATGCCGCCCAACGGCTTGCGCGCCATGATTTCAACCATGTAATCGTCGAGCAAACCACCGCCGTTGAATCGTTCGTCGATTACGGCTCCCTGCTTGTTCTGTTGCGCGAAGTAATACCGGTCAAAGGCCGTGATCGCCGGCGCGCTCGTGTTCGGCACCCACACGTAGGCAAGCTTGCCGCCGGAGAGTGAATCCACTTTCCGGCGGTTATCCTCGATCCACGCGCGCTGACGGAGCTGCGCTTCGCTCC
>JBDTAZ010000164.1:0-33163 GCA_039924325.1 Gemmatimonadaceae bacterium
AGGAGCATTCGAAGTCGCAGCGCGGCTGCGAGCCCGGAAATGCCGCCGCCAATCACAACGACGCGTGCGTGAATATCTCCCTGCTGCGTTGCCTGTATCACATCCAGCCCGCCGATCTCGCACGCTCCGATATGATCGATGCCAGCTGGTTGATGAACCGTGGGTCATCGTTTAGTGAAGGTGGCCTTTCAAGACGCATTCCGAGACGTCGCGCGATACGCTGAGCGTCGATGTCGATATCGAAGAGAATTTCGACATGATCGCTCACGAAGCCAACTGGTACGCTTACAACATTGCGGATCCCGCGTTCGGCCAGTGCCGCAAGATGTTCAGGATACGTGGGCCCGAGCCACGGCTCAGGGCTGCGACCAGCCGACTGGTAGCTCCACGACCATCTGTGGGATGCAAGTCCGGAGCGATCCGCGACCAGCCCTGCCGTTTCATGGACTTGCGCGTCGTACGGATCACCGGCGCGAATGATTCGCTCGGGAAGGCTGTGTGCACTGAAAATTACATGGACCGAGTCGCGCTCATTCTCGGGCCATCTATCGATCGCAATCTGTACTCGATCCGCGAGCGCGTCGATCAAGCCAGGGGCGGTATGATAGCTGTCGATGTGGGCAAAGTCGATCGATGCTCGATACATATCGAGCCCGTCGGCGATTCTGCCCTGATACTTGGCAATGCTCATCCCGCTGTAGTGCGGAGCAAGCACCGCGCTCACGGCTCGCGTAATTCCATCAGCGGCCATGTGGCCAACGGTATCTTCGATCCATGGGGCCCAGTGTCGCATCCCTACATAGATGCGGAACCGCGGCTCGTCATCACCCGCATTCAGGGCACGTTCGACACCGTTAGTCTGTAACGCCGTAAGTTCCGCGATCGGGGATCTCCCACCGATTGCTTCGTAGTTGCGCGTGATTTCCTGGAGCACGGCTGGCGTCGTTGGTCGTCCATCGCGGATGTCGGCGAGATAGCCAGGTATTTCGGCCAGCGATGACGGTCCGCCGTACGCCATCAGGAGTACGCCGATTGGCGGCTGTGGCGCCGCCTCACTCATTGGCATCGACCGCTGTTTGCTCATGCACGTAATCAACGAGTCGGCGAACGTTGTCTACCGGCGTCGACGGGAGAATTCCGTGGCCAAGGTTGAATATATGGCCGGGACTCGGTCCTGCGCGTCGCAATACGTCGTCCGCGTGGCCCTTCAACTCGCGCCATGGTGCAAGCAACGCGATCGGGTCGAGGTTCCCCATGATTGCGTGCGTCGCGCCGAGTCGAGTGCGCACGGTGTCGAGCGGAGTCCGCCAGTCTATGCCCACGACGTCGCCGCCACATCCAGCGACGTCATCAATGTACGCACCGGTGCCCGTGCTGAAGTTGATTACCGGTACGCCTGCGGCCGACACGGCGCTGAAGAGCTTGACGTTGTACGGCCGCACATATCTGTCGTAGTCGTACGGCCCGAGTGCCCCAGCCCATGAATCGAAGATCTGCAGCACGTCGGCGCCGGCCCGCGCCTGCGCGAGAAGATAGTCGCTCAATACCGTGACCAGCCGTCGCATGAGCCTGCTCCACGCCGCAGGCTCTGCGTACATGAACGCTTTTGCGGTCTCGTATCTCTGCGACCCGCCGCCTTCAATCGCGTAACAGGCCAACGTGAACGGTGCACCGGCAAATCCAATCAGCGGCTTGCTGCTCGGCAGCGCGGCGCGCACAAGACGTATTGCGTCGAGGGTTCCGCGCAGCGTCTGTTCCGCCGGGGGAGTGCCCAGCATGTCCACGTCATACGGTAAGCGTACGGGGTTTGCAATGCGCGGACCCGTGCCCGAAACAAAATCGAGATCGAGTCCCATCCCGATCAGCGGCGGAAGGATATCTGAAAAGATGATTGCGGCGTCGACGCCGAGCGCGTCAACCGGCTGCAATGTTATCTCGGCGGCCACCGCCGGATCGTTGATTGCCTCCAGCATGGATTGGCGCGCGCGAATGGCGCGATACGCCGGCATGTACCGTCCGGCCTGACGCATGAGCCAGATCGGTGTGTTTGGCACAGCCTGACGTCTGCACGCGCGCACCAGGAGCGAATCGGCCGCGACACTCCGGGCGGGTGCATTGTGCACGGGTCGGCCGGAAGCCGCATGATGGGGCGAGGGCGCGAGAGAGTCCACAGTCACTCTTTCAGCCAACGAGCCGCGTCCGCTGCGTGGTACGTAATCACAAGATCCGCGCCCGCCCGCCTCATGGAGGTGAGCGACTCAATAACGATGGCTCGCTCATCGATCCAGCCAGCTGAAGCCGCGGCCTTCACCATCGCGTACTCGCCGCTCACGTTGTACGCAACAAGTGGCACGCCAGGATGCGCCTCGTGTACGGCACTTACGATATCCAGGTACGCGAGCGCGGGCTTGACCATGAGAAAATCAGCACCTTCATCCACATCGAGTTGCGCCTCGCGCAATGCGACGCCGCGATTCGCCGGATCAAGCTGATGCGTGCGCCGATCGCCAAAGCTTGGCGCGCCTCCAGCAGCCTCCCGGAACGGGCCGTAAAAGGCCGACGCGTACTTGACCGCGTACGCCATTATTCCAACATGCTGATGGCCCGCACTGTCAAGCGCATCACGAATTGCGCCGACGGCGCCATCGATCATGCCGCTGGGTGCAACGATATCCGCGCCAGCCTCGGCATGCGACACAGCGACTTGCCGAATGGCCTGAATCGTTTCGTCGTTCTGGAGGAGATGCTGCTCGTCCAGAATTCCGCAGTGACCGTGCGATGTGTATTCGCACATGCAAACATCGGTTATGACAACGAGCGGCGACGCACTGGCCTTGATGGCCCGAACCGCCCGCTGCACCGCGCCCGTCGCAGAGTAACTCTCCTTGCCGGAGGGGTCCTTGCGCGCAGCGTCTGGAACCCCAAACAGGATGACGGACTGGATCCCGAGCTCGACAAGGTCATGTGCGATCTGCACGACCCTATCGACCGAGACGCGACTGATCCCGGGCATGGATTGGATCGGTTGGGTCACGTCGGAGCCGTCGGTTATGAACAGAGGCGCTACGAGATGTGCAGCAGTGAGCGAAGTCTCGCGCAGCATCAAGCGCAAGGCCGGCGTTGCGCGATTTCGCCGCAGCCGCACCGCCGGGAACTGCCCGCGTGTGCTCACCTAAGCTCGCGTGAAGTCGAGTGAACGAACCATCGGGCCTGAGTCCCGCGCCAGTGCGTCAGTCAGCGCGCTGACGAGCCCATCCAGCGTAAAGATGCCGGCTACGGCTGTAACGTTCAGGCCCGCAGCACGCGCGGCATCCGCGGTAACCGGCCCGATGCACACCACCAGCGGTCGCCGCCCCGTCCCGAATGACGCCACGAAGGCGCGAACCGCGGACGGACTCGTGAACGTAATCGCGTCGGCTTCGAGAATGGATTCCCTCGTCCGTTCCGGAATCGTAAGCGCCACCGTGTCGTAGAGAATCTGGTCGGTGACAGTCGCGCCACGCTGCCGAAGCGTTGCAGACAATACTGATCGGGCGCCAGCTGCGCGAGGCCACAGAATTGACTTGCCATGCACGTCGCCGAGTGCGTCCGCAAGAGACTCGGCGACAAACTCCGGTGCTACCAGAGCCGACGTCGCGCCAAGATTGGCGATGGCTCGCGCCGTTGCCGGACCAACCGACGCAATGCCACGGTGGATACGAAACGCGCTCTGCTCGCTCTCGCTCAGACGTGCCCAGAAGATTCGGACACCATTTGCACTTGTAAAGGCGATCCAGTCAAACTCCTGGATAGACCTGTTTGCGTCAGGAACATCCGCGGCTAGAGGCGCTATGCCGATGAGTGGCACCACAACGGGTTCAGCTCCCGCCCTTCGCAGCGCAGTTGCGAGTGGTCCGTCGTCCGGCTCAAAGCGGGTAACCACGACACGCCGTCCCGCGAGCGGCCGTATCATCTGAGGATGGCGCGCCGCGAACTCGCAAGTTCTGCGTCAACTGCGTTGTGCAGTTCAATGTCGTCGATGTCGGCGAGCACGGCGAGCGCGAAGGCGTCATCTGCGCGGCACTGAACCGCAAGTGCGCCCTGTCCGGCAGCGGGCGGCATTGTAACGAGATCAAACACTTCAGTGATATGTTCCCGCAGATCGAGGCGTTGCAGGCCCGCCAGTGCGAGAAGGGCCGCGTCGTACTTGCCGGCAAGTACCATCGCGACGCGAGCATCGACGGTTCCACGAATCGGCCGAACCTGAAGATCTGGCCGGAGTGCAAGCACCGCAGCGGCGCGGCGTTCGCTGGATGTCCCGACGACAGCCCCCGCTTTTAGTTCGCTCAACTTGAGGGGTTTCGCGCAAACCAGTGCTTCTCGCGGGTCAGCCCGCAATGGCACCGCCGCGACGACCAATCCCGGTGTATCATCCGGCGGAAGGTCCTTGTACGAGTGCACTGCGGCCTCAATTTCGCCAGCGGCGAGCGCCGTCTCTATCGCGTCGGTGAATGCATCGAGTGGAAGTTGTGGTGCTGGGACCTCCAGCATCCTGTCGCCCGACGACTCGTAAGTAACAACTTCCACATCTATGTCCGGTCGTGCAGATCTGAGCAGATCGCAAACCAGTTTTGTCTGGCGGAGCGCGAGGGTGGACTGCCGCGTCCCGATCCGAAAGTGACGTCCGCTCATACAGCCATCGCGGTTGGCACGTTGGTGTGTCTGACCGCAGACGCGGGCGTTCTGCGCGCGATGCGAGCTTCCAGCAGCAGAACTTCTTCATCGATGATTCGTTCGACGACCGGTGCAACGCTTCGCCGCTCGGCATGTGCAGCGCAAACATAGGGACCAAGGTCGTCGATGCCTATCAGTTGCGCACCGACGACGTGTCGAACCTCGACGTCAATATTACGTGGCAGGGAAACGTCTATGAAAGTGAGCGGTCGTGCTGCTCGGTTCTTTAGCGTCGCCGCGACAGTGTCGCGGTCAATCAATGCATGATTGGCGCGGGTGGCGGCAATTACGACGTCCGTGTCGCGCAAGAGAGAGGGTAGCAGTTCGAGCGGACAAACGTCGGCGCCGTGGTGAGCACCCATTTCCAGCGCGGTTTCCATCGACCGGTTCGCGATCGTGATGCGTGCAGGCGCGTGTGCGGCGAGTGAGCGTAGTGCCAGCTCAGCAATCTCGCCGGCGCCGACAACCACAACGTTGCGACCGGCAAGCCCGTGTGCGGCGACCGCTGCGGCATCGACCGCCGCCGAACCGAGACTCGCGGCCTGAAGTCTCCCCCACACCGCACCGCGCGCGCGTTCGCCGGCATGTACCGCGCCTTTGAAGGCGAGCTTCAGCAATGGCGACGCCGCGTGAACGGCCACGGAGTGGCGTAGCGAACTGGCGACCTGTGACACGATCTGCGCTTCACCGAGTACGACGGAATCGAGCCCTGCGGCAACCCGGAAGAGATGTCGTATTGCATCGAATCCGGATAATCCGTACGAGTGCGGCGCCAGTCTCTGAGGGTCGAGTCCGGTATGCGCGCACCACCAGGCCAGAAGCGTCGCGGTAAAATCGGTTTCCGGGAGCGGTAATTCTGAATAAAGCTCCGTCCGATGGCAGGTGGACACTATGACCATCCGCTCGATTCGCGGGTCGTGTCTCGCTGCGGCGAGCGACGTGCGAAGGTGGGCCACCGAGAATCCTGCGCGCTCGCGTATCTCCGGACTAGCCGTGCGATGGCTTATTCCGAGGCAATTGAGTCTCAAGCCAGGTTCGACGGCTGATGTTGTGACCAAGGGCCTACTGATACAGGGAAACGAGGAGGTGTGGCGAAACTTGCCAACGGAGCCGTCTCTACGGTATCCGGGCGACTACGGACTCGGGTCGCCCGCGCCCGGATCCGCGGCCCGCCGACTAGCCCGCGCTACCCGTCCGCTCGGCCTTCAGCTGTTGCTGAAGCTCGCGCCGCGCTTCAGCTATGATGGTCCGAGTGCGGTTCCGAAGCTCTGGCAGGTCAGCTGCAGTGAGCCCGGCAGTCGGGATCGGTTCCAACACAGCGCAGATAGCCGTCGCCCGGCGAAAGCTGAAAGAGCCCTTCGCCATTGCATCGCGCGTTCCCGCAATTGCAATGGGAATAATGGGCGTACCAGTCGTGATAGCCAGCTGAAACGCGCCGTCCTTGAATGGAAGAAGTTCATCCGTACGCGACCGCGTTCCCTCTGGAAAAATCATTACCGAGACACGCTTCGCCAGGCGATCTCGGCACGCTTCGAGCGCTTCCTGAGCGCTGCCGCGGTTCCCGCGATTGATAGGTACGTCCCCCGCCATCCGCATCATCCAGCCCATCACCGGGATCCGGAAGATTGTGTCCTTCGCGAGCCACTTCATCTCCCACTTCAGATGGGACACGAGGAATATGTCGGCATAGCTCTCGTGGTTTGCTACTACGACGTACGGTCGCCGGGGATCCGTGATGGGTACGCCAGTCGTGCGGAAGTGCCAGAACGGATTGAGCCATGTGCAAAGAACGGCAAGATGCCGAAACGCTCGTCCGGCGGCGTAGCGTCCCGGATCGAACAGCGCCGTGCATAGCCAGACGATCGATACGTACAGGAATCCGATCAGGACGACCAAGACGGTCTCCGTCCAGACCCAGGCATTTACGAGACGTTGCATCCGAGGAATTTGTCAGCCCGAAGCCGAGGAGGTAAGCCTCCCGCAGGCTCCGTTGCAGCCGAGATTCGGCCAGTCAGTCCAGCTCCGCCAGGCTCCGTGCAATGGCGGCCGCCAACCGTGCATTGCTCTTCACGAGCGCAATATTGGCGCGGAGACTCCGACCGCCGGTCAACTCGACAATCCTGCCAAGCAGGAAGGGCGTGGTGTCCTTACCAGAAATCCCACGTGTTGACATCTCTCGGAGTGCGTCCCGGATGATCGGGCCTATCTCGGACGCAGGGATCTCGGATTCGGTCGGGATTGGGTTCGCGATCAACGCGCCGCCTTCCAGCCCGAGATCCCATTTCGCCCGGAGAATTCGTGCGATGTCGTCGGCTGTATCTGCTCGTAGTGGCGCCGGGAAACCGCTATCGCGGGAAAAGAAGGCGGGGAACTCCGACGTGCCGAACGCGATGACGGGTACGCCGAGCGTCTCGAGCTTCTCGAGTGTCAGACCTATTTCCAGAATACTCTTTACACCTGCGCTGACAACCGCCACGCTCGTATGCGCGAGTTCCGTCAGATCCGCGCTGATATCGAACGACTCCGCCGCGCCGCGATGCACTCCACCAGTCCCGCCCGTCGCGAACACGCGGATCCCAGCCAACGACGCGATTCGCATTGTAGTCGCAACGGTGGTCGCACCGTGCCGCTTCATGGCAACAGTGCTCGGCAGATCGCGGATGCTGATCTTGTTCACTTCGGTACTCGTGCCAAGCAACTCGAGTTCGTCAGCATTCAGGCCGACCTTGAGCATGCCATGGAGCACCGCGATTGTCGCCGGTACCGCGCCAGCGTCACGAATGAGTGTTTCGACTTCGCGCGCTGTCGTCACATTCTGCGGGTACGGCATTCCGTGACTGATGATCGTGCTCTCAAGGGCGACGACGGGAGACCCGCGCTCCAGTGCGTCATGCACTTCGTCGTTGTACTCGAGATATGGAACCACGGGCGCTCTCGTCATGATCGAAAGCTACCCAACTCGCGCCTCACCGGCCGTATCAGACCTGGCCATCAACGCAGTCAAGTTCATCGACGGACTGACGGTCTCGGTCGACTCGATGGTGATCGCCGCCGCGGCGCGTCCCAGCCGCGCGGCGGCGAATTCGTCCAGTCCGCGCAGAAGTCCCGTGACATAACCAGCGAGCATCGCATCGCCCGCGCCGGTCGCGTCGATGAGATTTGCCGGTAAGGCCGCAATCATCTCAACGCGCTGACTACCGTCCTTCATGACGCTGAGGAAACTTCCGTTCGCCCCCAGACTTATCCAGACATTCGCCACGTTGGCGGCGTGAAGCTGGGCTGACGCCGCGCACAAATCCGCACGACTGGAACCCGTCGCGCCAGTGAGTTCAGATAGCTCGTCCAGGTTGGGGGTGATGGTGTGGAGCGGCAGGCCAGCCTTGAGAATCGCCGAGACCGAGTCGACCTTGGGAACGCTGACCGGATCGATTATGACTGGTACGTCGCTAGCCGCCGCAAGCTCCACGGCGCGGATGATTGCGCCCGCGCCAACGTTGCAATCAATCACGAGACACTGCGTGTTCGCTATCAACGCTCGCCGAGCGTTTACCGTGTCAGCCGAAATGGCTCTCATTGCCGCCATCGCGGAGACAGCGATGACCATCTCACCGGAATTGTCCAGAACAACTGAGTAAACGCCCGTGGGTTGCGGTGTGACGACTATGTACCGCGTGTCGACGCCGGCCGCGTCTGCCTCTCTGCGAATGCGATCCCCGTCGGCATCGTCGCCGACGGCCGTGATGAGCGCCGAGGACACACCCATCCTGGCCAGGTTTTCGGCCACATTCCGTCCGACGCCTCCTGACGAAACCTGGACCGTTGCCGGATTGCTGGTGGCGACCACCGCACGGGCCACGGTGTGCCATTTCTGATCGATATTCGCCCCTCCGATGACAACCACTGCCGGGTTATCAATGCGCGGAAAGATCGGTTGTAGAGGAAGCGTCATGGTGCAAAATGAGGAGGTCGATCAGCTAATCGACGATCGATCCAGAAGATACGCAAACAGCCGGCCGCCGGTACCGACGCACGCTGGGTTTCGAACCTAGCGCGAGCATTTGCTTGCCTCCTGTTGACTTCTGCGACCGCGCCCAATAGTGTAGGTCGGAGCAAGACCCCCGAACACAATCGATGACAGCCTATCTCCTCCCAAGTTTTAATAAGCGCCGCCAATTCTTCTCTCCGGGAAGCTGGTCGTCGCATGCGTGAGGCTGTTCCAATCTGTTTCCTCAATGCTCGCCAGATTTTTCCTCTGGCGGGCATTTTTTTTCGCCAGCCACTCCAACGTTCAACCAACCGGGAATTCAGCAAATGACTGTCGCAGATGTAGCAGGAGGATTGACGTCGTCGCTTCCATTGCACTATCTGGATGCGATATCGCTTGGCAAGATTGTCCAGATTCGCGAGCAGTTGCTCAAGGCGCAGGCCGGCGGCATGCGTGTCTTCCGTTTCGAGTCCGGTGATCCCAGCTTCGCCGTCGCAGACGTGGTTCTCGACGCGGTTGACAAGGCGGCGAGGGCGGGGAAGACTCACTACATCCCCAATAACGGAATCCCGCAGCTGCGCACAGCGCTCGCAGCAAAGGTCGTCGAGAAGAACGGACTCGACGGAGTCACGGCCGACGACATCTTCGTTACAAATGGCGCGATGCACGCTCTGTTCGTCGCGTTTGGCGCGCTTCTGGTGCCGGGCGACGAGGTGATCGTCCCCGACCCCATGTGGACCGAAGTTGTGGAGAATATCCGGATGGCTGGCGGTGTTCCGGTAGGAGTCGAGCTGAATGCGGCCGACGACTTCGAGTATCGTGCAGATCGCATTGAGGCAGCCATCACGCCGCGCACGCGCGCGATCTTTCTGAACACACCGCACAATCCGACCGGCGCCGTTCTTTCGCGTGAAAGATTGGACGAGATACTGTCCATTGCACGCGCCAACGATCTCTGGATCATCTCGGACGAAGCGTATGAGGACGTCCTGTATGAACCGTGGGCGCACACCTCGATTGGCTCCATGGCTGGCGACTACGCGGATCGTGTGATCAGCATCTATTCGTTCTCGAAGACGCATGCGATGAGCGGTCTGCGCGTGGGGTACATCGTTACGCAGGCGAAACTGCTCCACGACCGCATTCCGAAGCTGCTGCGCTGCACGATCAACGGTGTCAACAGCCTGGCCCAGTGGGGTGCGCTCGCGGCCGTGAATGGACCGGCCGATCATCTGCGTGCGATGTGCGACCAGTATGCAGTCAGGCGCGAAATCATGCTCGATGCGATCAGCGGCATTCCCGGAGTACGCCCGTTTGCCCCGCGCGGCGCGTTCTACGTATGGATCGAGCTGGACGACTCCGCGTTGGAACGGCTCGGCGTGCCAAGTGCTGCGGCGCTATCCGAGAAGCTCGCGGAGGTTGGAATCGGAAGCGCACCGGGCGATGCATTTGGCGAAAGTTGCGTCAACTCCATGCGTTTCGCCTTCAGTTGCGACACGGAAATGGTCCGCGAAGGGAGCGTGCTGCTCCGCGCTGCGCTCAGCCAGGGCGCCGCATGAGCGATCGCCGATGAGCGAACAGTCTCAGCTGCGAGTGGCGCTTGGCGAATACGATATCGGCTGGCACGATCCGGAAACATCGCTGGATCGTGCGTCGGTAGTCGTAACGCAATCCGCCGCCGCGGGAGCGCGATTGGTCGTCCTCCCTGAAATGTGTACGAGTGGATTTACGATGAATGTCGCCGATTTCGCGGAGTCGATGACCGGCGACAGAATTACCCGACTCTCGCACATGGCCCGATCATCAGGCGTCTGGCTCGTCGCTGGTGTGCCGACAATCGACGACGATTCTTCCGAACGAATTGTACGGAATTCAGCGTTGGTCTTTTCTCCGACGGGGGCGCTGGCGGCGACGTATCACAAGCAGAAACTCTTCGCCTACGCTGAAGAACAGAAGTCGTACACGCGCGGTTTTAAGCCGGTCGTGCTGGTGATAGACGGCGTTCGAGTTGCGCCGTTCATATGCTACGACCTTCGTTTCCCGGAACTGTTCCGAGCAGTGGCCGCGCAGTCCGACCTCATTCTGATTATCGCGAGTTGGCCGGCAGCCCGTCGGACGCACTGGGATGTGCTTCTCCGGGCGAGAGCCATCGAAAACCAGTGCTACGTAGCCGGCGTCAACCGGTCCGGCGTGGGCGGCGGAATACCCTACGACGGCGGATCGGCCGCGTTTGACCCCTGGGGCGCCACTGTACCGGAAACGGATGTTTCTGGCGCCACTGGCGTGCGCACGGTGGCTGTATCGGCCGCCGAGGTGACGCGAGTGCGGGAGGCATATCCGTTCCTCGCCGACGCGAGCTGTTCTTAACGCTTGCTTAGTGCCTCCGTCTACCAGTGTGGGAGCGTGACAGTCGCTCCATGACATTCAGCACCGAGGTAGACCAACATGAGATACGGACTAATTGCAGCGGCCGCAGCGACCATGCTATCGATAACTGCGCTCACCGCGGGTGCACAGGGCGTGACTCAGAGTACCGCCGCCAATAATGCGTGGTGCGCCATGCATATGAACCAGTGCGCGGTGCCGCAGGGAGTAAGGCAGGATCGCGCGGACGTGCGTCAGGACGGTCGCGATGTCATCCATGATAGGCGCGATATCCGTTACGATAACCGCGATATCGCGCACGATGTTCATGACCTCCGCGTTGATCGCGTACAGGGTAACGTACGCGACGTGCGCGCCGACCGCCGCGACATCGCCCGCGATCGCATCGACACAAAGGTCGATCGCCGCGACATCCGGCATGACAACAAGGACATTCGGCACGATCGTCGCGATATCCGGCACGACAAGAACGGCCGCTAACCGCTGACTCATTCGGCTGAACAACGTACGCAAGACAACGCCGCCGGCGATTAAGCCGGCGGCGTCTTTAGTTTGCCATGCTGACGGTCGCGCTCAGCCGCAGAGTACGCTCCCGCCGTTCACGTTGAGAATCTCGCCTGTAATATGTCGCGCCAGGCTCGAGCAGAGAAATACGATCGGTCCGGCGATATCTTCGGCCGACGCAATCCGACCAAGCGGAATCCCGCGCGATATTTGCTCAAGGCCCTGACCGGCAATCGCCCCGGCGACCATTTCGGTATCCACCCATCCCGGCGCCACGCAGTTTACCGTGACATCGCGCGGTGCAAGCTCAACCGCGAGCGACTTCGTAATCGATATGACAGCGCCCTTCGTCGCGGCGTAATCGGCGTGGAATGCTTCCCCGCGCTGGCCGGCCGTGCTGGAGATGAGCACGATGCGACCACCAGCTGAAATCTGGTTGGCTACGGCCGCACATGTGAAGAATATCGAATCAAGATTTTCACGCATGGTATGGTGCCAGCGGTCGGCTTTCATGCTGGCGAGCTCAACTTCATCTTGCGGCCAGATTCCGGCGTTCGCCACGAAGACATCGATCCCCCCGAGTTGCGCGACCGTCGCTTGCACGAGTTCGGCCGCCCCTTCGGCGCGGCTCAGATCGGCGGAATGGGTACAAGCTCGCACGCCGAACTCCGCCGCATCCGCGGCCACCCGTTCGGCATCGCCGACGCGGGTCTTGAATCCGATCATGACATCCGCTCCCGCCGCCGCGAGAAGCCGGACTGCTGCCGCGCCGATCCCGCGTGAACCACCAGTAACCAGCGCTCGGCGCCCTTTCAGGTCAAGAATTGCAAGGTTTGTAGTCATCGTACCGCAGAATGTACTGACTCACGAAGTGCTGGAATACCCAAGCGGCAGGATCGCGCCGAATCAGACTATGGCAGCGGGGTGCTCGCGGCGCGGGCGTTTGCTCCACCTGCTCGCCAGTCCAGCGGCCCAGCCGGCAACCGCCGATCCCGGCATCGGATGAGCGAACAGATAGCCCTGGCCGAACTTGCAACCCAGTGCGGCGAGCGCGTCGCACTGCTCCTGCGTCTCGATGCCTTCGGCGAGCGTCCGAACATTCATCATCTCGCCAAGCGCAAGAATCGTTCGGGCGAGCGCGCCATCGCTCCCCGGCAATTCTATACCCTCGATGAACGTCTTGTCCACCTTGAGGACGTCGATTGGAAAGCGCTGCAGGTAGCTGAGTGAAGAGTATCCCGTCCCGAAATCGTCGATAGCGAGTTGCACGCCGAGTTTCTTGAGCGAATGGAGCCGGTCAAGTACATCGGACGTGCGCCGCATGATGGTTCCTTCCGTCAATTCCAGCACGACGCGATCAGCTGGTGCGCCGCTTCGCCGGAGAGCATCGGCGACATCGGTCACGAAATTCGGGTGTTCAAGTTGCAACCCCGAGATGTTGATGCCCATGCGCAACTCGGAGTGGAGTCCGGGCGCCCCGGCCGCCGCAAGCCGACGCCAGCGGCTCAATTCATCGCAAGCGCTATTCAGGACCCAACGACCAATTTCGACAATGAGTCCGGTATCTTCAGCGAGCTGAATGAATCGATTGGGGGCGAGGATCCCGCGCGTGGAATGCGACCATCGAGACAACGCTTCGAAGCCTTGGAGGACGCCGGTGTCGAGTGCCACGACGGGCTGATACAACAAATGCAGCTCATCCCTGTCGAGAGCGCCGCGGAGATCCGATTCGAGTTCAAGACGGTCCACAATCGCTGCGTGCATTCGCGGCTCGAACACAGTGTAGCGCGCGGAACCAGCTTCCTTCGAGTTGTACATCGCGACGTCGGCGTTTCTGAGGATGTCGTCCGCGGCGTCGCCAGGTAATGCATGCGCAAGACCCACGCTCGCGGTGACGTTGACTTCGCGACCGCGCAACCCAATTGGTGCGCGCAGTGATTCCTCCACGCGGGATACGACGTCGAGCGCCTCTTCGGTGCTGACCATATCCTCGAGAAGAATCGCAAATTCGTCGCCTCCAAAGCGCGCCACCGTATCGTGACTGCGGACTGCACCGACGAGCCGTGACCCTACCGCGGCAAGCAAGCGATCACCCTCGCCGTGTCCGAGGCTGTCGTTCACCGTCTTGAAATCATCCAGATCGAGAAACACGATCGCGACGTGCCGCCCGCGGCCAATCCGGCTCAGCGCGTGCATCACGCGGTCACGGAACAGTGCGCGGTTTGCGAGCCCAGTTAGCGGATCATGGAACGCGCGGTATGTCAGCTGCGTTTCAAGAATTTTCCGCTCGGTAATATCAACAGCGAGCCCAAGAGTACCCGCGATCTCGCCCGACGGAGTTCTGAGCGGTTCCACACTGCACGCGAAGCTTCGGCCTGCCCACGCAAGCTCGAACGCGGCAGAGTCTCCACGCAGCGCCGTAGAGATCGCGCTCGACTCCGACTCATTGTCGCCCGACGAACCGAAATGTTCGCGTGCGTGCGTTCCGATCAGCTGCTCGGCTTCGAGTCCGATGGCATTGAGACCAGCGCCGAGCGCCGACGTGAAGAGTCCATTGCGATCTGTCGCCCAGAGCACTGCGGGAATCTGGTGCATCACCAGGTGCAGCCGAGCCTCACGATCACGCAGCGCGGACTCGGCGGATCGCCTCGCTGTCACGTCGCGCAGTACCGTTTGGACTGCCGGAATACCATTGTGGTCGACTGCGACGGATAGGGCTTCTACATCCGCGACGGTGCCACCGCTCGTGAGCACCTGATATTCGACCGGCTTGGTCGAGAAATCGCCAATCGTCCGCGCAACAACGGCCTCGGAGAGCCGTTGGTGTGAATCGGGATGCACGAAGTCCGTGAGTGGGCGCCCGATGAACGATTCGGCATCCTCGCTGCCAAGTATCTCCGCTCCGGTCTTGTTGATGTAGAGAAGCGTCCCATCACGGTGCACAATGATCGCTTCGGGAGAATGCTCGACCAACTGCCGGTAACGCTCCTCGCTTGTGCGCAGCGATCGTTCAGCGCGCACCTTGTCCGTAACGTCGTGAGCCACACCGATAATGCCGATGATGTTTCCGTCACTGTCGCGCCACGGTGTGCGATTCGTGACGTACTGTCGCATCACGCCCTGCGAATCACGTCCGCTGGACTCGCTTGTTACCGGCGCGCCACGGGCAATTGCATCCAGATCGTGCGCGCGGATCTCTGTCGCCGCGCGTTCGCCGAAAAGTGCTATATCAGAAGAACCGATGATCTCGTGTGATGGGGAGCCGAACATGCGGCTGCCAGCCGAATTCACGAGGTGATAGTGGCCATCCACGGTCTTGGCCCAGACTGCGTCGGACGTCCCTTCAGTGACGGCACGCATTGTCGACATGTGCTCGCGCAGTGTTGCGGCCTCGCGTTTCCGCTCGGTTACATCACGGACGACCGCCGTGAATATAATCGGGTCATTCGCCAGTGCATCCACGCTTCGCACGCCCAGAGCAAGTTCGATTACGAAGATCGAGCCGTCCTTTCGCACTGCACGCAGCTCCAACGTTTGAGCCGCTACATCTCCGTCACGTTGCCGGATTCGTCGGAGCGCGGCGAGACAGGTCTCTCGGCGTTCCGGCGGCAGCAGCAAGCCGAGTGGCTGACCGAGGATCTCTTCCGCGGTGTAACCAAACATTCGCTCGGCAGGCATGTTCCAGAATACGATGCGGTAATCGTGATCAGCCGCGATAACCGCGTCGGATACGTCCGTGGCGATCGTGCGAAAATATGCTTGGGATTCACGCAGAAAGGCCACGTCGGTAGTCCGGCGGTGCTCGCGTCTGCGCAGCAGGTACGTGGCGACGGCCGCGCCGAGAGTGGCCGCGATGACCGGGAGAATTCCGACTCCGCCCAGCGAGAGTCCCGGGAACAACGCAACACCGCCCATTTGCAACAGGAGGAGTACGACGAGCGTAAGCAGGCTGACGACAACGGTCGATCGAATGATCGATATTCGTGCTTGCATGCGGTGTGTTAAAGTGCGCGACGCCCCGATGGATCGAGGCGTCTCTTCGCGAGTATCGGCGTTGTACAGGCCCGGGATGAGCCTTGCAACCCGATAAACACGTGGCTGAGCGGCAAGAGATTTAATTTAAATTGTGCCCGCGACAGGCTCAGCCATGGTGGCGGGTTAGTCGTGGGCCGGGCGACATCACTGCTTCCAACGGCTTACAATCAGCTGAGATATTTGTGATACCCTATTTTCATCTCGCGTTTCCAGTCAACGATCTTGACCAGGCTCGGACCTTCTACGGCGAGCTTCTTGGCTGTAAAGAAGGACGAAGCGACCCGGCGTGGGTCGACTTCGATCTTTACGGGCACCAGATAGTGGCGCACCTCCAGCCGGCAGCCGTGGGCGACCGCGCGTCGAGCGCTGTTGACGGCCATGGCGTCCCAATCCCCCATTTCGGTCTGATAATGGAAATGGGCGACTGGGAGAAGCTGGCGGCACGACTAAAGTCGGCAGGTGTCACATTTGTGATCGAACCGTACATCCGATTTCAGGGACTTCCGGGCGAACAGGCTACGATGTTCGTTCGCGACCCGAGTGGAAATGCGCTTGAGTTCAAGGCGTTTACGGACATCTCGCAGGTTTTCGCAAAATGATCTGACTCGCAACGGGTGCGATTTTAGGTCACTTCAAACGTGCCGCGCCGGTTGGCGGCGGTGTTGGCGGCGGGGTTGCAGGCAATCGCGTTAGTCCCGCGTCTGGTCGATTGGCGGTAGGTGGTGTTTCGTGCTTAGCCATCCAACGCGTTCTCACGTCGGTCGCATCGACCGAATCGTGTCTCCAAGTACCGCTGCCGCGGTGTCGTGCACCGGCGTTGGGACTCCCAACTCCCTTCCGAATCTTGAGACGGCTCCACTCAGCGCATCGAGCTCCGTTGGACCGCCGCGTTCCACGTCGAGCAGGAAACTTGGCTTCATTGTTCCCGGAAGCGCGTCTATGCCACGCATGATGTCCGCTTCCTGCGAATCGGGCAACGGGACTCCCTTCGCCCGTCCCACCGCCGAGATCTCAGCGACGGCGCGTTCGATCAACAGGTGACCCAACTCCGTATCGCGGATCCCAGCAAGATTACTTCGGGCCATGCCACACGCCGCGGCCATCGCGCACAACATGTTGAACTTCCGCCACAAGTCGACGGTGATGTTCGTCGTCGCTATCGCATCAATACCGGCTGACTTCAGCGCATCGATGAGTGCGGTAACGCGTTCGGACAGTCGGCCGTCCAGCTCGCCCACAACAATCCGCTCCTTCCAGAGTGCGCGATGGATCACGCCGGGCTCCACTTTGAACGCGCTGACGTTTGTCTGGCCGCCGATGAGTTGCGCGTGGGGCACACCAGCACGCTCGAGATTCTGCGCTGCTTCGACGCCATTCAGAAGCGGAACGATCGCGGTCCCGTTTAGACCCAGATCACGAGCAACCGGTGCTATCTCGTTTAACGAATAGCTCTTGACCGCGACAATAGCGAAGGACGCACCAGCTAGTTCTGCTGGATTGTTGGTCGCGCCGATCGGAACCGAGAACGACCCGTTCGCATCACGGATTGTAACGCCGTTCGAACGAATGGCTTCAAGATTGTCCCCGCGAGCGAAGAGGACGACGTCGTGGCCGGCGCGGGCGAGTAACGCGCCGAAATAGCCGCCGACGCCGCCGGCGCCCAGGATTGCAATTCGCATGGCATTCGGATGGATGGTCGAGTAGCTGCACCCTCAAGATGCAGCTCTACGCACCGCCGTGTCAAAGGAAAGCATGAAGATCTCGAGTCGAGCCTTGTTTTTGCGTCGGATACGTGCGAGCGTAGGCTACAGAAAATGCGCCCTTCTTCCATGACCCCCGGCCATGCCCGCGCGGCGCGACTCGCTTACTTCGCAATCATACTCGTTGCGACGCTAAGCAACCTCCACTTCGATCCGTCCCTGGCGGATGTCCCGTTCCGGCTGCACAGGGCGTTGGACATTTCGCCCCACATGAGCGACGCAATCGATGCAGTCCGCAACATTGTGCTTTTCGCCGGACTCGGCGTGGTCTGGATTGCCACAAGCCGACTCTCCAAACCGGTTTCGACGCTCCTGGCAGTCACACTCATATCGTTGCTCCTCAGCAGCTGTGTGGAAACGCTGCAGCTGTTTTCTCCGATTCGCAATTCCAGTATCATCGATGTAACAACAAATACGCTGGGCGGGTTCTTTGGTGGGCTCGCGACCCTCGGCGTATTCAGTGTGGTTCATGCGGGCGCTCGCAGAAAAACGTATATCGGGATGCCGGCGATTCTGTTTGCGGCGAGTTACGGGCTTGGCACAGTAATGGAAGCGTTCATGCCGTTATTTCGGCAGGATCTGCTTCCGCAACTTGGCGGCAGCATTCCCGCTCGAATCGGCAGAGCAATCGATGCCATTCAAATCTCTTCGATTGGACAGATCGCGTTTACCGATGTTTTTATCTTCCTGCCCGCCGGTGTATTTGGTGCCGCAGCGCTGATGGAAAGCGGCTTGTCCGGACCCGTCGCGGCGACCGTAGTCGTCGTGATCGCGGCGCTGGTTTATCCCCTGGTCGAAGTCGTTCACGGCGTCGTTGCGTTGCCGATCATCCTGGGTGCGGCGCTCACGCACGTTGTCGCAGCATCGCTCGGCGCTCTCATCGCCGCGCTGTTCGCGTTTCAGTTTACGCGACGGTTCCCGATTCGGCGCCGTGCAGGGCTCGTTGCGGCCGCATACTCGCTTGTGATAATGGTCTGGAGTTGGCGTCCGTTTCGGCTTGACATATCCATGTCGTCCATGGCGGAACAGTTCACGTCCGATCACATCATACCCCTCCAGGCGCTTGCCGCACGTGGCGACCTGTTCAGTGTGACGGACGTGATCGCGCAGGGTGTAATTTTCTTTCCTCTCGGGGCACTTCTCGCGGTGTGGCCGGTCGCGCGCAAAGGTGTATTTCGAGGCGTGCTCCCTGCGCTTTACCTTTCGATCATCCTCGAAGTCGGCAAGATCCCGATCTCGGATCGATTCATGGACGTGACGCACATACTTATCCAGAGTGCCGGCGCTTCGGTCGGCTTCCTGTTGCTCCGCCGAATGCGGTTCAAGGTCGCCGGCACGATGCTGAGCCGCGACTAACGACTACTTGCCGGGCCGTACAAGTAGAGTCTGACCCACGCGCACCTTGTCGCTTGACAGGTGGTTCCACTCGCGAATCTGATCTGGAGTGGCTCCGTAACGCGCGGCTATGGTCGATATCGCGTCGCCCCGCTCGACAACGTAGTTGAGCGGCTGGCGTAGCAGGTTGGCGAGTTGTGTGCGTAGCTCGCGGTCCTGAGCGGCTGCCGCCCGTAACTGGTTCTGATGCCTGTCGACGTACGCGGCGAGCGAATCGACCTGGTCCTCGTATCCGGGTGCGGCAGCATATGACTCCATGCGGCTTCCGCGCGAGAGTACGATCCCATGGGCGGAAAGGGCGTATATTCGGTGCGTTTCCGCCGACAGCGTAGTGTCATCCGGAAACTCGCTCGTGAGAATTGCCGCTGGGGCGTCTGCGCCGGCCAGCTTGTCTCGCGGTTCGAGTCCCACGAATATCACTCGATCCGGTGTGGCGACCAGTAGTCCGTTAGCCTGCCGGAAATAACTTGTCGCCCGCCGTCGGTATACGCGCGCAACCCGCATCGGCCGCTCGCCGTAGTGGAGCATGCCGCCATCGAGTTCGCGCTGCGCGTAAGTCCACGCAGAGTGGGGATCCACTTTCCGGATGAGGAAGAAGTATCCCACGGCTGCGACCACGAGCACAATTGTGACCACGCCAATAACGAGCCGCTTGACGAACCGAGCTGCGCGGTAGAGCCCTTCGTTTTGCCTCATGGTCCTCGGTGGGGCAAGTGACGTTCCCGCGCGCTGGCAGCCATGTCCGGATGATAACAACCTCCCCTGGAGGCGTCGCATCCTCTCGAGGATATTGCCGTAATCAGTTGACGTATATCGGCAACCCGGCTACCGTTATACGTATTGTAGTAATGACGCTAATCGGATAAGTATGTCGGGATGGATCGGTCGGGACCTTGAGCAGCTCAGGCGGCTTCGAGGTTTACGCCACGAAGACGTAGCTGCACAGTTGTCGTTGTCCCCGTCCACCATTCGCAACATCGAGCACGACGAGACCTATAACGTTTCGCTCGATCTGCTGCGTCAGATTGCTGAAGTCGTTGGTGCTACTGTCCGGATTTCACTGGAAATTCCGGAACAGAGCGGCGGGCGCGAGCAGGCTGTTTCAGACACCTTCGTGGAAAAGTCGCAGGAGGATCACCGCGTCGTTACGAACGAGCGGTTCATTCGGCGTGTACGTGAGCATTATCCGGAATGCCCACTGACCAATTCGCAGATCGGTCGAAGAATGTGGCAGTTTGCTCACTCGGGTGGTGCGGTACTGATGAAGGGTCGCAAGCAGGTCCGTCCGACACTGTCGCCGTCGATCGTTTCGTATCGCGTACCGACTACGTCAGCGGAGTATTCAGTCAAGGCGAGCGACGTTGACGCGCTTGATCGGTTTGCGGACCGACTCGGGCGCGCATACAAGGATAAAAAGGGACAGGTACTTGTCCCCGTCAAATAAACTGGAGATGAGTTTGGCCGAATTCACAGAACGAAGGGAAGGGCCGGCGCGGAGACGGATGCCTGAGTGGGTGCGCACCGTGAAGTCGGTCAGCCACTTCATTGCCGCGGGTGCGCTGCTCGCTGCCGGCGTGGTATTTACGGCTCGCCAGCCATCGCCAGTGCTTCGAGCGCCGGCCGCAGGATTCAAGGTCGCTGGAGCCATCATTGAAGCACCGTCGTTCAGCAAGGAAGCGTTCCGGCTGTCGGAAGTTCTGAGTCGCTATACGAACGACAAGCCCACGGCAGATAGAATTGCCGGAGCGATTGTCGATGAAAGCAATCGACGCAACCTGGACCCGGCGCTGCTTGTGGGTGTTCTTCTTACCGAAGACGCGACCCTTGATACGACGGCCCGCAGCTTTGTCGGCGCTCGTGGCCTGATGCAGGTGATGCCAGGCCACGCCGGCAAGTGGGGATGCGATTCGTCGAATCTGTTTTCGATCGAGGCCAACATCTGCCACGGAGCGAGCATCCTTCAGGACAACGTCCGAAATTCCTCCAGCATGCGAACAGCATTGCTCAGATACAACGGCTGCGTTCACGGAAGCAACACTCCCGGCTGTCACAGCTATCCGGACAAGGTGTTACGCGCGGCGAACCGCGCTACGGCCCAGATGCTGGCATTGGCGGAATAGCGGAGTCGACTTTCGACGTCCAAAACATCGTCAATACACGAAACAAACCGCCCGGCGCGATCATCTGTAGATCGCCCCGGGCGGTTATTACGTGCTCTGTCGTTTTGTCAGACTACATGCCGCCCTTGGCACCCTTCGCGGTTGGCGGGAGAATCCCGTTCAGTCGCAGGTAGATCGCTGACGCGCCGTAATGATCTGACCAGTCACCGACGAGATCCATCATCGCGCCACCGCGAGAAATCTTGCGGCCGCCGAAGAACGGGACCTCTTCTCCGAGCTTGGAGTCATCAACCGGAGCCAGCGTTGTGCTGCAGTATTCAAACGACTCCTTGATGCGCGCGACGAGAACGTCCTTGCTCGCCGTTGCTGTGAGCTTCTCACGTTGCGGTGCCTTGGTTCCGGCGATTGTCGCGCACATGAACTCGTTTGATCCTGCCACGTGGAGTACCAGCTGCCCGAAACTCATCTGAGCTGGCGTCGGCTTGTAACCATACTTGTCAGCGGGCATGGATTCGGCGGCTGCGACGAGATTCTTCTCGCTGCTTGTCAAACTGCTCTTCAATGCTGCAGAGATCGGGTTGGCCGCTTCCTGTGCGGAAAGCGGGGTTATGAGCGGGAGGGCCATCGCGCCAGCGAACAACGCGGCGCCAGTAAGCATTTTGCGAATCATATATAGGCCTTACGACTGAAGGGTGAGGGAACCTGGGAGAAATATGTCGAATTGGACAACCGAAACCTGCGACATCCCGACTCAGACACGCAAGGAGTCCCGGCGGCTCTTTCAGTGGGCCACCGTGGAACCTCGAAAAAACGTGTCCTGAGTACACGTTTGCTCGAAAAAGTCGAACACTGCTTCCCGGTTGGCTGTCGCTGCATTCTTCGCGCCGCTATTCGTGGCACGCACCGTCGAGGCGCAGTTTCCGCGCCGATGGCCGGGTTTACCCCGGTTCGAACCCTGGGTACCGAGGGCGCTGCCGACGCCGAACCTATGTTCACCGAGGCTGAAATGAAGGCGATCGTCGATTTTCGGGCCGCCTCTATTTGTAGCCGGCCGCCTGCATGGTAAATAATTCGTGGTAGAGGCCGTTGTTCGCGAGCAGTTCCTCATGCGATCCCGCTTCCTCCAACTGTCCGTTTCTAAGCACAACGATGCGGTCCGCCATTCGCACCGTTGAGAAGCGATGTGAGATCAACACCGCCATTCGTCCCGCGACGAGCTCGGAGAAGCGCAGAAAGACTTCGTATTCGGCGCGCGCGTCGAGTGCGGCTGTTGGTTCGTCCAGAATGAGAACCTGCGCTGCACGAAGATATGCGCGCGCGAGCGCGACTTTTTGCCACTCGCCACCCGAAAGGTCCACGCCGTTCTCGAATCGCCTGCCGAGCATCTGTCGGTAACCTTCCTTGAATTTGGGGAGCAGTGATGCGGCAAGCGACTGCTCCGCTGCGTTCTGGATGAGCGCGGGCACGGGCTCGTTCATACCCTCGAGGGATTGCTCGACGGCGTTGATTTCACCGACTCCAATGTTCTCATCGAATCGCATATCATAGCGAACAAAATCCTGGAAGATCACACCGATTGTTGCCCGAACCGAGGCGAGGTCATACTCACGCAGATCGCGGCCATCAAGGAGGATTCTCCCTTCGCTCGGATCGTAGAGTCGCGCCAGCAGCTTGGTGATCGTGGTCTTTCCAGCGCCATTCTCGCCCACTAGCGCGATGCGCTCACCGGGATTGAGAGTGAGATTCAACCCTCGTACAGCCCACCGCTCCTCGCTTCCCGGATACTGGAAGCCGACGTTTTCGAAAACAAAGCCCTGCTGGATTGGATCGGGAACCGAAGGTGCGTGCAGCCGGCTCGATATCGTCGGCTTCATCTCGAAGAATTCGAACAGATCGCGAAGATAGAGGGCCTGTTCGTAAACGCCGCTCGCCGACATCAGGATACTCTGAATCACATCTCGCCCGCGCCCAAACGACGCGGCGAGAAAGGTTAGTGTCCCAACCGTTATCTGGCCACGCACCGCGCTCAACAAAATGATTACGTAAGCGCCGTAATAGCCGACCGTACCCAGGAACGAAAGCAGCGTGCTGACGATCGCGCGACGGATCGAGAGTTTCTTGTTCTCGTCGTAGAAACGTTGCGATAGTTCGTCGTACTTTCGCGTCAGCCAGCCGGCAAGCCCGAACATGTGGACTTCCTTGGCCGTCTCATCACTCGCGCCGACGTAGCGGAGGTAGTCAAGCTGTCTCCGTTCCGGCGTCCAACGAAACAGGAGCGAATAGCCGAGCGACGCGTAGTGCGTCTCGCCGAGAAAGCTCGGTACGATGGCGACAATGAGAAGCAGGAGGAGCCATGGACTGCTTATCACCAGTGCTCCGGCAAGTGTCAGCAGCGTCAGGAAGTCCTGGCCGATGCCCAGCAACTGCGTCAGGAGTGCGATACGCCCTACGGTCTGTCGCCGAGCTCGTTCGAGGTGATCGTAGAAGTCGGGGTTCTCGAATTGCGCGAGGTCGAGCGTGGCGGCGTGCTCCATCAACCGCACACTCATCTTGTTCGAGAATAGATCGCTCAACAGACTCTCGACCAGCGCGGATATGCGCGCCATGATCTCGCCGGCGGATACGATCACGAGTTCAAGTATGATGTAGCGCCAGAGAAGATCGAGCCTGCCGTTACCGGCACGTGCCGAGATCACTCCGTCGATTATCAGCTTCCCGATCCAGAAAGTTGCGACGGGGATGAATGCGCGCGCGATCCGGAGCAACACCATCGTGAGAGCGTATCCACGATGCGTGTTCCAGACGAGCTTCACGAGGGCGGGGACGTGCCTCAGTGAATCACGTCGCTCGGCCCAAGTTGCATTCTCCACCTCGGCGGCGAGCCGCGCGCGTGTTGCGCCGCCTCCGCGCCGTCCGCCGCCCGGTGCTGTCATCTAGCGGACAACCGGATGACCCGAGTCCTCCCACGCCTGGAAGCCGCCTTCGATGTCGTGTACGTCGGTAAATCCAAACGCATCGAGAGTTGCGGCGGCGGCGCCGGATCTGCTGCCCCGTTGACAGTGAACTATTATCGGTCGATCGCGCGGCAGTTCAGACAATCGAGTGTGGAGAAGAGGCAACGGAATCAGCTTGGCATTCGGCATGTGCCCAGCTGCCCATTCGTCTTCATTGCGCACGTCAACTATCACTGCGTTGTCTGTCGATGAAAGATCCGCCACATCGTCAGTTGTCATCTTCCTCGGAAGCTGATGTGCGCGATGAATGGCCGCGTCGCGATTCCGAACTTTCATTGCGCCGAAGTAGGGAGGGGCGGTCGGTTGGCCATCGAGTACACGATCGATAAAATCAGCTTCACTCATCGGCGCGAGTGCCCAGTTTGCAACGCGTTCATACCCAAGCGTGGACTGCGCCGCCGAGCTCATGGCCTTGCCGCACGCCGAGCCGGCGCCGTGTCCCGGCCAGATCTGCAGATGATCCGGCAGTTTCTTGAAATTCGAGAGTGAGTTGTACAGCGATGCCGCCGCGGCCTTCATTGTCCCCGCCTGACCGGCGGCTCGCTCCAACAGATCGGGGCGCCCGACGTCGCCAACAAAGACAAAATCTCCCGTAACAGCTCCGACCGGGATCTCGCTGCGCGCCATATCCGTCACGAGAAAGGTCAGGTGTTCGGGCGTGTGGCCGGGCGTGTGGAGCGCGTCGAGTCGAACCATGCCGAGAGTGATACTGTCGCCATCGTGTAGTGTGGTCACTCCTGGCTCGCCCGCAAATGCGTACTGCCAGCCCTCGCCACCCTCTCCGGATACGTACAGCTCAGCGCCGGTGGCGTTCGCTAGCGCGCGCGCTCCCGAGGCGAAGTCGGCGTGAATGTGCGTCTCGGTGACCGCAACGATGCGAAGGTGCTCTTCCCGCGCAGCGTGCAGGTAGACATCCAGATTCATGTTTGGGTCGATGACGATTGCTTCGGCAGTGCGCTCACAGCCGATCAAGTAGCTGGCCTGCGCGAGCGCGTCATCGTAATAGCGACGAAAAATCATGAGCAACGCGGTTGAGTGGGTGTGGCTGACGCGGTCCAACTGAATAGAAGATACAACGGGAAAGTCGACTCGCTAAGGCATCGCGGGAGCGCCGGGCCGCCAGCCCACATCCCGCGCCGCGATCCGGTAAATTGTCCGGAATGACTCCAGCGATCGTGACGGAAGGCCTGAGGAAAGTGTACCCCGGGTCGGGGCGAGCAGCCCCAGGATCAGGGCCGGGTGCGCCGGTGGCTGGTGATACCATAGCGCTCGAAGGACTCGACCTGCTGGTCAACGAGGGCGAGTTTTTCGGAATAATCGGGCCCAATGGCGCTGGAAAGACTACGACGATTGGTGTGCTCACGACACGCGTACTGCCTAGTGGCGGGACAGCCCGAGTAGCGGGCGCAGACGTGGTCAGGAACAGTGTCACCGTCAGACAGCGAATCGGTGTTGTGCCGCAACGTCCCAACCCGGATCGGTCGCTCGATGCCTGGGAAAACCTGATCTACCACGCTGCGTATTTCGGCGTACCGCGCAGGGAGGCTGCACGTCGCGCGACCGAACTTCTTGAGAGACTGGAAATTGCTGGAAAGGCGCACATGAAAGTCGATCAGCTGAGCGGAGGACAACAACAGCGGTTGATGATCGCACGCGCTCTGATTCATGAGCCGACAATTCTGTTTCTCGACGAGCCGACGGTCGGTCTTGACCCGAACGCGCGTAATTCCCTGTGGGAAATTCTGCGCGAACTCCACAGTCAGGGGCGTACCATTGTGATGACTACGCACTACATGCCAGAGGCCGACGAACTGAGTGACCGGATTGCACTTATCGATCGCGGTCGATTGCTCGCTCTCGATACACCCGAGAACCTGAAGCTGCAGACACCGGATGGGTCGCTGGAAACGTTCTTCATCGCCAAGGCCGGAAGAGGACTCGACGCGTGACATCTGCCGTGAGCGTCTCCATACCAATCGCTACGATTGAGAAGCCGCATCCGCCCGTTCCGGCGTGGAAGGTATTTGTCGCGCTGCTCAGTCGCGATATTCGTGTCGCGAGACGAGAGCTCCCGTTCTTCCTCGTTCGCACGATCATGCAGCCGATGTTGTTCGTCATAGTCTTTGGCTATTTGCTCCCAAAGATGGGTTTCACCCAGTCCGGCTACCAGGCTGCGTTGCTGCCGGGTATTCTGGCGCTTAGCCTCATGTTGTCATCGACTCAATCGGTTACGCTACCAATGGTCACCGAGTTCGGTTGGACCAAGGAGATCGAGGACCGACTACTCGCGCCGATCAGCACGGATCTTGTCGCTGTCGAGAAGATTGTGAACGCTATGATCCAGGGAATCATTGCGGCTCTAGTTGTTTTGCCACTTGCCCGTCTTGTGATGGGGCCCGTTGCAGGATTCACGTTCTCCCATGTCCCCGAGCTGCTCGTTGTCGTCGTCCTTTCAGCTGCCGCGGCTTCCGCGTTCGGACTGCTACTCGGCGTTTTAATAAGCCCGCAGCAGATCGGATTCATGTTCAGTCTGATTATCACGCCGATGATCTTCTTCGGCTGCGCATATTATCCGTGGCGTGGCCTTGACGTGGTTCCATGGCTCAAGTATGCGGTGCTGGTCAATCCGCTCGTCTACATCTCGGAGGGACTTCGTGCGTCGCTAACTCCTTCCGTGCCGCACATGCCATTTGCCGCGATCGTGGCCGCACTCGCAGCGCTCACGGCCGGATTTACATGGGCTGCATTGGCGCGCTTCAGAAAGCGGGCAATCGGTTGATGACGATTAAGCTTGCCGAGCCGTTCGACCGGTTCGCGCAGATCTTCGCGCGAGCGCGCGCTGAGCTTCCTGGCGATTGCTTTCCGGATCCGAATGCAATGTCGCTCGCGACCGTCGGACCGGATGGGCGTCCGTCAAACCGGATCGTGCTGCTCAAGGCGTTTGATCAGCACGGCTTCGTGTTCTATACGAACTATGAAGGGCGCAAGGGGCGCGAGTTGCTGGCGAACCCAAATTGCGCACTCTGCTTCCACTGGCCACCGATCGAACTGCAGGTTCGGATCGAGGGACGTGCAGAGCAGGTCAGCGAACTCGAAGCGGATGCGTATTTCGCCACACGCGCTCGGCTGAGTCAGCTGGGAGCCTGGGCATCGGAACAGAGTCGTGCGATGGCGCACCCGGGCGATCTCGAAGGACGACTCGCTGAGTTCGAGGCGCGTTTTGACGGTCGGGAAGTGCCTCGGCCACCGAACTGGTCCGGCTTTCGCGTTGTTCCGGGACGCATCGAGTTCTGGCACGCAGGAACCAATCGACTGCACGACAGAACCGTATATCAGCGCGCCGGTGACGGTTGGAGCGTCGAGACACTTTACCCGTAATCGGAATTCGAGCATGACGACTACACCACTTTCCGAACCATTCGCTCATATCGGCACCGAGCCGTGGACGATCGAGGAATCACGCACCCTTTATAACGTTGACGGGTGGGGAAATGGTTACTTCGATATAAACGCAAAGGGGCATGTGGTAGTTCGTCCCGACAAGGACGAGCGTGGTCGCGAGCTCGATCTTTTCGAACTCGCGATGGATCTGGAGGCTCAGGGCGTGGGAATGCCGTTGCTGATCCGATTCTCGGACATCCTCCGGTCTCGCATCGGCGACCTGCACCAGCGGTTTACAGCTGCAATCCGCGAGTTCGACTATGCGGGCGGATACACAACGATCTATCCGATCAAGGTGAATCAGCAGCGTCATGTTGTCGAAGAGATTGTGGAATTCGGTCAACCATTCGGTGTTGGCCTCGAGTGCGGAAGCAAGCCGGAGTTGCAGGCAGTTCTGGGGCTCGCGGAAACCACCGGACATGTGATCGTGTGCAACGGCTACAAGGACGAGGAGTTCATGCGCCTCGCCCTAATGGGTCAGAAGCTGGGCCACCAGGTCTTCATAGTCATGGAGCAGGTAAGCGAAGTCGATGTGTTGCTCCAGGTTGCTGAGGAGCTTGGTGTGCGGCCAAATGTTGGCTTGCGCATCAAGCTGAATGCCGAGGGTGCTGGTCGATGGGCGGAGAGTGGCGGCGAGAAGTCCAAGTTCGGACTCAGCCCGTCGCAACTCGTACGCGTCATCGACAAGCTTACGGACAACGGATATCTGGACTGTCTTCATCTGCTGCACTTTCACTTGGGCTCGCAGATCACCGATATCAGATACATCAAGGCAGGTCTTCAGGAGATTGCTCGCTACTACTCGGAGCTCCGAAAGATGGGCGTGGACGTCACCCATGTTGATGTGGGCGGCGGTTTGGGTGTGGATTACGACGGGACGCGGTCGACTGCGTACGCCAGCGTGAACTACACGCTACAGGAATACGCCAACGACATCGTGTACACCCTGGCCGAGGCGTGCAGGGAAGAAGATCTTCCGATGCCTCACATCATCAGCGAGTCGGGACGCGCGCTGACGGCGCATCACGCGCTACTGCTGTTGAGTGTGATAGATGTGGAATCGGTGACGGAAGTTGTCGCGCCTGAGCTCACCGAAGATGACCATGCGCTGCTCCACGAGATGGCGACCGATCTCGAGACTGTGAACAGTCGCAGACTTCGCGAGGTGTTTCACGATGCGACATTCGACAAGGAACGAGCGCAGCAGCTTTTCGCGAGCGGTGTGCTGTCGCTTCGAGACCGGGCACGTGCCGAGCAACTTCACTTGGCGATCATCAACTCCGTGGCGCGCGAGGTCCGAAAGGACCGAGAGGAGTATTCGGAGATCATTGCAGATCTCGAGGCGATGCTCGTCGATCGCTACTTCTGCAATTTTTCACTGTTTCAGTCGCTCCCGGATAGCTGGGCAATCGACCAGATATTCCCGATCATGCCGGTGCATCGGCTTGATGAGGAGCCAGTGCGCAGAGGCACAATTCAGGACATTACCTGCGACAGTGATGGAAAGATCGACAGATTCGTCGGCGGCGATCGGAACGCGCCGCGTCCAAGCCTCGAACTGCATCCATTCCACGACGGGGAACCATACATCATCGGGATATTTCTCACTGGCGCATACCAGGAGATACTCGGCGATCTGCACAACCTGTTCGGAGATACGAACGCGGTGCATATCCGGATCAAGGAGAAAGGATACGAGATTACCGATCTGGTTCACGGCGACACGGTCACCGAAGTTCTCGCGTATGTACAGTTTCGCGCTGCGGACCTGTTGACCACGTTCCGTCGCAAGGTCAGTAACGCGAAGAACCTGACTCGCGATGAGGCCAATGCCTTCATCGCGGATTATCTCGCAGGGCTCGAAGGTTATACGTATCTCGAAGGCGACGCCGCTAGATAACGGGTCAAGGTCGTACAGCGCGATAGCTTGCGCAACGCGAGCGTAACTGCTGGTTCGTGCGGTTCAGCCCCGCCAGTCCCGCTCGCGCGGGAATGACGGGGCTGTGAACCGCCAGACTGAGAGTCTGGGTGGCTAGGCTTCGAAGCGACGGCCGACTTCCGGCCAGTTGACGACGTTCCACCACGCCTGCACGTATGCCGGGCGCAGGTTCTGATACTTGAGATAGTAAGCGTGCTCCCATACGTCCACGCCAAGGATCGGATGCTTCTTTTCCATCACAGGAGTATCCTGATTGGGCGTGCTAGTGATCGTCAACTTTGAACCATCCTTGACGAGCCAAGCCCAACCCGAGCCGAAGCGTTTGCCTGCTGCGTCGCCAAACTGAGTCTTGAACGTCGCGAAGTCGCCGAACGATGCCTTGATGGCGTCAGCGAGTTTGCCGGTTGGTTCGCCGCCGCCCTTAGGCGACATGATCTCCCAGAACATCGAATGATTCCAGTGGCCACCAGCGTTGTTGCGCACGGCGGTACGGATCGATTCCGGAACAGCATCGAGATGCTGCAACAGGTCGTCGAGAGATCGGGACTGAAGCTCGGGCGCCTTTTCGAGCGCAGCATTGAGATTATTTACATACCCCGCGTGATGCTTGTCGTGATGGATTTCCATCGTGCGAGCGTCGATTGACGGCTCGAGAGCGGCGAAGTCATACGGAAGTGGAGGAAGCGTAAACGCCATGACGTTAATTCTCCGATTTGGATTTGAAGCGGGCGATCAATGCCGGCAGAATGGACAGGAATACGATAACCAGAATGATCAGCTCAATGTGCTTGGCCACTCCCGGAAAGGTGCGGCCAAGGAATAAACCAATGAGGAGCATAGACCATACCCACGCCACTCCACCCACCAAGTTGTAGACGAGGAAGCGAGAGTACTGCATATCGCCCATCCCGGCGACGACTGGGGCGAATGTACGGATGATGGGCATGAACCGCGCAATGATGATCGTCTTGCCGCCATGCCGTTCGTAGAACTCGTGCGCTTTGACAAGGTGTTTTCGGTTGAATAGCAGCGAGTCCTCTCGCGTAAACAGACGGTGGCCGCCTGCCTTGCCAATTGAGTAACCGACCGTGTCGCCGGCAATTGCGGCGATGCTGAGGATCAGGCCAAGCATCCAGACGTCTATGTAGCCCTGTGAGCCGAGCAATCCGGCGGTGACGAGTAGCGAGTCGCCCGGCAGGAAGAAGCCAATCAGCAGTCCCGTTTCGGCGAAAATTATAGCCGCCATACCGGAATAGCCGGCCGCCTGCACCAGCCCGTTAACGTCGCGCAGCCGGTGAAATAGCTCCGTTAGTCCTTGCATTCTCAGGGTGTGAGTGTGATTGCTCGTCTGCGCCACCCCATCGTCTCTACACGCGCCGAACGCCTGTTCGAAAACGCCGCACGGGGCAGTTGTCCATGTCGTCGCGGTCGCGCGAAAATTCTCGGTAGCGACGGCGAGGACGGTCGGCGACAAAGTTAACATCTTGTTGCCGGCGGCTCAGGCGTCGCAATGCGGTCCCAGGTCGGCCGACCCGGCCAGCTGCGTTTCGTGGCACCAATCGTGTAGATGTCCATGCGAACAGACTTTCGCACACGGCACATTCGCGCACTATTCTCGAGCATTCTTCTCGAGCGCGAGGTACCGGAACAGGAGACCAGAGATGTCCGATGCAACTGAGCGAATCGTGCCGCGCAGCACCGAAGCTGTGATCGAGGAGCAGGCGGTAGCAGACGATGCTCGCGCGCGACGACCGGAATCGCCAAAGCGTATGCAGGTGCGGGCGGCAGACCTCGAACCTTACGTCGGACTCAAGTATCTATCGCGGCTTTTCAAGCTGATGGCGATAATCCTGATCCTCGTGCTCGCCTCGGAGGTAATCACCGGGCTCGTCTCGTACGGAATTTCGGACCTCCCCGCGTTGCTTGGCGAAATCAGCAGATTGATCGTCCTGGCGGGGCTGCTGTGGGGTAGCGGTGACCTCGCGATCCTGCTCATAGACATGGGCCATGATCTGCGCGCAACGCGGATACTGCTCGGACGTCAGCTGGCGCACAGTATGGATGAGCAGCACGATCGAATTGATCCAGGAATGACACACGAAACTGCCGATCTGGAGCAGCTAGTGTGATATTTGCGAGGCGCGAACTTCTCGCTGCTTCACGAATCCTCCTGCCGAGGCATCTCGATGCTCTGGACAATCGCAGTAATACTTTTCGTTCTCTGGCTCCTTGGCTGGCTCGTGTTTCCGATCGTGGGCGGCCTCATCCACGTGCTCCTCGTCGTCGCGATCATCGTCGTGATCTTCCGGCTTATCACGGGTCGCAGGCCTGTCTTGTAGCACCGTGACGCTTCTTGCCTCACGAGCCGGCGCATATGCCTGATCCTTCGGAGAATACGGCGGATGCATCCCATCAGTATCGCGGGGAGGCTCGCGATATTGCTCACGATATTGCTCACGGTATTGCTCACGGTATTGCTCGTGTCATCGCCGTAAACGTTGGGCAGGTGCGCGTGATTGACTGGAACGGGCGGATAGTCCGGACCGGAATCTGGAAATTCCCGGTAACCGGCGAGTCTGTGGCGTTGCGCGGGGTGAACCTTGCCGGCGACGATCAGGCAGACAGGGAGGTACATGGCGGCCCGGACAAGGCCGTCTACGCCTACTCTCTCGAGGACTACCAGTACTGGAACGAGCTCGAAGGGATCGACATGCACTCTGCGATGTTCGGCGAGAATCTGACCGTCGAGGGGATCGATCTCCGAGCCGCGTTGGTCGGCGAACGTTGGAGAATCGGAACTGCGGAGCTGGAGGTCGCACAGCCTCGGCTCCCCTGCTACAAGCTCGGCATTCGCATGGGAGACGCGTATTTCCCGGCTCGGTTTCAGGCTGCTGGCCGATTGGGCGCCTATTTTCGCATTGCCGTCGAGGGCGACGTCTCCGCGGGAGACGCACTCGTCGTCACCCATCGGCCGGCCCACGGTGTCACGCTCGGATCGATGATCGAGGCGCTGCGCGATAGGAGCGGGGGAGCCGCGCTGCTCGAGGCTGGATATCTGCCGAATTTCTGGCGACGCGTTGCGTCTGGAGAGTCGGTTTCGTGAGCGGCGGTCGGCCGTCGCACGATCGCGCAACGCTTTAGCGCCGCATTCTGCTAGCTTACGCCGTGCCAGAATCCATCCTTACACGCGTCGTGGTCGTACTTTACGAGCCGCAAGACCCGGTCAACATCGGCGCGACCGTACGCGCCATGAAAAACATGGGGGCGACAGATCTGAGGTTGGTGCGCCCCTGCGAGTACACCGAGTATCGGTTGGCCGGTATCGCCCATGGCACGGCCGACGTCATCGAGCGCATCGAGCATTTCGATACCCTGGACGAAGCGCTGGCCGATTGTGTGAAGGTGGCAGCGTTTACGGCCCGACGTCGTGCGGCAAAGAGGACACTCACCGACGCTCGGGCGGCCGCGCCGCTCATTCGTAGCGCAACACAGGAGGGCAAGGTCGCGCTCCTGTTCGGTCGTGAGGACAGCGGGCTCCCGAACGACGCAATGGATCGCGGCCACCTGGTCGTGACAATTGACACGACGGAGCACAGCTCGCTGAATCTGGCCCAGGCGGTGCTGCTTGCCCTGTACGAGCTGCATGTCGCTGCCGCGGATGCCACGCGCATCATCCGGCCGCCCAAGCGCGATGCACCGGCCGCGCTGGCCGCCGACTACGAGTTGATGTTCCAGGACGCGGAGAAAGCGCTGGACTCGGTTCAGTTCTTCAAGACACGCCATCATGACCGCATTATGCGCTCAATTCGGTCGCTCGCATTCCGGGCATCGCCCGATACGCGGGAGATCGCATTGATGCGCGCGATGGCGAT
>JBDTAZ010000165.1:0-18444 GCA_039924325.1 Gemmatimonadaceae bacterium
GAGAACCCGGTGCCACCGCCCGACTGGTGGATAAGCGCCATTGACCGAAGCGTGTCGTAGATGCCATTGTGGCCATTGGAGAGCGCATCCTCGACCGGCAGCACAAAACACGCAGAGAGCTGGCCCAAGGGCCGGCCCGCGTTCATTAGTGTTGGCGAGTTGGGCTCGAAACGACGTTCGGTCATCAGCCTGTAGAACTCTTCCGAGAGAGCGTGAACCGCTCCCGCACTGGCACCATACCGACGATCCGCTTCCGCTACGGTCGTCGCTACACGCCAGAACATCTCCTCCGGACGCTCTGTGGGAGCTCCGGATTTGTCCTTGATCAGATAACGCTTTGATAGAACCGTACGGGCATTCTGGTTCAGCTGCGCGTCGGGCAGCATTTCCTGCGGGTTTACATCGGACATCTCTTCTCCCACCTGTAACTATGCGGATTGTTCGCCAAGCGGAATGTACCACCTAGCGTGCGGGCTGACCTGCCATCTGGAGACCCGTTGAGCCGCAATTCCTGCGGTCATTAGGTCAGGGGTCGTGATACTAAGCCGATACGTGTTTGCGCGCCAGTGTCTAATTAAGTCGTTTAGCACCAACGACTTAGGAGTCCACGGTCACGAACATCTGTGATCTGGACTTTATCCTCATAGGCCTTCCACATGTGCCAGCATTGGCCATAATTGTGACCACTATCGCCATACCCCACTCGCAACCCTTTGGTGCGTAACCGCTTAGCAAAACCCGATCGCCCACGAGACCCTTCCTCACATCAAATCCATCCCGCCCAACACCGCCAGACCCAAACCGGATTGCCTGGATACACGTACCGTTTCCCGCCGGTTTCTCAAGAGCTAAAATGCCAGTCCGAGTGTCGCATACGTGGTGAGAGCAGACGCGCCAGAATAGGCCCGCCCGTGCACCGGATGCGCCAGGCCAAGCCGAAAACGGTACGGTACATCAAACTGCAGCGCGGAATCCAGATTGAGCTCCGCGCCTACCGACGCAAGCGTCGGCCCGTCGTTCGATGACGGAGCACACGCGGGTACGGCTGAGGTCGGACACCACGCGCGCGCAGCGTCGCTGAACAAAGACAGGGAAGCGCGATCGACGAAGAACGGGAACAGCCCCAGCGAACGCGACGGCGCAATCAGCGGTACTCGATATTCTGCGCTGAACGACGATGCGCTAACCCCCGTTTCCGAACCAGCCGCAAAGCCGCGAACGGGGAACGTCCGCGCCGCGCTGCCAAACGTTATACCTGGTACGATCTCCACCGACGAGCCGCTCACTCCACCGACCGCATACTCGCTCGGCGAACGACGGTCTGCTGCGCCAATAGCCGCACGGATGGCGAGGACATGGTGCGCGAACCCCGGAAGATCCAACGACTTGTACGCCGATCCGATCGCGACCGCACTGCGTCCGGAGGCACCAGACGACTCCTCCCAGCGCTGTCGAATTGAGCCAGTCAGCGTGAAACCGTCTTCGGGCGAGATGCTCAGCGCCGGGCGCTGAGTGTTGGAGAACACCGCGGCCGCGACCAGCGTCGGGTAACGGTGACTCGTCGCATAAAACGAATTGAGACGAGGCAGCAGCGAGCCCGGCGTCGTTGCATAGTCTCGTTCCTCATACTCTGCGCCAACTGTCACCGCGGAATAGGTTCGCACACGCGGCCGCGCGAAGGTCGCGTGAAGGCTCGAAAAGCGACTCCGGCTGTCGAGGTCGCCGACCTTGATGCCGCGGCTCGTGATGTTGGAGTAGGACCACGACTGCTCCAGCGATGCAGTGAGCATCGGATTTATCCATCGGTTATACGCGTACGACAGCGACGCGTCGACATTGCTGTTGTGGATATTCACAGCGGCCTGCGCGATGTACGTGTGGCGTCCGATAGCATCCGAACCGCCCGTAAGCGCGCCAAGGAGATCACCCCGACCGCCGCCAGCCTGCGCGAACGTGGGAGACCAATATGCGGGCGCCAACGTTCGCCACGGAGAATACGAGCGAGCGCGACTGGTATCGTCGGTCACACGCCAGCGCGGATCGGTGGCGTCGTCGCCAACTGCGTGCGAGGCCGTCGATTTGCTCGACGGTTCTTGCGCGGCGCTCTCCGCCGCGAACAATGCGGTTCGCGGGACTGTCCAGACGAGCAGATGGTACCCGTCACCGCGTAGTGCGGTCGTAGCAACGCGAACTGAATCGGCACCGGCCGCGACAACGTCGACTCCGTAAACACCACCGGGTTCGGCGGTAAGCCGAATTGGAGTGACGCTGGCAAAGTTCGCGTCGGCTCTCACTTTGGAGAGTTGCGAAGTTCCATCAATATCTGACGTGAAAAGTATCGTGAGCCCGTCGGGGGACCAAGTTGGTGAACGAAGGACCGCCCGCTCACGAACAGGCATCGACAGCATCTTGCCAGTGCTATCCAGTACCACAATCTCATTCGGCGCGCCTGATATTCTGACAGCGACAATGCGGCGACCATCCGGCGACCATCGCGGCGCGGTCCATTGCGTATCGAGCGTAGCGGTCGTGACAGGCGCAACGTGGCGCCCGTCACGTGATACGACAACGAGCCGCGTCGTACCCGGCGCCGTCTGAACGGCCACTATTTTGCCGTCGTCACGCACACTTGGCTCGCTAAGGCGCTGGTCGACTGTCAGGCGTGTTTCCCGATCACCCGTCGCAACGTAGAGATCGCCACGTGTATGGAACCGATCGATGTAGTCGCCCTGCGCAAACACAATCGACCCGTTGGTCGACGGGTCGTTGCTATCCAGCGAGTTGCGACGCGCAACCCGCTTTGGCCGGCCGCCTAGCTTCACGCGATAGAGCCCGGCAGAGCTGCGTCCATCGTTGGCTAAAAAGAGAAGTGTCGAATCTGTAACCCAGCGAGGCTCGACTATGTAACGTCCGCCGTCGGGAATTAGCGTCGCTGCTGCGGCGGTAAATGAGGCAGGCGTCTTTTGGGATTGGAGGCCGAGTGACGCGGAATCGTCGACCGCGACGAGGACAGAGTCTCGCCAGCGTTTCCAAGCGTGTGTGAACGTCTCGCCAAAGGCCTGCTTTGCTTCCCGATCCAGAAAGAACGGAATCGGTTCGCTGCTGGATAGTTCGACGAATGCTGGAACCGACGCAGGGCCGTGCGCTTTGGCGAGTTCGTCCCATACGAACGAACCGTACACGTAGACCGACTGTCCGTACGGGAAACGAGAGGTCGCGAGCGACAGCTGACCAAGTGGAGGAAGTACGTTGTCGACTGCGGCCGAGCGTGCAACAGCGGATTCGAAACTACCGTTCAGTCGGCCGCCGCTTGTGAAACGCGACTCGTAATACACAGCCAAGCCCTCGGTCAACCAGGAGGGTGTGTAATAGTTGGGGAATAGAACCGGGTTGCGCCCGAAAATCGACTGCGCCGTACGCCACCAGCCAAGACTTCGGTCGAGATGAAAGATGTGAGTCAGTTCGTGTTGAAGAACGAGAACTGTCCAGTCGTCGTAACTCTCAAGAGACGGGTCATCAACCGGGGGTCGGGCAAAAATTACTATACTTGGCCGCGGCACTACGGTCGCAGAACCATTGGAGGCATCGGTGCCATCGCTGAGGACGATGTCAATCAACCCTCGCGGCTTCGCGAGTTCGCCGGCAAGGTTTGCGTACGCGCGCTCCGCTACAGACGCTGCATGACGCGCCTGCCCTTCGAGAGGCGCCGTGAAGTGAACTCTGAAGTGCGGAGTTGCAATCGTCTTCCATTGCTCGTTGACAGGGATCTGGGCATCCGCGGTTTGGGATGCAGTGCTGATAATCGAGGCCAGAATAACGAGCAGCGGAAGCGCGTTTTTTTTCCAGCGTGCAAAAAACTGCATGCTAGTGCGCAAACGTGGCGAAATACTTCTCGAGCCCGTCCACCACACCCCTGGCGTATGCATCCTGATATTCTGGCGTCTTGATCGCAGCTTCCTGATCAGGCATGATGATGAACAAGCCCTCTACAAGTACCGATGGAAACCAGGTTGGGCGACAGACGGCGAGGTTCTGGTAGAACACCCCGCGGTCGCGTAGTCCCAATGCCGGAACCACCGCGTCCTGCATGGTTCGCGCGAACAGCTTTGACTGTGGATGAAAGTAGTACGTGCCCGTGCCATTGTCGCGGAATGGGTTTTGACCGTCTGCGTCCGCGTTGAGATGGATCGAAACGAACGCGTTGGCATTCGCGCGACGCGCGATGATGGGCCGATCACCCAACCCTACAGGATCAGCGGTTGTACGAGTCATCACAACATGCGCACCGCGCGCCTTGAGAAGTTGCTCGACACGCAGTCCCACCGGAAGCGTGGCAACGGGTTCCCACAAGCCGGTGGGGCCGGTAGCCCCAATCGGTGGATGACCGGGGTCAACAACTATTGTCATGCCTCGAAGCGGCTCTGCGGCGTCTACTTCGGGTGGGCGTCGGATCGCCAGAGTGAAGACGCCGTCGCGATACGTAACCTCGTAGCCATACAGCGGCCGCGAGAGCGCAAAATGATAGACTGCGCGCGTGGCTTCTTTGGTTTGACTCGCGCTATCCAGCAGAGAGTCGCGAGGCGGCTCGAACGTCGCGGCGCTAGTCGTGTTGTAGAGCGTGAGAGTGAGATCGCGCTCGCCCTCGCCGACGACGTACGCAGGCGGCGACGCGACCCGAAGCTCAAGATCCACTGTCGCTTTTGAAGCCTGTAACCTCGCGCTTGTAATCGCGAGTGCGCGCATCGCCGCACTCGAGTCCGAGCGCTTGACGTCCCGCCGCGCAACCCATATGTCCTGGCCCGCATCGAGCTGGACACGCGCCATGTTGTCACGGAATTCGAGCAGCCGGACCGGGGTTCCTGGAAGCAGGAACCATTTGTAATCGCCGGTCGGGGTCGGACGCCCGATGATGATGTTGTCAGTGTCGCTCACGGCGCGATCGAGAGAATCGTCGCGAAGCATTGCGGGCACCGCCGGATCGAACCGGGTGATTTCGGGGCTCTCGACCGGACGCGGCCCTTCGAGGGCCAGTCCGGCCCTCGTGCGCGCAGGGTATCGGAGTCTGGTTGTATCGGTGGCGGTGTATGCCTCAAGGTCGTACCACTGCGACTGCGCGGTCGGGTTCGGAATCCATCCCAGAAACGCGCCATTCGGCCAGACGGGGACCAACTCTCCGTTTATAGTAAGGCCAGCGGCCCCACTACCCACAGTTCCAAATATGAAATTGGAATCGCGCGATGCAACGAGGGCGTCGCGTGTCGGGTAGACTACCCGGATCGCGAGAGGCCCATCCACCTCCGGCACGGGCGGGAGGGTCGGATTAACGGGCGGAAGAACCGCCTTGTTGATGCCCACATGCCCCGGCGTGGCTACTGCGCGTGGTATCCTGCGAGGCGCAGACGCTGGCTCGGGCGCCGACGTTGGAGGTGTACGGGCGCAGGCAGCGCCGAGCAGAGCACCGACTAGAATCAGCCCCGAAAATACGTGGCTTTTGGTGGTGATACACAGGGACATAACACATAAGCTAGTAGCGCGCCCAGTAACGGTCAGCACCTGCAGGGTGTATTCTTAGCGCGATGCCAGAACTTGAACTTCCTACGACCACAGATGCCCCGCGTCGACTGATGCTTGTTGCGGGCGGCCGCACAGATATAGGCCGGGTCCGGACGCTCAACGAGGACTCGTATCTCGTAGCCGCGCTCGGCCGGGACGCGGTAGTCATGAAGGGAACGACTACAACCATCACGATCCCTCACACCCCGGCACTCCTGGTGGTGGCGGACGGCGTCGGGGGAGCCGCGTCTGGCGAAATTGCAAGCCTGATGGCGACCGATACCATGTTCATTGAGTTGCGGCGACGCTACGAAACAGACTGGCCTCACTCGCAGTCCGGAGTGGATGCGGCACTCAAGGCCGCGATCGTCGCGGCAAATCACGTAATCTTTACGTACTCATCCGGGAATCCCCAGCATCGCGGAATGGCCACCACGGCAACGCTGGCTCTGGTGCATAATTCGACGATTTCCATTGCGCAGGTCGGCGACAGCCGCGCGTATATCGTTCGCGCCGGCGTTGCACGCCAGGTCACAAAGGACCAGTCTCTCATTCAGCGCTTGATCGACGCTGGCGAAATGACTGAAAGCGAGGCGGCGCACAGCGATCGCCGGAACATCATTCTACAGGCACTTGGATCGGAACCGACGGTGGCTCCCGACGTCTACCGGGAAGAGGCCGAAGTGGGCGATGTCCTGTTGCTTTGCAGTGACGGGTTGTCAAACATGGTAAACCCCATCGAGATGGCTCGCATCGCCCTCGCCGATGACAACATGGAAACGGTCTGCGAACGGCTCGTCGCCGCAGCAAACGCTCGAGGCGGAAACGACAACATCACCGTCGTCGCAGCTCGATTTGAACCGGCTGATCCCAATCTGCCCGACGAGCCGCCGGCGCCTACGAAGCGGGAGTCAACTTCCCTAGGACTCTCGGACCGCGTGCGGCGGTGGCTCCGGTAACGTTACCCGGTCGCCGCGCCAGATGCAGCAGTCCGAGCAGCGCAAACGCGACCGACTCCTTCGCCTCGCCGTCGTAATAAAGATCGTCGAAACGTTCGACCCGAATCGGCGCAATCGCTGTTCTTAGCGCATCCATCAACGCATCGTTCCGCGCGCCACCACCGGACACGATAATAGTCTCACTCCGCTCCTTCACAAATCGTTGCACTGCATCCGCAATCGACTGCGCTGTAAACGCCACCGCGGTTGCAATTACATCTGCGTTCGAGGCTGCAGCCGGCATCAATCCCCGCAGCCGATCAGCGAAAGCGGTGCCGAAATACTCGCGCCCGGTGGACTTGGGTGGGGACTGCGCGAAGTAATCGTCCGTGAGCAGAGCATTCACCGTAACAGTGTGCACACGTCCGGATTTCGCGATCGAGCCGTGATCGTCAAATCGCAACCCCGGATACAACGCGCGCACCAGATGATCCACGAGCACAACACCTGGGCCAGTGTCGAATGCACGTACGAGTGAAACGTCGCCGTTCGGCGGCAAGACTGTGATGTTGCCGATACCACCAATGTTCTGCAGCAACCGCCACTCCTCGCCACTGTACAGCAACAAATCCGCGACGGGCACAAGCGGAGCGCCTTCACCACTGGCGGCCACATCCCGAACGCGGAAATCCGATATTACGTCGATGCCGGTGCGTTCGGCAATCACTGCTGACTCTCCGAGCTGCCATGTGGCTCGCCGCGGAGTGTGCCAGATGGTGTGACCGTGCGAGGCAATCGCGCGCACGTCAGCCTTCTCGACGCGCGCCACATGCAGCGCCTCCATCGACGCGTCGGCCAGCCACGCTCCCAGATCGAAGTTGAGCGCGGAGTATTCCGCGGCGGTGCCCCGCTCCATGGCGCCAGCCAGTCTTGACCGCTGTACGTCGGAATACGGCAGCGATACGTACGCGAGCAATTCATGACGTAACGTCGGCCCGCTGTCGTCGAACCGCACAACCGCAGCTGAAATCCCGTCAAGCGACGTTCCCGACATCAGCCCAACGAAGATCCCGCTCGCGTCGCTCATCCCGACACGGGCGGGGGCGCTCCTGGGATGACACGTCGGATGACGCCGCCATGCGCCGCGAGCCGCCGCTCCGCTGTGGGGCGATCGACGCCGGCGATCTGCATGACAAGCGCTACCTTGACGACTCCTCCAGCCAGTGCGAGCTGCGCACGTGCGATTTCGCGCGGCACGGCTGCGACTTCCATGATCATCCGTTCGGCACGATCAGTGAGTTTCGCATTCGATGCACGCATGTCAACCATAAGATTGCCGTAAGTCTTGCCGAGCAATATCATCGCGCCAGTGCTGATCGTGTTGAGGACCAGCTTCGTCGCGGTCCCTGCTTTCAGCCGCGTTGAGCCCGTCACCACTTCGGCGCCAACGATGGTAACAATCGCCACATCACAGTCTTCGAGTAACGAACCGGGCGGAGCGGCGCAGGTAATTAGTCCGGTGCGAGCGCCAAGCTCGCGAGCGCGGTGGACGGCGCCATGCACGAACGGCGTGGTTCCGGATGCAGCGATGCCTATTACGAAGTCGCTGGATGTGACCTGCCGCTCATCCATTTCCTGCGCGCCGCTCTCCGGCTGGTCCTCGGCGCCTTCCTGTGATCGTGTGAGAGCCGCAACTCCTCCAGCGATGATCCCCTGCACCACCTCAGGATCCGTTCCGAAGGTTGGCGGACACTCGCTGGCGTCGAGAACACCAAGTCGTCCCGAAGTGCCCGCCCCGACGTAGAACAGGCGTCCGCCAGCGCGGATTGTATCGGCCGCCATTTCGACTGCACGCGCGATTGCGTCCCCCTGAGCGGCTACGACAGCGGCGACACTGGCGTCCTCGCGATTCATGAGATCCACGATTTCGCGCGCAGACGCAAGATCGATGTCCGCCGTTCTCGGGTTGCGTCGCTCTGTGGCTCTGGAATCCTGCACGAGCAATAACTTACCGCGCCGCTGTCAAAGGCGCGACGGCAGCCGCAACGTCGTTCACAACGCGGCACGACGACCGAAAGGAAAAAGGCCCCACTCGCAAGGAGCGGGGCCTTTTTGGATTACGAATCGAACTTGGGCCGACTAGCTATGCACCTGGACCGAGTTGTCGAGCTTGATCGAGATGTTGCCACCGCTCGGAACACAGCCTTCATAGTTCGCGGTCGCCGCGGCAGTACCGGCACCGGCCGCTGCGCCGACAGCACCTCCGATGACTGTGGACTTGGTACTGTGTCCCAGTATCTGTCCAACGATAGCGCCGACGGCGGCGCCAGTCGCAACCTTCTGCACGTCCTTGCTGCCAGGCTGGTTCTTGACGCGATCAACCTGCGCAGAAGCAACGCTCGCACTCAGCGGATACGTGTGACCGCCAAAGGTTACAGACCTGACTGCGAAGTCCATCTCGATGTTGTCCCTGGCATTCTCGCTACGCTTGAGCTTTGTGATCTCAAGCGCAACCTTGGCACCCGCGGGAATCGTCGCACCGTTCGACCCGGCGACGGACTGGGCAACAGTTCCTTCGATGGTCTGTCCAACCTGATTGGTGTTGGTGCAGACACGTGAGTCAGACGTCAACGCGATGGCTGAACCGGCCGCGATTGTTCCCAAAGCAGTCTCATTGGCACCGCTGTTTCTTGTTACCGTATTGCCGCTGGCAGTCGTGGTCGATCTCGACGGCGACGTTGAACGCGACGGCGTGGTGGTCCGGCTAGTCGGCTTCGAAGTCGCCGCGGCCGGAGTCGGCGTCGCGGCCGCCGGAACGTCGGTCAGCTGCGGCTGAGCGGTGGAATCCTTATTGGCAAGCTGCATGTCGCTAGCGAGCGAGGTGTCCTGCGCGAGGCTGTCCTTCTTGCCTCCGCACGCACCAAGGGCCAGCAGCACGACGGCCGCCGGTACAGCCATTAGAACACTGGCACGATGGATATATTTTGACATAACGCTCCTCTCTATTTGCGTTGGGAAGTTCATCCCAAGATAGACGGGCAATCGGTGTGCCAACATTGCTTCCAAACCTACGCCGCCTGACCCCCTACTTCCGGCCATATGCGTCGCAACTCGTTGCGGGGCTTGCGTTTGTCGTGATTGCAGCTGGGATCACATCTGTGATTCCAAAACTATTACAACTGGCAATCGATGCCATCGGCGCTCATGAAGCGCTCCGATCGGTGTGGCTGTTCGCTGCCGGGATCATCGGCACAGCACTAATCGGAGGAGTCCTCCGGTACGGCATGCGAGAGTGGCTCAACGGCTTGAGCCGCTGGGTCGAGTACGATCTAAGAAACGACCTGTTCAAACATCTTGAGGCGCTTGACGCCTCGTACTACAACCGCACGCGCACGGGCGACATCATGGCGCGGCTGACGAACGATCTGAGTGCAGTGCGCATGACCGCAGGACCGGCGATCATGTATCTGACCAATACGATATTCGGCGCGATATTCGCCGTGTATTTCATGTCGCGGATTGACGTGAAGTTGACACTGCTCGCACTCTGCCCGATGATCCTTTTGCCGATCATCAGCGTACGCCTCGCCAAGTTGATCCACATCCGGTTCGAATCAGTGCAGGAGCACTTCTCGACCCTTACGACGCACGCGCAGGAAAACCTCACCGGTGTGAGAATCGTGCGCGCGTACCGCCAGGAAGATTCCGAGATCGCACACTTTGGCGCACTCAACGAAGAATATCTCGTTCGCAACATGGCGCTGGTGCGGCTATGGGGAGTGATGCATCCGCTGTTCTCGCTCCTGGCGGGCGCAGGCGCACTTGTAGTGCTCGGTGCCGGCGGCGCACTCGCTCTCCGCGGCGTGATCTCGATCGGGGCGTTCGTCGCGTTCGGCATGTATCTGACGATGCTCACGTGGCCGCTGATTGCGCTTGGCTGGGTGATCAATCTGTTTCAGCGCGGCGATGCATCGATGCGCAGGCTGCTCCAGATACTCGACGAGACACCGCGGATAGTCACGAACGAGCCGGTCCTGCACCTGCCGAACGCAAGCGCCGGGCGTTCGATCGAATTTCGCAATGTGAGCTTCTACTTTCCGACAAAGGAGACTGACGCACCGCGCTGGGTCCTGAAGGACGTGAGCTTCGTTATTCCATCGGGTGCGACAGCGGGCGTAGTTGGCGCGACCGGCAGCGGCAAGAGCGCACTGATTGATCTGATTGCCCGCGTTTACGATCCGCAAAAGGGCGAGGTCCTGATCGACGGCGTTCCGATTCAGCGGTTGCCCATCGATGAGCTCCGACGGGAGATAGGCTATGTGCCGCAGGAGAGCTTGCTTTTCAGCGACACGATCGCGGCGAACCTGGCTTATGGCCTCGAGGATAGTCATGACCCGGAAGCCTGGCGCGACGCATCCAAAACAGCGCAGCTCGATGAGGCGATTGCCTCATTCCCCGACGGTTACGAGACCGTGCTCGGCGAGCGTGGTATAAATCTGTCGGGCGGCCAGAAGCAACGAGCCACTCTGGCCAGAGCTTTGGCTCGGAAGCCTGCAATCGTCCTCCTGGATGATGCTCTCTCAGCGGTGGACACGCACACCGAAGCGGAGATACTACGCGGTCTGAGGACGGCGCTGGCGGCGCGAACGGCTGTAATTGCGTCGCATCGTGCCAGCGCTCTGCGAGACGCGGCAATGATACTGGTTCTGGATGACGGCGCGATCGTCGAACGTGGCAGTCACGCCGAGCTGCTCGCCGCCGAAGGGCGTTACTGGGCACTCCTCAGGCGACAGCAGCTTGTGGAGGAAGTCGAGGGCGCTGTTAGCTGAGACTGTTAGCTGAGGCTATTAGCTGAGGCTTTCGGTTGAGGGTATCGCTCCGGTGGTGTAGCTTTCGGGCGTATGCATCAGACTGACACCGCGACGGAAGCTGACGCCGGAACCGCGGCGCTCGAAACCGAGTTGCAGGAGGCACGCCGCGAACTCGCCGAGTTGCAGTCGCGAGACGCGCTCAAGACGCAGTTCCTGTCCAACATCTCCCACGATCTTCGCACGCCGCTAACAGCGATCATCACGCACGCGGAGATTCTGCGAGACGGAATTCTTGGCGATATGACGCCACGCCAACTGGAAAGCATCGCGGGAATAATATCGGGCGGCCGACAATTGCTCGACATGGTCGGCGAAATACTCACTTATGCGAAGGCAGCGGCAAACCGTCTCCGCCTGGAGCCTTCCGAGTTCGCGCTCGTAGATGTTGTGCAGGGAGTGAGCACGATCAATGAAGCTGTGGCACGGAGACGATCGCTATCGGTCGCAACCGAGATGCCCGACGCGCTTCCGTTGTTATTCGCGGATCGGGACAAGGTCACTCACGTGCTGAATAACCTCATCGGTAACGCGATTGATTTTACTCCGGCTGGTGGCCACATATGGGTTCGTGCGTGGTACGCACCAGATAATGGCCGCCCCGTTCACTTTATCGAAGTTGGCGATGACGGTATCGGCATCGCCCCGGAACATCAACAACTCGTCTTCGACGAGTTTGCGCAGGTTGACTCATCCGCGTCGCGACAGCATCACGGAACCGGACTTGGTCTCACGATCGCTCGTCGGCTCGTAGAGCTCCACGGTGGACGCATCTGGGTCGATAGCAAGCCGGGAGAAGGATCGCGCTTCGTATTCACGATTCCGAGCGTCAGCCACGCACCTGCTAATAGTTGAAGACAGCGAGCTGACGGCTGGCGCTCTGCGTCTGCTGTTTGAACAGCTTGGGCACGAAGTGGACGTTGCGGCGGATGTACAGTCCGCGATAGTGTCCGTCCTGAAAGCGAAACCCGATTTGATGCTGCTTGACCTCACGCTCCCCGACGGCGACGGTCTCGACGTTCTTTCAAGATTGCGGGAGCAGGATCAGCTGCCTCGAAGAACCATCGCCGTAACCGGGCACGACGACGCTGAACTACGTGCGCGGTGCATTCAGGCGGGCTGCTCCGAGGTACTTCTCAAACCGGTTCCGATTGCACGACTTCGGGAGCTGGTACAATCGCCCTGAACTCCGCGCCGCTGATCTGCTCCGGCTGGAACTGCCCACCGCTTCGCTGAACCACCCCTCGCACAACCTCTTCGATCGTTATGAGCGGGGCGTCGGCTTCGGCGACTACCTCGACTGACCACTTGCCGCGATTGGTTCCCTTGACTGTGGAACGGTAGCTCGCTGAGTACACGATGTGGCGTTGCGTGCGCGTTTCGACCGTGGGGTCCGGATACGCGGCGACAACTGCGACCGCGGCCTCAACACCGGACTGGCGAATTACCGGGAAGAGATATAGTTCGGCGACCTGATCATATCCAACCCGGTCGGCGATCTCACGGAAAAAGCGTTCAGTGGTTTCGTTCATGATAGAAAGGTCGCACCGAGCGAGGCGCGTGACAATCCGCACGGTGGGACTGCTGGTGCCACGACGGTCACGGGAATGTTGTGGGAGCGCTCAAAGTAGTGAGACCGGGTCGCGGTCGAACGTGACCCGTAGTCCGTCTCGCGCCGGAATCGCGAAGCGTTCCATGAAATAGCGCCCGACCCTCGTCAGATCGTTCGGATGTTCGCTCTTGAGAAGCACGTGCCACCGCCAGCGCGACTTGATTCGCTCAACGGCCGCCGGAGCGGGACCGATAACCGTCATACCGACATTGTCGTGCGCGTTGACAAGCCGGCGGAGCCAGGCAGTTCCGGCGATCGCGAGATCGGCGACGCTGGATTCGACGGTGCCGCTGAAGACTATGTTGGCGAGCCGGTTGTTCGGTGGATATGGCGGATTGACTCGGCCAGCCAGCTCTTCTGTCACGAACGACAAATAGTCGTGAGTCATGGCGTATCGTACCGCGTGGTGCGTCGGCACGCGGGTCTGTATCAGCACCTCCCCGCCTTTGACGCCGCGGCCTGACCGGCCAGCCACCTGACTGAGCAATTGGAAGCAGCGCTCGCTGGCACGAAAGTCCGGCAGATTTATGCCGACATCGGCGTCAATCACCCCAACCAGAGTCACGTTCGGGAAATCGAGTCCCTTCGCTATCATCTGCGTTCCGAGCAGAATATCTACTTCGCCGTTTCCAACACGATCGAGGATTTCCGCATGTGCCCACTTTCCGGAGGTCGTATCGACATCCATTCGGGCAACGCGCGCTGAGGGAAACCGTTCACAAACGAGCCGTTCCACCTGCTGAGTACCCAACCCACGTCGTCGGAGCGTCACGCCGCCACATCTTCTGCACGCTCGCTGAGGTTCCTCCTGGTGCATGCAGTAGTGGCATACAAGTCTTTCAGGTGACCGATGGTATGTCAACGTGATGCTGCAGTTGGGACACGTAGCGACATTGCCGCAGTTCTCGCACTGAACGAACGCGGAGTAACCTCTGCGATTGAGAAGTAGAATGCTCTGCTCTCCGGCTTGCAGTCTCGCGTGAAGAGCCAGATCCAGCGGTGCCGTTATGATGCGCTGGTATTCATCCTCGCCAGCGGCAGGCGCGCTACTCGTGGTTTTCTTTCGCAGATCAACGACGTCGACTTTGGGAAGCGACGCACCGCCGACGCGGTCCGGAAGTGTCAGCATACAGTACTTGCCGGCGACCGCATTCGTCCAGCTCTCGAGCGACGGCGTCGCGCTGCCAAGCACGACGATGGCACCTTCCTGCGTCGCGCGGACGATTGCCGCCTCTCGAGCGTGATAGCGCGGCGTTTCAGCTTGCTTGTAGCTTGACTCGTGCTCCTCGTCGACTATGATCGCACCTATGTTCCGAAGTGGGGCGAATACCGCAGAGCGCGCTCCCACGGCGATTCGCTTTTCACCGCGCTTGAGCGCCATCCAGGCGTCGTACCGCTCGCCGTCGCTCAGCGCACTGTGGAGGACAGCAACATCGTCACCAAATACGGCACGAAACCGGTCGACCGTTTGCGGAGTCAGCGCGATCTCCGGAACAAGTACAATCGCAGTTTTCCCGCGCCGTTCCACAATCTCTCGCAGCAATTCGATATAAACCAACGTCTTTCCGCTTCCGGTTACCCCGTGCAGCAGAAATACCCCGCCCGCGCGAGCACTCTTCATACGGTCGATTGCGGTAATCTGCTCCACTGTTGGCGCGTGACGCGGCTCGCGCCGGCCCGTGCGCGTCGCGAACGGATCACGGTCAACGCGCTCCCGTTCGATGGTAATCAGAGCGCGCTTCTCCAGCGCCTTTAATACGGATGCCGAGAACTGCAGTTGCTCCAGCAGGTGATCGACGCTGGTCGCACCGCCAACGGATTCGATCAGCTCGAACAGAGCACGCTGTTGTGGGGCTCGTGCGAACGCCTTTTCTCGCTGTAGCAGCGTTGGGATGTCGTCACGAATGCGTACGACGCGGCGGGTCTTGACAGACGGTTCCGGTTGCGACGCACCAGTTAGCATCGCCGGAAGCATTGTACGCATGACGATCCCGATCGGCACGGCGTAGTACTCCGCAATCCATCGTGCAAGACTGAGAAGCGACTCATCGAGAACGGGATCCGCGTCCGGCACGGCCGACACTGACTTGATGACCCCTCGCACAGGCGGCTCGGCATCGAGCGCCGTAACGATCCCTATTTGCTGTCGCTTACGGAACGGGACCAGAACGCGGCTCCCGACTCGCGCCTCATGATCGTACTCTCCATCGAGCGAGTAGACGAACGTCTGAAACAGCGGAACCGGCAGCGCGACCTCGACAAGACGGCGCGCAGAATCTGTCACGCCGGTGGTCGCCCGGTCACGCCCAGTCCGGGCGCGTCCTGCAGCTTGACGCGGCCGCCGTGGATGGTGACTCCGCTGAAGGGATCGTTTGAAAGCAGGGCCGCTCCATCGAAGTCGGCGGCGTCCAGCAACGGCGCGAGCTGCGCGATCGCGGATATGCCGAGCGAGGTCTCGATCATGCATCCAGCCATGACCTGCATGTCGTGCGCGCGCGCAGTGTGAATCATGCGCACCGCCTCGCGGAGACTCCCGCATTTCGCAAGCTTGATGTTGACGCCATCGCAGGCACCTGCCAGCCCGGGAATGTCATGTGAAACGAGGCACGACTCATCGGCGATAACTGGCATGCCGCAACGTTCGCGCACGAATCGCATCCCGGCGATGTCCGACGCTGCAACTGGCTGCTCAAGCGATTCCACTGAGTTATCGCGAAGCATTGCCGCGCGTTCTACGGCCTCCGCAGGCGTCCACGCCGCATTCGCATCCACACGCAGGATCTTGTCTGGTGCAGCTTCGCGGACCGTTCGCACTATTTCCTCGTCCCTGTCCGTCCCCAGTTTGATCTTCAGCACCGGGTACTCCGCTGCCTCGGCAACGCGATGCTTGAGGCCCTCCACATCGTCGATCGCGATCGTGAAACTGGACAGTGGCACGTTTTCGGGATCGAGCCCCCACATGCGATGCAGCGGAACCGCCAGCTTGCGCGCGAAGAGGTCGTGCATTGCAGCACTGACTGCCGCACGCGCGGACGCATTCCCCTCGAGCGCACCGGTCAACGCCGAATCGATCGATTCGAGAGACCAGTACTTGGCTTTCGCTAGCAGCGGTTGGTAGACTTCCAGAGCAGCCACGACCGTATCTGCCGACTCGCTGTAGTAACGGTTGGGCGCAGCCTCTCCCATGCCCATGACTCCGTCATCCGTGATGCTGACGATGACGTTCTCGTGACCCGAGTACCCCCAACGCGAAATGACGAACGGCATTCTGGTTTGGAGCGATACTCTGTACCAGCTCAACTTCATGACGATGTGACGAACGACGGCAGTGCGCGGGAAAACCAGCCATTCCGCTTTTCTGGATTCGGTGCCCCGGTCTGCGCCAGATACTGTATTAGCGCGTCAGCGACCTCATTACCCCGCTGATAGCGGGCCGTTGGATCCTTGGCCAGGCATCGCATCACGACGTTTGATAACGTCGGCGGAACGCGCGAATCTACCACGTCGGGTGCTACCGGAATCTCTTCGAGATGCTTGGACGTGATTGAGTAGATGTCGGCACCGTCGAATGGCACGAAGCCAACCAGCGTCTCATACATGACAATGCCAAGAGTGTAAAGATCGCTGCGTCCGTCCAGCAGTCGGCCGCGCGCCTGCTCCGGCGACATGTAATGCGGAGTCCCCATCACGTGACCGGTCCCGGTCATCCGGGCGCGAAAGTGTGCGGTGGCTATACCGAAGTCGGTAACGATCGCATGCTCATCCTCGTCGAAGAGGACGTTGTCCGGTTTGATGTCACGGTGAACAACGCCGTGCCGATGCGCGTAGTCGAGCGCGCTTGCAACCTGCGCGCAGACCGAAGCGACCCGCTCGGGCGGAAGTGACCGCCGCCCCGAGATTCGGTCGCCCAGCGTTCCGCGGGACATGTACGGCATCACGGTGTACACGTGCCGTTCCGTCATCCCGAAGTCGATGATGTTGCAGATATGCGGATGAACAAGCTGCGCCGCTGTCTCGGCCTCGCGCCTGAAACGTTCCCGCATGTCAGCGTCGCGCGCCAGATGCGGATGCAACACCTTGAGAACCACGGGCCGATCCAGCGCCGTGTGCATGGCGTAGTACACAGTTGCCATGCCGCCGTCGCCGATCCGATGCGACACGCTGTATCGACCGCCGATCATGTGCCGGAGCGAGGTTATGTCCGCGTCCGGCCTCTCCTCTCGCGCAGTGACCGCGGGCAACGTCGCGTCGCACCGCGTACACCTCGCGGCAGATCCGCGGTTCCACGAGCCACATCCAGGACAGAACATTCCGATCAGACTCCCAGATCCATACGCACGTACTCGTAGGTCGAGTTTCCATCCTCTCGGCGTTCAATGATTCCGAGCGTCTCGTGCAACTTGGCGAAATGCACATCCAGCCAACGCAGAAGCACAGACTCGTCGCGGAAAATAGTTCCCGGCGGCGCTGGGATCACGGGGCCGTGCTTCTCAAGTGCATCGATTATGCGCACATATCTCTCCAAATCAGCATCACTTGGCTTTGCGCGTACGTAAGGCGCAACCGTCACCACGGCGGCGAGATCGCGGAACGCGACAAGTCTCAGCTTGTCTGCGTCAAGCACTTCGCGGTCGGTGAAGTCGGTGTCGACGACCGCGTAGAAGCGAAGTCCGGAACCCTTGCCGCTAGCCATTAGCTGAAGTTGGCGGCGGAAGCGGGTGTGGCCACTTCACTCCCTTGATAATCGAAAAATTCATGGACCTCTCGCGAGATAGATCACGCAGCAACTCTGTTTCACGGATCAGCGCCTGCTTGGCTTCAGCCCAACCGGATCTGCGAAGAGCGCGACCCATCACTTGCAGCTTTCCCTGCCAGTTGAGGTGCGGCGTTGAAACGCCGTTGGCCGATGCCAGTTCATCGTCGCATTCGTTGGTCCAGTCCTTCACCTGTATGTCAACGATACCGGCATCGCGCAGCATTTGCTTCCATTCGACAAGCATGCGCGGTCTAAGTCCCAGTCGCTCAACTACCAGTTCGCGACGCGATTCAGCAAGCTCGGAGCTCCATGTAAGCTGAAGCAGCACCACCGCTCCCATCGGCTTCGTCACGCGCGCAAGTTCAGCGACGGCCCTTTCAGCGCTCCCGGCAGCGGCAACCTGTGGCTCACCGATCGCCGCGTCGAAGACATTACTCTCGTAGGGAAGGTCGTCCAGTTCGGACTGTTGATAGCTCAGACCCAAGCCGTCAGTACGAGCGTGCTCCTCCGCCTGCGCGATGTCCTCGCCATCCGGATCAACGCCTGTAACGGACGCGCCAGTTCGCCGGCTCAACCACTCGGTGGTCACCCCCCTGCCGCAACCGGCAACCACGATTTCCTGGCCATTCTCGATGTCGGCAAGTCGGGCGACCTCTCGGTAGAGATCCTCTCCCGTAGCTCGCCAGCGATCGATAATCGCCATCTGCACCAGCCGTA
>JBDTAZ010000166.1:0-5455 GCA_039924325.1 Gemmatimonadaceae bacterium
TCGTGCTCGTGTGCCCCGCAACATGCCCTATCAGCACCGCCGTCGCAGCGCTCGCGATTCCCGGCATCCCATGATGCTCGGCGAGCCAGAATCGGTTGTAGCCCCAGCGCTCACCATGTTGCGCGAGGTCAACCGTGTTGCGAAAAGACTGTGCCGCGTCGCTGCCTTCGGTGATCGGCGCGAGATCGAGAATGGAGAGTGGGATCATCATATCAATATGATATCAGCGCTCCGGTTCGACCTCACCCTCCAGCCACATCCGTTCGGCTAGCAGATACCCTGAATACGCAAATGAATGTGCGTGTCGATCGACTCCAGCTTCAGGGATGTAGTTGTTTCAAACCTCCGCGAGGGGCTTTACCATCTGGTCGACTGACCGAGCGACAGGTTCAAAGAGGACCTGCGTGTTGTCCTGCCGATAAACGATCCACGCATGCCGTCCGGCAAGCTTGCCGTCCCTGACGCAGTACCCGACGACCAGATCGGCATCGACGCCGATGCCGAGGAGCTTTCGCCGGGCGCGGAGTGCAGAGTCTTCGCCGCAGGAATGCGCGAAATAGCGGTGTAACTGCCCGCGTCAGCGTGCTCCGAAGTCGGCCGCTCACCGGAATCAGTTAATGCGGTTGCGACGCACGACTGACGACCAGGCAACCGTCGCCACTCGCGCCACGGGTTGTTGGATCAAGCAGGGTGACTTACCTGGCCGCGTTTGCCGGTGCCGGCGCTGGCAGCGGCACCGAGCTCGTGGTGATGTCATAGAGCGCGCGCCATTCGTCATTGCGTTTGATGAATGTTGTGACGTAGTTGCCGTGGTCGGTCATGACCGGCTTCGAGGTGTCGGCGGGTGGCTTGGGTAAAATCTCGATTGTGTAGGTTCCCGCCTCGCTCGCGAAGCTGTCAACGATCTCGAGGGATTGCCGCGTAAGCTTACCGCGCACTGGTCCAGTGCTCATCAGGCCGTTTAACAGCGTACGAATTGCATCGCTTCCCGATGCGGCGGAAGTGTTACCGGACACGAAGAACGCGGTAGTTCTGGGAATACCTCGCCCGTTACGAGCCCTGTGTGCGTCGACTCGATTTTCAGACCGACTGTCGTAGTCTCGATCCGCAGCTGGCTAGGCGCAGTTGCGACCATGAACAGTTGGCCGCGCGCGAGCTGGAACTTGGGGGCGGGGAAAACGCGCACTGTATCCATACGGTGTTGCTTTAGTGTGAAGATCGATGCATTGTTCCGGCAACGGTTGCCGCAGTCGCATCGGTCCCGCGACTGCATTACGTCATTCGCTGGAGGATGGTAATGCGTATTCGAAAGCGTCAATCGTTTTTAGAGCTTTTCACGTTCGTTGCTTGCGCTCTGGTGGCATTTGCTAGCGCAACGGCCCAGCATGCGACCTCCCAACGCGGCCGTCACGCGAGTTCACAAGCCGACTCCGTAGGGGGCGCGCTCGACGGTAGTGTGCGGGACACAGCCGGCGTGCCACTGGTCGGCGTCGAGATTGTCGCAGTCGACAACCCATCTGTGCACGCACGATCTGGTGCGGGCGGTGCGTTCCGCATAGATCGTATCACCACCGGGCCGCATCTGATTCGGTTTCGTCGCATCGGGATAGTCCCGCTCACGGTGTCGGTCGTGGTTCAGCCGAACACGACAACGTCGGTTGACGCGATGGTCGAGCTGATGACGATAGTGCTCTCGCGAGTCATCGTACAGGCGCCAAGCGGCGAAATACTCCATCTGCCATTCGGTGTGGCGGATCGTTTCCGGAACGGGATCGGCAGCTACATAACAGCTGCCGAAATTGCCAAAGAAGCGCCCCGAGAAACGGCCGATTTGTTCCTACGCGTCGCCGGGCTTCAGGTGAGCGGTGAGCCGGGCAGCCGATACGTGTCGACCACGCGTGGACTCTCAGCACTCTACGACGACGTCGACGACAAGGGCGTACATCACACGACGACGCAATGCACGGGAGGGATGAGCGTCTATGTCGATGGTGCGCACGCAGATGGCAATATTGACATCGTGCCACCCAACGATATCGAGGCAATCGAGATCTACAAAGATCCTGTGGAAATTCCGGTAACTCTCGATCAGTCGCCCTGCGGCGCGATCTATATCTGGACTAAGTAGAGTGATGACGAGGGGCAGCGTGGTGGTCGCGCAGGAAGAATCTCGGAGCTAGAACGACGAGAGATCCACTCGTCGCCGTCGTTCTATCGAGCGCTCGTCCAGGAGCTGGCAACGGGTTACAACCTCACTCGCTGTAGTTCACGCCTGTGACGACAGCGCTCGTGACAACGTGGCGTTGTCACGGCGTTCTTACCACCCGCGGCGCCCGCCCGATGCGGAACTTACGCGACGCGCCAACGAGCTCAGGTGCAAGAAGATGTAGCCTAGCCGCAATACTGTTCAGTTAAGGTGAGTGGCGTCGACTCCAGGTACCGGGCTGGCGGTGACGGATAATGATGTGGACGGTGGGTGCGATGTATTGGACTGGCTGCGCGCCGCGTGGGCGTAGATCGTAGTTGCTCATCTTGCGCTTCACGCCGCGTGGCACCGTGCGACCGCGGCTTGAGCTGACGCGCACCGCGCGCAGCTCCGCGAGAATTCGTTGGTGCGCCTGACGACGACGGGTATGAGCCTTAGGGGGGAAGGGCCCCCACGTAGGGCAGCGTGCGACGGGTGACGCGGAGAGCGTGCGTGAAGGAGATCGTGTCGGGGTCGCGCGAGCGGGGCAGCGCGCCGAGTGCCGCCTCATGCATCAAGGCGCGCAGCGCAAAGTGTGCGAGGAGAAACCCCCAGGTTTCTTGGCGCACAAGGTCGGGGGTCTTGCTGCGCAGCACGCGCCGTGCGCCTCTCAGATGGGTTTTAAGTTCATCGAAGGCGGTCTCCATCTCCCAGCGCTCGTGATAGAGCGTCGCCAGCTCGCCGGAGGGCGCGTGGGCGGGGGCGAGGACAGTCGTGATAAGCCGATACCGCGTCGTCATCGCTTTCTTATTCTTAGCTGTACGAGCTGCGGGCAGTGTGTACTCGATCACGCGCACCGGAATCGGTGCCAGACGGGCACCCGCGCACTTCGGACTGCACCGCACTTCACTGCGATAGGAGCCGTCGGCGTAACGCTCCCCAATAGGGAGCGTGAAGGTCGCTGGAACGCGCCAGAGGAGAGCGGCCCCGGTCGCGGCGGCGGCATACCACAGGTCAAAACTCATGAAGCCGCGGTCGGCAAGACAGATCATGCCGCCCGTAAGCTCGGGCAGTACGTCCGCGGCCAGTGTCCGCTCATTTGTCGCGTACGTGCCTATGCGGGCGGCCGTGATGACATGCGTCCCGTTTTCCAGGAGCCCGACAAGCCTGAGCTGCGGAAATGCCCCGGTGGCATTGGCACCGCGCATACTGCTCGGTCGCCCAAACGCCTGCGCATTCGCCTTCGTATCTCCGACATCGAGTGTCGTGCCATCCAGGCTCATCACGCGCCATCCGCGATACCACGCGCCTGGGGTGCTTGCCGTCGCGATTGGTGCGACGACCGCGCGATACAACGCTTCCAGCGGTTTGGCGCCCAGCCGACTTCGCGCTTGCGAGATGCCCGACTTGCTGGGCATCGCCGCCCTCGTCATTGCCGCCGTCAGATCGCCGAGCCAGCGCGCTCCTTCGACGACGCATCGCAACACTTCCTGCGTGGCAACATCAGCATATAGTGCTAACGCGATGGCGTAATACACCATGACATGCGCCGGAAGCGACCGCTCGCGCTCGCTGATGCGCTCCGTTTCAAATAACACCTGCTCGACCAGCTCGAGCGGGAATTGTGCGGTCAATACCCCGAGGCTGATGTGATCCGTGAGCCGCATTCCAGCCAGAATCGTCGCTGCTCTCCGCGCCAAACTCTCCTCCGGATAAGCGTCGGATGCAGTCTAGCTCGTTTCACCTTAACTGAACAGTATTGAGCCTAGCCGCGTGTTCACTGAACCGGCAGCAGACCACTTCCTGAAATAAAGGTATCGTCATACCTAGGAAATAGCATAATTTACGTACGATGTCAGTATCATGCGTAGGATTCGGCTGATATTTGTACCCTTCAGCCTCAGTCACGATGAGCTTGACGGTGCGAGGAAGCTGCGGTTCGTCCTTGCTGTGGACGGAGGCGCAGTGGCGGCGAACTTGGCTCACCATGTATCCATCGAACGCTGATGCTTTGCTGCAAACACAGCACGCATCTTGGTGCGCAGCAACATCTCGAAGCAGGCTTGCGCTACAGCTGCCCGTCTGTATGTCACGTCGATCGCGGCCAGGATATCACCAATGAAGAGAGCGAAACGGGGCGGGCCCGTAAGCAACGCCGCAGCGCTGCGTGCGAATCTGTCGCGGTCGGCGTCGCGCGCGCACTGCGCGGTCGACAACCACATCGCGCTCCGCTGGACGCGTTCGTGCCCGGCGTCATGATCGGGCGCATATTCGTCGGCACCGCTGGATGGTCGTTGCCGCGCGCGGACCAGGGGCAATTCGCATCCGAAGGGACGCATCTCGTGCGATACGCGCAGACGATGACGGGAGTGGAGATCAATTCAAGCTTCTACAGACCACACGCCTTGCAGCTTTACTGCAAATGGGCGGCGGCCACGCCTGACGGATTCCGATTCTCCGTGAAAATGCCGAAGACCATCACTCACGAGAAGCGGCTCCTGCATTGCGACGAACTCCTCTGCGCCTTTCTCGACCAGGTACATGGACTCGGCGAGCGACTCGGCTGTATTCTCATTCAGTTGCCGCCGAGTTTTGAGTATGACGCCTCGCAAGCGGGCGCCTTCTTCGAGATGATCCGGGCGCTTTACGACGGGCCGCTGGCACTGGAGCCGCGTAATTCAAGCTGGTTCACGCGCGACGCCAATCGTCTGCTGGTCAACTGCGACGTAGCACGAGTAGCGGCGGATCCAGCACGCATAGCAGCCGCCGCTACACCTGGCGGGACGCCGGGACTGGCGTACTTCCGGCTGCACGGTTCGCCGCGCATTTACTGGTCACGGTATGACGACCAATACCTCGACAATCTGTCGACCCTGATTGCGAACGTAGCGCAGCAAGCGAAGGCCGTGTGGTGCATCTTCGACAACACTGCATCCGGATCAGCCATTCCCAATGCACTGGGCATCGCTGCGCGACTCGCCGAGCTGATCCGCTAGTGCGACAGCAACGCTAGCACGATACTGCCGGTGAGGACCGTGGTGATCGCGTGGAACCTCGTCGCGATTCTCCGAGGCCGCTTGGGGGTCACGCCACTGCAGTGCCATTAATTGTTTGCGGCGTCACCGCGCCGATCTAGCGCCTGTCGTCTCCGCGAGACTCGCGCGTAGCAGACTGCGCGCAGTCCAACGCGCCACGTCCTCAGCTTCCGCATGCGTCAAACCGCGCAGATCACGCAACACTATCAATGCGTCGATACCGAGGCAAACGGTC
>JBDTAZ010000167.1:0-15885 GCA_039924325.1 Gemmatimonadaceae bacterium
TAAACGTATTTACAACCACTCGACTGTCGGTCGCCTCAGTGTTATCGGTATTTTTGTTCCTTACTTTGTGCTCACCGGCTTCGCCAAGGACGTCGCGACCGGAGCCTCACCAATCAAGCGTTATCGCTCGTACTACGAACAACGTGGAATGTCGCGGTACCACGACTGGGTTGACTGGTTGGGCGGCTTGCCGTTTGAGGTGGCCACGCCCGAGCAGATCTTCGACTTCTACAGCAGCCGCGGATTCACACTCGAGCGGCTGAAGACGTGCGGCGGAGGCTTGGGGTGTAATCAGTTCATCTTTAGAGCGCCGACAGAAGCGTGCTCACCAGCCTGAATGCAATTGATCGGTCGGGGGACTTCCACGTCGCACCGTTAGCGGCGCGGCGACTCACCGTACTGCACGTAATAACCGGACTTGAGATTGGCGGTTCGGAGCGTATGCTGCAAAAGCTCATATCAGTGGATCGGTCGGACATCAGCCACCACGTTGTTCAGCTGCGTTCTGGGGGGGAAGTTGCGGACGAGCTTCGAGATAGTGGCGTGGACGTTACGGATGGCTCGCTTACAGTGTCTGCCGCCGGCTTGCGGCGGCTTGCGTTGATGGCGCGACTGACGGCCAAGTTGAGGCCTGACGTTATCCAAACATGGCTCTACCATGCTGACGTTGTAGGCGCTTTGCTCGGCGGAGCGCTTCGACGCCCGGTGGTATGGAACATCCGCGGGTCTGACCATCCAGGCATGCGCCGCCCCGTCGTGAGGGCTTGTGTTGCTCTATCGCGGTTCCCTGAAGTTGTGATTGCGAACTCTGAGGCGGGGCGCGACGCGCATTTGGAAATAGGTTACCGAGCGCGTTCCTGGCGGATAATTCCGAATGGCTTCGATACCACGGTGTTCGCACCTAGCGATGCTGCACGCTCAAGTTTAAGACGAGAACTCGGCGTGCCGCCGAGCGCTCGTCTGATTGGAATGGTCGCTCGAAGTGATCCCCTGAAAAACCATGCGCTCTTCATCGCAGCCATGCGCAAGGTACTTGAGGCTGCCCCGTCTGCGTATGCGCTACTCGTCGGGGATGGCATGACCGGCGCGAATCCCATGCTGCACGCGATCCAAGCGGACGAATTACTACGGAATCGAATTTTCTTTCTGGGACCGCGCCGCGACGTCGCTCAGGTCACGGCAGCGCTCGATGTCGCTTGTCTCACATCGACGAGTGAAGGATTTCCCAATGTGATTGGAGAGGCAATGGCGTGTGGTGTGGAGTGTGTAGTTACCGACGTAGGCGGCGCGAGCACGATTGTCGGAGATGCCGGCATAGTTGTGCAATCAGGTGATGTGGAGGCGTTTGCCAACGGAGTGCTGCTCGCGCTTGGCCGGAACGGGTCGGAACGACGCGTGGTCGCTGATCGTGCACGTGAACGTATTGTAGACCGGTACAGCTTGCAAGCCGTGGCCGCCGCGTATGCGGCGTTGTACCGCTCAGTCAGCCGAGCATCGTAAGATGTGCGGGATAACCGGTTTCTGGGGATCTCCGGAGGCGCGCGAGATCCTTGTTGCGACGGGTGCCGCGATGGGCCGTGCAATAACTGCTCGTGGACCAGACGACGCGGGTGAATGGGCGTTCCCGGATATCGGGCTTTGTCTGGCGTTTCGGCGGCTTGCTATTCTGGACTTGTCGGCAAGTGGGCATCAGCCGATGGTCTCGCGCGATGAGCGATATGTCATCGTATTCAACGGCGAGATCTATAACTTTCGCGAGCTTCGCACCGAACTCGCGGGTGCTGGGGGAAAATTCCGGGGGACGTCTGACACTGAGGTGATCCTTGAAGGCGCACGGATTTGGGGTGTTGATGCGACTATTCGACGACTGGATGGAATGTTCGCGATTGCGCTTTGGGACGGCGCTGATCAGACATTGACATTGGTCCGAGACCGGGTCGGTAAAAAACCGCTCTACTACGGCAACCAAGGTCCGACGATGCTGTTCGGCTCCGAGCTCAAGGCGCTCGCCAAGCACCCGGGGTTTTCTCGCGATGTAAATCGCGACGCGGTTGCGTCGTATTTACGATTCGGTTACGTCCCAACGCCACTCTCCATCTATACCGGAATCAACAAGCTGGTGCCGGGTACGTATGCGGTATTCGCCAATCGGAGACTTGTTAAGACGGTCACGTACTGGAGCGCTGTCGATGTTGTGCGTGAAGGGCGTAGCGCCGAGCACGATCTTGGTGACGGAGATGCTGTCGCAGCGCTGGACGGTCTGCTTCGAGATTCGGTGAAGCACCGGATGATAGCCGACGTACCGCTCGGTGCATTTTTGTCCGGAGGCATTGACTCGTCGACGATTGTTGCGCTGATGCAGGCGCAGTCACACCAACCCGTCAAGACATTTACAATTGGATTCGACGTGCCGGGATATAACGAGGCGGAGGCTGCGAAGGCGATTGCGGCACACTTGGGCACGGACCACCATGAGCTGTACGTAACAGCCGATCAAGCCATGAGTGTGATCCCGACACTCCCGCGAATCTACGACGAGCCATTTGCGGACTCTTCCCAGATCCCGACGATCTTGGTGAGCGCACTTGCTCGGAGCGAAGTAACTGTCGCGTTGTCGGGCGACGGAGGGGACGAGCTCTTCGGCGGCTACACTCGTTATCAATGGGCATCCGCGATTTGGGGAAAGCTGGAGCGAGCGCCCGCTATTGTGCGAGAAATGGCGTCTGCCGTGATCACCGCTGTGACGCCGGCGCATTGGGACAACGTGTATCGGGCGGTGGAATGGGGCTTACCTCAGCGGCTGCGAGTCTCAGCACCGGGTGACAAGCTACACAAGCTCGCCGAGTTAGCTGGCGGTTCGCAGGACGAGCTGTACCGGAGCCTAGTGTCCCAGTGGAAATCGCCGAGTACTATTGCGCTCCGCGGCACCGAACTCGCGATTCCAGCTCGGAGCGCAGCGGTCGCTGACGCAACTACGAATTTCACGGAGCGGATGATGCTCACTGACCTAGTGACTTATTTGCCCGACGATATCCTCGCGAAGGTCGACAGGGCGTCCATGTCAGTGAGTCTTGAGGCCCGGTGTCCGTTGCTGGATCACCATGTTATCGAGTGGGCGTGGCGGACGCCGATGCGCTTCAAGTCCCGCGGCGGCGTAGGCAAGTGGCTGCTTCGAGAAGTGCTATGTCAGTACGTGCCAAGGGCGCTTATCGAGCGGCCTAAGATGGGCTTTGGAGTTCCGATTGATGTGTGGCTTCGCGGACCTCTTCGGGAGTGGGCAGAGGACCTACTTGAACCAGAGCGCATGCGGCAGGAAGGATTTCTGGACCCTGTCCCCATCCAACGCGCGTGGCGCGATCATGTTTCAGGTGCGCGGAATGACCAATACCGCCTCTGGGTCATCTTGATGTTTCAGATGTGGACTCGGGAATGGCTCGCTTGATTTACCGGCGCTGTAACTACGCTTGACGACCAAGGTCCTGATCGTTACGAACACTGAGTGGTACTTTCTCTCGCATCGCGTGCCGCTGGCGCGTGCGCTGAGAGACGCCGGGCATCAAGTCGTCGTCGTTGCCGAGTCAGAGCGCGGTTCGGAGTCAGAGATTGAGCGACTCGGATTTCGCTTCATACGAATTCCGATTGACCGGCGTGGCTCCGGTTTGCGATCAGAACTCAAGACGCTTCGCGCACTTCGCCGTGTGTACAGAGTTGAAAACCCGTGGGCGGTGCACCACATCACGATCAAACCGGTGATTTACGGTTCCGTGATCGCGCGGCTGCTCGGGATACCGGTAATTATGAACACGATTCCTGGGCTCGGATATATGTTCACCGGCACCGGCTTTCGTGGGCTTGTGCGACGCCTCGTAGCGCTTTCGATGTACCGGATCGCTCTCCGCGGTAGCACTGTCCGATCGATATTCCAGAATCCGCAAGACCGTGCGCTTTTTGTCCAGCGAAGGATAGTTCGCCGCGAGAACTCGAGCACTGTGCTTGGTTCCGGTGTCGATTTGGCCGAATTCACTCCCACCCTGGAAGCTTCGACGACTCCCGTCGTCGTATTACCGGCTCGCCTACTGTGGGACAAAGGCGTAGCCGAACTCGTCGAGGCATCGATGCTGCTCAAGACCCGCGGTGTGGACTGCAGAATAGCACTAGTGGGTAGCCCAGATCCCCAGAATCCGTCGTCAGTGCCCGAATCTGCACTCCGTACGTGGGCGCGTGACGGCGTTGTGGAGTGGTGGGGTCAACGTGAGGACATGCCGGCGGTGTTGCGCGACTCCCACATCGTAGTGCTTCCCAGCTATCGGGAAGGCGTGCCTAAGAGCCTCCTCGAAGCCGCAGCGTCCGCGCGCGCTATCATCGCGACCGACGTTCCCGGATGCCGAGAGGTCGTCGAGGATGGCGTAACCGGAATTCTAGTCCCGCCTCGAGATTCCGTCGCCCTCGCCGATGCGATTCAGCGGCTGGTGGCGCAACCTGAGTTACGCCGTGCATTGGGGGCGGCGGCTCGACTAAAGGCGTTAGAAAAGTTTAGCGACAAGATGCTCGCCGCTCAAACGGTAGCGGCATACCCGGCGATCGCATGAGGGTCTTGGTGGTGGGCGCCAGAGGTTTTCTCGGCCGCGCGGCGTGCGCTGCCCTCGCCTTGCGAGGCCATCAGGTGCGCGCGATGGCTCGGGGGCCGCTGCCCCAGGGTTTTCCTACCGTCGATGAGAGCGTTACCTGCGATCCGGGAAGCGTTGGCGAATGGATTCCATTGATGGACGGCTGCGACGCCGTTGCATACCTTGCCGCACGCGTACACGCTTCGGACTTTGACGATGCTGGGTCAGTGGAATTGTACCGCGAAGCGAACGTTCGCGTGCCGGTGACTGCCGCGCGCGCGGCTGCCAGCCTTGGAGTACAGTCGTTCATCTATGCGTCATCGGTCAAAGTGCACGGCGAGAGCGCCGGAGTAGAAGCGCCGATACGCTCGGATTCACCGATGCGACCGATCGGAGCATACTCGATCTCGAAAGCCGAGGCAGAGCGGGCGCTCTCAGCCGGCTTGTCCGGCGGCCCTACCGCGCTCGGTATACTGGTGCTTCCTCTCGTCTACGGCCCGCGTGTTCGTGCAAATTTCTTACGGTTGATTCAGCTTACGGTGACTGGCAGTCGGATTCCCCTTCCGTTCGCATCCATACGCAACGCGCGTAGCCTAAGCTACGTCGAGAATGCGGTCGACGTCTTGGCCCGAATTGCCGAGGCGCGCGCTAATGGACGGTTCATTGTCGATGATGGAAAACCGGTCTCCACTCCAGATCTGATGACTGCGATCGCTGAGAGTTTGAGGATCAGGACCCATTTGGTGCGGTGTCCGCCGGAGTGGCTTCGGACCGTCGCGCGCGCCGCGGGACGGGGCGCTGTTGCAGAACGTTTACTGGGGTCCCTAGTGGTCGATTCCTCCGAAACACGGCGATTGCTCGGTTGGGAGCCGAGTTGGTCGATGGAAGCGGGATTGCTGGAAACTGTTCGGTGGTATCAATCGGAGCGAACTTCTGACTAACCACATCGACGTCGCAGGCGTGCCAGCTGCCATTGGATGCTTTGCGCTCGCCTTCGCCCTAGTGGCTGCTGTCCGGCGCTTTGCGCTGAAGGCCGGAATGATCGACATGCCAGGCGTACGGAGTTCGCATTCGCGCCCAACCCCGCGGGGCGGCGGAGCGGCGATCATATTCGCCGTTTTGATAACTGGCACCATTTGCGTGAGTATGGATATTGGGCCAACATTCCGGTTGGAAGTCGCAGTCGTCGCTGTGGTAGCAATCGCGGCTGTTGCCGTCGTAGGATGGGTCGACGACCGTCGCGGGGTGTCGATCTCATCACGGCTGGTGGTGCACTTTGCATCCGCCATGCTGCTCGCCGTGGTCGTTGTGAGCGGTCAACTTTACGGCGCGGTGGCCAGCGTGGCGATCGTGGCGGCCGCCACGTTGGTGGGCGTATCCGCAATAAACTTCACCAATTTTATGGATGGGATTGATGGCCTAGTAGCGTCGACAGTAATCTTGTACAACGCTTATGTGCTGCTGATTGCTGGAACTTCTTACATCCTCGGATGGAGTGCACTCCTGGTCGCGGCTGCGTCGTGCGGGTTTCTACTTTGGAACTGGCCTCCGGCAAAGGTTTTTCTTGGAGATGTGGGTTCGGGTACCCTCGGCCTAATCATGGCTTTTGAAGGTGTCGAGCTTGTAACTCGTTTTGGCGTCTGTGTTGCTGCGGCGTTCCTTCCGCTGTTGCCGATAGTAGCGGACGCTATGTTTACTATCATCCACCGTATTTCGATAGGCGACAATCTGACCTTACCACATCGTAAGCATCTGTATCAGCGATTGGCCAATGGCGGTTTGGGCCATGGGCGCGTTGCGGTCCTGTACGCGTTTGCGACGGCAGTTGGTGTTGCTGTCGCGCTCCGATGGAGCGAGTCTATGCTTGCGTGCGGTGCCTACGCAGCATCGATTCTGTTGGTTGGCGCTGTGCTGAATCGATCCGCGCCGGTGGTTAACGACTCAGTCTGCCCATGACCCAGATATCAGGTACCATCGATGACCGTGGCTCTGCAGCTAACGCGGCGAACGCTAGTGAGGCGCTTGCTCGCGTAATCCGACCGGTGCAAGTCCGCTGGCGCACGGTTGTCGGAGCGGCGTTGGCGGTCGGCGTCATCTTCGGAGCTTGGTCAATCACCCGAGCTCGAGCATGGACTTCGACTGCGTCTTTCATGCCTGAGAGTCCGGCCGGCAACACTAGCTTGTCATCCCTCGCCGTGCAGTTCGGTGTTTCTGTTGGAAACGACCCCGGCCAGTCGCTCCAGTTCTACACCGATCTTCTTAGCTCCCGCGAGATACTGCTGCAGGTGGGATCCGCAGAATACGAGCTACCGAGTGCGGATAGCGGCCGGCTCGCGAATCTCTACCAGGTGTACAAACTCACGCAGCCTACCGAGCCGCTCCGCCGCGAAGCGCTATTGAAGCTGTTGCGGAGAGACGTCCAAGCTACCAACTCCCCCAAAACGGGAGTCGTTTCTGTCGCTGTTACCGCGCTCACGCCAGCTCTGGCTCAATCGATCGCGACAAATCTCATTGACGCGGTGAGCGCGTTCAACGTAGGACGCCGGCAGTCGCGAGCGAGCGCCGAACGCAAGTTCCTCGAGGCGAGACTGGCCGACGCAAAGTCGAAACTGCTAGCCGTGCAAAACCAACTGCAAACGTTCATGCAGGAAAATCGGACGATCGCCGGTTCTCCCCGTCTAACTTTCGAGCAGAATCGGATCGAGCAACAGCAGTCAACCGCGCAGCAGCAAGTGAGTGCCCTCACTACAGCGTTCGAACAGGCGCGGCTGGAAGAAGTTAGAAATACTCCCGTTATCACGGTATTGGAAGCGCCGGACATTGCGGCGCGCCCGGACTCTCGTGGTGGGCTGAAGAACACAGTACTTGGCGCCCTTCTCGGCATGCTGATCGCGTCGATCGTAATTGTGGTGACGGCGCGGTTACGCGCCCCATGATACGCCGTGCGGCCTTGAGTTCCTCTAACCGAGCGATTTCGGACCGCAGTAACAGTCCGCGGTAACTTTCTGGATTGTCGCGTGGTGGAAACGGCGTTTGTGGTTAAGAGTGCTGTTGCAACGCGCACCACTTACCAAGCGGGATCGATTCCGCCGAGATCTCACGAATGCTGCCGCTGCGGAGCTACTTCGTGTCCCGTCGGGACACGAAAACTTCTACCCCGGATCGCGTCGGAAGTGACCCGCTCGCGGCATTGCCGGAGCGAGTGCTTGCCGCGGCTGTTGGAATTCCCGCGCGGACGCAGTTGGAGCGGTTATTTCGCGGCTGTAGGTTGGTTACGGCCGCCGGCCGGCTACGCGAATCGTTCTTCCGTTCCGGTGAAGCTAGTTACCTGACGTGTACGATTAACCCGATTGTTGCCGCGAGATTTGTCTCCCGCTGCAGCGCGCCAGAACGCTTCCCCTCGGTTAGCGAGCCGCCGTAAATCAAGTCGTATACGCGTCCAAACCGGTGGCGCGCAAACCCGACAGTCGCCAACAAATGCTGCGCACTAACCGACGTCGCACCAGCCGTCAGTAGCGCGTACTCGTTGTTGTCGTCAGTTCTTTGGAGATACCAACTGCTTAGACCGCCGGGCGAATAGCTTTCCCACGTCAGGTTTGCACCAGCCGGGGAGCCCGCCCCGATATCGGCGCCCAAAAGCTGACCGGCCTCGGTGTGCCCCTGACGCAGGACACTATGAACGTAGATGCCGCCCTCGCTACGATTCCTGCCGAGGGAAGGTTCAGACCCGTCAATGTACTCCGCGCGTAACGCACTGAACGTACTGTCACTCCTTGCAAACACCTTTCGAAATCCGACCATCGTAATTCGCGAGTGGTCGGGTTCCAATTCCAGATCCCTCGCATCCGCATTGTGATCTTCGTGTCCGTACTCCGCGTACATCTCGAACCCACTATGCGGTAGCACCCACCTCCCGAACAACGAAGCAAGTTGGTTCTTTAAGACATCCTTGTCATCGTATCCTGGTATCGATACACCCGTCGAGACGGAGCTCTTGAGTATTCCCTCGAACGGTGTCTTCAAAAGACTGGAGCCAATGCTGCCTGTCCACGCCTGATGAAAAAATCTCGCGGCGCCCAATTCCAGCCCTGGTATCGGTTTCGGCGAATACGTCAACACCAACCCAGACATGAACCGGCGAGTCCCCGGGTTCGTTACATCGACGAATGTGTCGGAGCCAGTGACCGGAGAGTAGGCCGACTGGCTTTCCATCCCATACACAACCTGCGCCTGTACGCGACCGATGCCAATGTTCGTCGGTCGCTCGGTGCCGAGAAATGCATGCGGAATGCCGGCTGCATTATTACCAAGTATGACAGGGAAAACCGTCGCGGGTCCCCAATACTGGTTCGCGGTACTGAAGCCTGCGGTCATTCCGAGCCAGTCGATCCGAAGGGTGCTCTGACCCCAGTCGAATACGGAGTACGGCCCATTTCCAAATCGCTGCGGTCGATCGACGTTAAACGGGAAGTTAGCGTCGCGAAATGCACCGACGCCGCCTTCGCCATTCGGTGCAAGCGTAAACGACGTGTTCTCCGCGCGAAACACAATCGGGTTCAACACCAACGACACCGGCCCCCATGCCCCGGCAACTCCGCCCTGCAATGACGTCGTCAAACCCCGCCCAGCCCACACCGCACCGTCGTTGCCACCAAACGGAAACGCGCTATTGAACCCAGCATTCGCAGTCGCTGGCAGCACCGAAAAATGATGCGCGCTATCGGCTCTGAACATCCAGCTGTTCTTCCACGGATGCGCGCCGCTCACTTTCGATAAAGAATCCACCTCGTCTGCGGAGAACGGCCGGAGTCCCCAGGCGGCCAGTGGCACTTTTCCAATCGTCTGCAGATAACGCAGATAATTGTCCAGCTCGCCGCCAGCAACCACCCCGCCGCGCGCGCCAGCGATGCTCGCCTCGCTCTGTGCGGCGAGTGGATTGGAGAGCAGGAGCAGCCCTGTCGCGACGGTCAGAACGGCGCGGACGGTGTTGTTCGTGACGCGAGAGGAGTAAATTGGCATCGGTGACGCAAATGAATCTGACGGAACCGCGCGTGCGACGTACGCCGCACCGCTCGGCCCAATCTACTAGCTGCCCCAGCGCCGCGCAGGTACCGCGCAGGCGGACAGCTACATGACAGCCTCGAAATTCACGTCGGCCCTGGCAGTCGCGATCACTTTCTCAAGTGCGCTCGCCGCCTACGCGTTGCAAGCGTCGGCCCAGACTGCGCCGCCGCCCGCGACGCGATCACGCACCGAGCCGATCACATATCCAACGTCCGACGCAAACGCGCGGACGAGGCTCGCGCAACTTGCTGGAGATACGTCGCACCTCGGTGCGTTTTTGTTGCGCTCGCCGTCTAGTCAGTTGTTCGGTGACTCCGCTCTCACAACACGACCGCGGTCGCTCACCTGGCTGCTGCCTGATATTCGCATCGTCGCAAACACGGCACTCCCGTTTTCCGAGAATAATGCCGGCTTCTGGGCAGGCCGCGGGTTGGGTGGGCGAATTACGACCGGAGTCGTGCTGACGACAGGCCGTTGGAGGGCAGTGATAGCTCCGGAATTCTGGACCGACGCGAATGCGCGTTTCGACCGCATAACGCAGAAGAACGGCTGGCTCTTCGTCAACCCATCAATCCCGGAAACCCGCTACGGAGAGGGCTTCGCAAGCGCGTGGTACGCAAGGCCGTATTCAGCTGATCTTCCGTGGCGGTTTGGCGATGCATCCATGGGCCGGCTCCTGCCAGGCCAATCAGGCCTCTGGTATGACGCCGGCGCCGTGGAGTTCGGTGCAACGACCGAGAATGTGTGGTGGGGACCGGGAATCCAGAATGCGATCGTGATGAGCGATAACGCCGCCGGAATCCCCCGTCTCGAGATGAGAACCGCAAAGCCGTGGAATACTCGCGTCGGCAGCTTCGAGGCTCAGTGGTTCGCGGGCGCGTTATCGGAGTCGCAGTACTTCGACACGACAAAGGCCAACGACGTCCGATCCATCGCCGCTGCGGCGGTTACCTGGCAGCCGATTTTTCAACCGAATCTCACGCTGGGCGTGACCCGCGCAGTGTACGCGACGTCAAGTGGATATGGATCGGTACCGTTCCGCTGGCTCGACGTTCTCGCGAGCACCGGCGATCCCGCCAATCATGCACCATCGGATTCGTCACTCACACCCGGTGGCAAGGATCAGCTTCTCTCTCTTTTCGGTCGCTGGCTCTTTCCCGCAGATGGATTCGAGGCGTACGCAGAATGGGCGAGACAGTCACTGCCGTCATTGCATGATTTCGTCGTCGATCCAAGCCACTCGCACGGCTACACGCTCGGCCTTCAGTACCGCAGCCCGGGTCCTGTCGACAAGCCGACGTTCACCGTGCAAGGTGAAGTCACAACATTGGAGCAGAGCGGCGATTTCAAGAATCGACCTGTGGGAGTTTTCTACACGAGCCGCCGCGTGATTCAGGGTTACACTCAGCTTGGCCAGCCGATCGGCGCATCGTTCGGCCCGGGTGGCTCGAGCCAGTGGCTGGCGGTGGATCGCGTTTGGGCACGCGGGTCGGTGGGTGTAACGTTCAATCGTATCCGCTGGAACGAGGATGTGCGAAGCACTTACACCTGGCCGTCCTACCTCGGCTTCTGCAACCACGACGTCTCAATTATTCCCGGTTTTCGCGGCGGACACACGTTGATCGGGGGTTACCTCTCCGGCAGCGTACAGCTCGGCGACCGGCTCAACTACAATTTCCAGAATATCTCGGGTTGTCAGGGGCCGGCAAAGATAGACGTCCATAACACCACGCTATCCGTGTCCTGGTCGCCGTTCCGATAATGGCTACTGCGGTTACGGGAAAAGCGCTGGCAGGATATTTGCGCCGACGCCCAGCAGTTATGTCCACTCGCTCATTGCTACCCATCTCTTCGCGCCTGCATGACGCCTGACTCGTCATCCGAGCCTGAGCAGCGAATAAGGCTCTATTCGCTTCCGAAAACCGTTCGCAGTCGCAAGGGCATCAGCGCTACGGCGGAGTGGCCGGCGCGAGTGCTTCGGCAGCGTCGCCCGGTCGCGGTGCGCCGCCACGCTGTCAGGCTCATAAAGCGGCTTCTCGTCCTCGGCGTTGCAGATGTTTCGGCGGTTCTGGTCATCCAGTCTCTCGTCTGGGGGCTGGCGAATACGGCGAGCTTCCCGTTCATGGATGGGCTCCCCACGCCATTCGGGCCTGCGCCGGCGCTGGTTCTTCTCTTGAGCCTGCTGGTCACCGGCAACTACTTCCGGGGCGTGCACCTCTATCAGGCGGCTCGACTTGCGGCGGCCTCAGCAGTGGCTGCGGCGGTCTTTTTGTGGCCTCTCGTGGGCATTCACGGTCCAGCGGTGGTATTCCAGCTGTTCGTCGTCGTCGCGGCGACGCTCTGGTTCATTCTGGCCGCCGAACGACGGCTGACGGAGTGGTTCCTCAAATCCGTCTGGCCGGGACCCAATGGCTCAACGCCGGCGATTGTAGTCGAGCGGGCTGACGCCGAGCAGTGGAATTTCGATCAGATGACCACCGACTTCGGTGGTGATTACCGTCCGATCGGCACGCTTACCCTTACCAAAGACGGCAAACAGCGAGATGCGATTACCAGGCTCGCCCACGCGATCACCTCGGTGGGTGCCGAGGCGGTGATCGTGGGCTCGCATCTGGACGAGGAGCAGGTCAAGGAAGTCCTCGATATCAGCCTTTCGGCGGGCTGCGAATTTCTGTATCCGGCACGGTCGGTCCAGATCGCGGGGCGGCGGCCCCTGCTGGTGTGGCACCAGGATGAGCCATTTTTCGAGCTCGGCGCACCGCTTCTCAAGGCCCAGGCGCTCGTAATAAAGCGCGCCGTGGACGTGGCCGGGGCGGCACTGGGAGTAGTCCTTGCCGCGCCCGTGATGGCGATTGTCGCGGTCCTGATACGACTGGATTCGCCGGGCCCGATCTTCTTCTGGCAGGATCGCGCGGGCCTGGGCGGGAAGCGGTTCCGGATGCTCAAGTTCAGGACTATGCGCGTGGGGGCCGACGAGGAGAAGGAGGACTTCGCCTATCTGAACAAGACTGGGGATCCACGGCTCTTCAAGATCCCCGATGACCCGCGCGTGACGCGCTTTGGGCGCTGGCTCAGGCGCTGGAGCATCGATGAAGTGCCGCAGTGCTGGAACGTTCTGATTGGCGACATGTCGCTGGTCGGGCCGAGGCCGTTCTTCGAGTCAGACCTCGAGTCGTACGAGGATCATCACTTCCGGAGGCTGGATGCCAAGCCGGGGATCACGGGTCTGTGGCAGGTGAACGGCCGCAGCGACATCGTGGACTTTGAGGAGGTCGTTCGCTACGACCGCGAGTACATCGAGCACTGGTCGCTGCCGCTGGACTTCAAGATCATGCTGCAGACGATCCCGGTGCTTTTCAGCAGAAGCGGGGCGTACTAGCCCCTCGTCATGCCCGCGAGTGCGGGGATCCATTGGCCGGGTCACCACCGCGCCCGCGCCCCCATCGTCATCCCCGCGAAGGCGGGGATCCATGTTAAACTAGGCGTCGGCAAGCGCCTCTAGCGCAGTGACGTCTAGCTGGTCGCCCACACGAGCGGCGCGAAGATTCTCTAGCGACTCTTCGATCATGTGCAGCGTCGCGCGCGAAATCGTCGCGTCATCAAGGACCTGCCCTTTCTTCATCAGCTGGTCGCCGTCGGATTCGCAGTCGTTACTTCTGCTTGTTTCCTGATCCATACTTGGCTTCAATGTGGACCTTATACGAGTGGATGGCGTCGGCGAGGTCGAGTTGCTCATCGTTATTGCGATCCCGGACGGCGATGCCGTAGAGTTGAGCAACGATCGGAGTGAGTTCGAGGCTCGATTCCTCGGCTGGTTTTAACAAGCCAGGTTTGAACATCTCAGGGTGGGGTTGAGGTTTGCCTTGGATTAGCTAATTTCCAGATATTAGCTAATATATAGCCCAGGAGGGCAGTATGGCAAAGCCGAACGTACGGTTGCCTGGGCTCAAGAGCCAGGCAACGCCAGCATCCGAAGGTAGCCTGTTACGTGACGGCGTCGCGTGTATGACCATCACTGCCACCGAGGCCCAGAATGAATTCGGGCGGGTGCTCGAGCAGACGACTCGCGATCAGGTGGTGGTCATAACGCGACACAACGTGCCGCGCGCCGTCCTCGTCTCGGTCGACAGATATCGCGAGTTGCTCAGTACGGAGTCAACGATTCTGAACAGTCTTACAGACGAGTTCGACGCGATGCTCGCTCGAATGCAGACTCCGGAAGTCCGTGCGGGTACGGAGCGGGGATTCGCGGCAACGCCCGAGATGATGGGCAAGGCTGCGCAGGCGGCTGCGCGCAAGATTCGCAAAGACGTGTGAACGAGTCCGCCGACGAAGCGCCGCAGCCTGCCGAAGCAATCCCCGAGGCGCGGAGCCCTGGGCGGCTTTTCGTGCTGGCTGGTGTGAACGGAGCCGGGAAGAGCAGCGTGGCTGGTGCGGCAGTGAGCGCGGCTGGGGGTGAGTACTTCAATCCGGACGAAGTCGCGCGGCGCATTCTTGTCGCGAATCCCGGTGTCACGAGCGCCGAGGCCAACGCGACGGCATGGGTCGTCGGCCGGCGCCTGCTAGAGCGCGCGATCGCCGACGGCCTGGACTACGCCTTCGAGACCACGCTCGGCGGAACCACCATCACGCGACTGCTGGTCAAGGCTTTGGACGGCGGGCGGGAAGTGCATGTCCGGTATGTTGGGTTGGAAGGGGTCGAGTTGCACATCGAGCGGGTTCGCGCGCGCGTCGCCTCGGGCGGGCACGACATTCCGGAGGCGAAGATTCGCGAGCGGTACGACAGCAGTCGCCGCAACCTGATTCGCCTCCTGCCGGTTCTGACCGGGTTGAGTGTTTTCGACAACAGCTATACGGCGCTGCCGTTGCTGGGCGGGCGTCCAAGGCTCCAGTTGGTGCTCCAGGTCGAGCTTGGGGCCGTACGCCAGGTCGCGCCGCTGGAGACGGTACCGGAATGGGCAAAGGCGATAGTCATGGCTGCAATTAATGGATCCCCGCTTTCGCGGGGATGACGAGGGGCCGGTTTTGCTGGGATGACGAGGGGCCGGTTTCGCTAGGATGACGAGGTGGCGCCTCTGCGGGATCCGCCCGCCGCACACGCCTCTTCTCTGACTAAATTCAGCCCATGCAAGTATTCGTTTCCGGTGCCGCGGGATTTCTGGGGAGTCACCTCGCCGAGGCATATGTAGGGCAGGGCGCACACGTCGTCGGGTGCGACAATCTGATCGGCGGAGAGCTGTCGAATCTTCCCGAGGGGATCCAGTTCGAGGAGGCCGACTGCTGCGACGTACAGACGATGAAGCGCCTCATGGCGGGCTCCGATCTGGTCTATCATTGCGCGGCGATTGCCACCGAAGGGTTGAGCGTTTTCTCACCGGCTTTGATCGCGCAGCACGTCTATCAGAACACCGCAGCAATGTTGGCCGCCGCCGCATCGAACAAGGTCGGGCGGTTCATCACATGCTCGAGCATGGCGCGCTACGGTGACGCCAAGGCGCCCTTCACGGAGGAGACCAGGCCGCAGCCTGTCGATCCGTACGGGATCGCCAAGTATGCGGCAGAGATGCTTGTGAAGAATGTCGCCGACACGCACGGATTCGAATACGCGATCGCGGTTCCGCACAACATCATCGGGCCCAAGCAGAAGTACGACGATCCCTATCGCAACGTCGCGAGCATCATGATCAATCGCATGCTCAAGGGCGAACAGCCGATCATCTACGGCGACGGCGGGCAGAAACGCTGCTTCTCGTTCGTACAGGATTGCGTCGATCCGTTGATGAAGATGGGCACGCGTGACGGGATCGCGGGCGAGATAATCAACATCGGGCCCGACGAGGAATACGTCTCGATATTGGAGCTCGCGCGCACGATTGCGGATCTGCTGGATTTCAAGCTCGATCCTATCTTCGTGCCGGAACGTCCACGCGAGGTTCGGTACGCAACGTGTTCCGCGGACAAGGCTCGCCGACTGCTCGACTACGAGACGAGCGTGACGCTGCGCGAAGGTCTGAGCAGCATCATCGCATGGATTCGCGCAAACGGTACGCGTCCGTTCGAGTACCATCTGCCGATCGAGATCGATTCGCCGCTGGTGCCGAACACGTGGAAACAACGGATGATGTAGTGCTGCTGCCTTGAACAGCGAAATAGCGCGCGCCCTGCGCTCGCGCGTAGGGCGAAATGCACTGCTGAATCTTGCGGGGCTGGCGGT
>JBDTAZ010000168.1:0-3141 GCA_039924325.1 Gemmatimonadaceae bacterium
GATACCCTGCGTCGCAGTCTGGAGAAATCGGTCGAGGCGTATAACAGCGCGGTTGGATCGCTTGAGCGCAAGGTGCTTCCGCAGGCTCGGAAGTTCCGGGATCTGGGTGCTGGTACGGTAGCGGAGATCGGGACACTCGACGCCATTGATACGACGATGCGCCGATTGGAGGTGCCGGAAGAGAGGGCGACGAATTCAAATCCAGCCCCTCCGGAACCGCCGCTTCCGACGCATATTTCGGATGTTCAGGCGCGAATAGTCGGCGCACCGCCTGTGTACATCGAGCACCCACACTTCCCGGGATAGACCCGGGAACCTCGCGAGGACCAGCCTGTGACAACGACTGAACATGGGCTGGAGCGCGCAATTGGAGTGCGCGGCCTCGCCGCGACCGCATTCAACGTCACAGTCGGCGGCGGAATTTTCGTCCTGCCCGCTGTGGTGGCGGCGACAATCGGTCCATCGGCGCCGATTGCCTACATCGTCGTCGCGGCTGCGATGGGTCTCATCGTTCTCTGCTTTGCGCAAGCAGGAAGCAGAGTTGATCTCACCGGCGGTCCATACGCATATGTAGAAATCGCGCTCGGCAAGTACGTCGGATTCCTGGCGGGCGCTCTATTATGGCTCGTCGGGACTACTGCCACAGCAGCCGTGGGGAGCGCCCTGGTGGGGTCGATCGCTGTATTCTGGGCGCCGCTCGCGCAGCCAATTCCACGCGCCTTGATCCTGGCGTTGGTGTTTGCGTTGTTCGGCGCCCTCAACATTCGCGGCACAAAACAGAGCACTCGATTTCTCGAAGTGATAACGGTCGTGAAGCTGTTGCCGTTGATTCTTTTCATAATCGCGGGAGCGATCCTGGCGCGTGGACCCGTGCCTGACGTGTTCGGCAGTCTCAACCCTGCCACACTCGGACGGTCTGTGATCGTGCTGATCTTCGCGTTTGCTGGAATCGAATTCGCGCTGGTACCGGGTGGCGAGGTAAAGGATCCGGCGCGGACAGTACCGCGGGCACTATTCATGGCGATGTCGGCAATAACGATACTGTATGTGTCGATTCAGTATGTCGCACAGATGATACTCGGCGGTCAGCTCGCGCTGGAGCAGGCCGCACCGTTGACAGCTGCGGCGCGCGCGGTGTCTGGCTCCGCCGGCGCGGCCTTCATTGGAGTATGTGCCAGCATATCGATGTTTGGTTACGTGAGCGGCATGATGCTCACCGCACCGCGCGCGCTTTACGCGTTCGGTCGAGACGGAATCCTGCCACCTGTATTCGCTCGCGTGCATCAACGGTACGACACACCCGCCGTGGCGATCGTGGCGCAGTGTGTGATGACCTTCATTGTCGCAGTGACCGGAGGCTTCGCGGAGCTTGCGATATTGAGCAACATCGCGGTACTGGTGCTGTATCTCTTTTGTTGTATTGCGGCGTGGGAGCTACGGCGAAAGAATGTTCAGGCAGGCGGAACGCCGTTCAGGATTCCTGGTGGCCCTGTTGTGCCGATCCTCGCGGTCGCCGTGATTGTATGGATACTGAGCAACGCGACGATGAAGGAGTTCTCGGTAGTGGGTGTCGTGCTGGTTGTGGCGTCGCTGCTGTATTTAGTGGCGCGTGGGAAGAACGGGCGTAACGGTCTTCAGCAATCGGCGCTATAATCCTGAACGTCTGGCTTCAAGTTCGAAAGTTGATCACACTCAGCGCGGATCCACCAGGCGATGGCGGGTCGGGACGGGGAAATGGGACAGATTGATCGCAGGTCGTTTCTCGCAGTAGTATCCGGCTCACTCGCCACAATGGCGCTGGGCCCCCGCGCTCCGCGCACGCGCGCGAACCGTCGCCTGGATCGGATCGGTGTGCAGCTCTACACTATCCGTAACGCCATCAAGACCGACCTTGACGGCTCGCTCGCCCGGGTCGCGTCCATCGGTTACCGCGAAGTGGAACTCGCCGGATATCAGTCGCACACGGTCGCCGAATTCAAGGCATCGCTGGACAGGCATGGACTCGTGGCGCCATCGACGCACATCGCAATGGAGCGCGTTCGGGACGAGCTACCGCAGGTGCTGGCCGAAGCGCACACGCTCGGCCACAAATTCGTGGTCTGCCCCAACATTCCGAACGAGAAGGATGGGCTGGACGGATACCGGAAGGCTGCAGACGTTCTAAACCATGCCGGTGAGACCGCCAAAAAATCCGGAATCCAGATTGGATATCACAACCACGGAACCGAGCTGACGCCGATTGGCGGTATTCGGCCGTATGACGTAATGCTGGAGCGTACCGACCCGGCGCTTGTTGTGATGGAGATGGACGTCTTCTGGATGGTCGATGGCGGCGGTGATCCGCTCGCCTACTTCAAGAAATATCCCGGGCGCTTCCGCATGTTGCATGTAAAGGACATGGATGGAAGTCCTCAGAAGAAGATGGTCGACGTTGGTCGTGGAGTGATAGACTGGAAGGCGATCTTCGAAGCAGATCTCGTAGCCGAGCACTACTTTGTGGAGCACGACGCCGCGACGGATCCGTTTGCGAGCATTGCGGCGAGTTACACATATCTGCGAGCGCTGGAGTTTTAGGGCGCGAGCCGTTCACAACGGCGGCTACGGACTTCGCTATCGCTTACTAGAGACTGTCAGCCGCAGTAATGAATTTGCAGAATGTTGCAGGGTCGACGTTGCCGCCCGTCAAAATGATTCCCACTCGCATTCCCCGCAGGTTGATCACGTGTTGCATGACGGCTGCAGCGCCGAGACATCCGGTTGGCTCGACGACGATCTTCATTTTCTCCATGAAGAAGCGCATCTGCGCGCGGAGTTGATCGTCGCTCACTGTTACGATGTCACGGACCAGCGCGCGCAGGATTGGGAGCACAATTGTTCCGATGTGCTGCGTGCGTGCGCCGTCGGCAATGGTATCCGGGACTGGGATGTGCACGATCTCTCCCGAGCGGAACGAACGTTGCCCGTCATTCCCCGCCTCCGGTTCTACTCCGTAGATAGCGCAGCCGGGTGAGCGGGTCGTGGCCGCGATTGCACAGCCGGAGAGCAGGCCGCCACCCCCGACCGGTACGACGAGTGCATCGAGCGGTCCGGTCTCGTCGATGAGCTCCAGCGCCGCTGTTCCCTGTCCGGCGATCACATCGG
>JBDTAZ010000169.1:0-2623 GCA_039924325.1 Gemmatimonadaceae bacterium
GCCACGAGTGAAGTCGCTCGTCGACTTGCCTCGGGGTTTGTGGTGCTCGACTCCACCACATTGCGTGGTGACACCGTGCAGTACGCGGGACGCAACGCGGATTCACGCAGTGATCGCGTCGCGCTAGCCTCTGCTGTCCGAGCGGGCCTGGTCGGTCTTCGCTTGAAGTCGAATGGTGTGTCGGGCGCGTCGGTTGATAGTGTCATTGCCGCTCCGCTTCCAGCGCTTCACACCGAGTCTATCAATGACACAGGACGCGACACAACGACACCAGCGAAAGCGATCGTAGCAACGTTTGTCGCGTTCTTTCTCTACATGACGATCCTGCTGTACGGCCAGAGCATGCTCAGCGGCGTTATCGAGGAAAAGATGTCGCGCGTTTCCGAGATTGTAATTTCGAGCGTAAAACCCGAGACGCTGCTGGCAGGCAAGATCCTTGGAGTTACCGCAGTCGGTCTCACGCAGCAAATTGTCTGGATCGGCGGCTCCATCGCTCTCATTTCTGCACGCGCAATGCTCTTCGGCGCGCCTGCCGTGGCTAAAGCGCAGGCTGCTGGCGGCGCGAGTCCCTTTGGTTCCACAGAGATGCTCGCAGCCGTGCTCGCCACGCCGTGGAGCTGGGTGATTGCCGTGCTTCTGTTTCTTCTGCTCGGTATTCTGTTCTACGGCTCGCTATACGCCGCGGTCGGAGCAACCGTCGGAAGTGAGCAGGACGCGCGTCAGGCAGCTACCCCGGTTGTAATGCTGATAGTGTTGACTGCTCTACTCATCTCGCCGACCGTTCAGAATCCGAACAGTCAACTCGCGCTTGTGACATCGCTCATTCCGTTCTCGGCGCCCATCATCATGCCGATTCGAATGGCGTTAAGCGACGTTCCCGTAATTCAGGTTGTGGGGAGCCTCGTGATTCTTGCGGCTAGTTGTCTTGGCGCCGTATGGCTGGCCGGACGTATCTACCGGGTCGGTTTGCTGATGTACGGCAAGCGACCAACTTTCGCGGAACTTCGGAGATGGATTTTCGCGTCGTAGAGATGGCGCCAACCTGAAGCCGTCACGCGTAGTCGACCGGCGCATCTCCTGCCGCAACGAGGATTTGCGCCGCAACAGCGAGGCTCAGCGATTTGGGCTCGCGTCCGACGACCTGTATCGTTGAGGTATCTGCCGCTGCGTCTCGCTGCTCGACAACGACAGTCGCGCCGGGACGTAGCCCATGCTGCTCGACGAACTGCAGGAACTCGATGTTCTGATTCAGAACACGCGTCACTCGCTGGCGAGCGCCGATCGCACAGTCGGCAAGACTGATCGAGGCGGGTTCGAAGAGCTTACCCTTGGAGTTGGGTATTGGGTCGCCGTGCGGATCGACCGTGGGATGGCCCAGCAGGAGGTCGATTTTTTCGAGCACACGATCCGAGATGGCGTGCTCGAGCAGATCGGCCTCTTCGTGTACCACTGACCAGTCCACCCCCAGCACCTCGACCAGCAACAACTCAACCAGGCGATGGCGCCGGAGTACGTGCAGCGCCAGCTGCTCTCCCTTCGCGGAGAGACGCACACCCGCACGTGACTCGTACTCGACGAGCCCCGAATCGCCCAGCGTTTTCATCATCGCGGTGGCGGTGCCCGGTACGACCCCCATGGCCGCCGCGAGACGGCCGATCGGCACGTTCCCGATCTCCCCGTTCGCCTGGTGCATCGCATAAAGCGTTTTCAGGTAATTCTCTACGGTGCTACTGGCCAAGTCGATCCACCCCAACGGAGAAAGCTATTGACTACACTCACCACTATACTATAGGTTGTTTGGGTAGTCAAAATACACATTTTGGCACCCCAAAACAATAATCCCCCGAAGTTTTTGAAAGCTTGATGAGCCGACCGACTCAAATCCAGGGCGAAGACGCACCCGAAGGTGCTGCCGAAGCCCAGCAGGATGAGATACCCGAAGATTCACCCGAAGACTGGCGCGAGCCGACGCTGGCCCGTGACAGAAGCCATCTCTCGCTTGAGGACATCCACAGCTCGATCGAGGTGCCACACTCGGGCGCTGGATTCTTCAAGCAATGGCGCGCATTCGCCGGGCCGGCTCTTCTCATTAGCGTCGGCTACATGGACCCCGGCAACTGGGGGACGGATCTGCAAGGCGGGGCGCAGTTCAAGTACGGGTTGCTCTGGGTAGTCGCGCTTGCGAGTCTCATGGCGATTTTCATGCAGGTACTCGCGGCTCGACTTGGCATCGTAACTGGAAAGGATCTGGCGCAGGCTTGCCGAGACTGGTACCCCAAATGGACGCGCTATCCGAACTGGATTTCATGCGAGATAGCGATAGGCGCGTGCGACCTCGCCGAGGTACTGGGCAGTGCGGTAGCTCTCAACCTGTTGTTCCACATCCCCATCTTTTGGGCAGTACTGATTACGGGATGCGACGTTCTACTCGTGCTGTTGCTACAACGTTTCGGACTGCGCACGATCGAGGCCGTGGTCCTTGTGATGGTCGCGACCATCGCGGTGTGCTTCTTCCTGGAACTGTTTGTACTCCCGCGAACAATCCCCAACTTCGCGGAGATGGGACGCGCTATCATCACGCCGTCGCTCGCTCAGGCGGGCATGGCGACCGTGGCAGTCGGAA
>JBDTAZ010000170.1:0-3308 GCA_039924325.1 Gemmatimonadaceae bacterium
AACCGTTTCGTCATTTCGAATGTGTCGCGAAAGATCGGCAGCGGTAGCACCGAAGCCACAACCGGTCCATCACTGGTCCCTGCCTGTACGTCCCCGGGGCTATCGGTAGCCGCGGCAATCCACCGCGCCTTCCAGTCGGATGGATGCAGCATGCCGGTGAGGAATGTCGCCGTCCCGCTCCACCCCGACTGCTCCTGCGCGGTCCACACCCGTACCTTCCAGTAGTACATGGTGTCGGACGCGAGCGGGTTGCCGTCATACATCACGGAAGGCGCAAGCTCACTCGTACGACGGCCAGAGTCCCAAAAGTCGCCCTGGTTGCGCTCGAGCTTCGCACGCGAACTCGCGACGAGTATTTCAAACGCGCGCTGCACCACGCCACGATCCTGCCTGCGGGCAGCAACAAGCGTCCAGTGCAGCTGGGGTGCGGGATCGTCGACACCGAGCGGGTCGACACCTAGATCACAAGTCAGCCCCTGTACCACGACAGCACTCAAACTGCTGCTGACGCGAACCGTTGCGAAGCAATTGGGTGCCATAACGCTGAGGAGCAGGCAGGCAAAGACTGAGAACCTGTACGTCAGCCACCGTGTTGCCGCCGTCTGTTCGTGCATCATCCCTCCGTGTCCGATTGAACCGTCTGACGATCTGATAGGGCGAATCGCTCGACGCACGCTTTCGGCGGCGGTATCGTATTGCGCGGCGATCTCGCCCCAGACTATACGGTAACGAGAATGTAGGCGATTTCGGTGAACAATCTTGTTCCCGATCTCACCGTCGCAAAAAGGAGAATCTTATGAGCGTAGCTCCAGTTTCACGGCAGCCCTTGACCGATGCGGACAAGTGGGACGAGTTTCTAGAAAGGCCGTTAGATTCTCCACGCGATGAAGTGCTCCAAATCTCTCGTGAACTAAGTGCGCAACAATCTCCAAGAAGATGCTAGGAAATAGATTTGGGGTAACTAGAACAGTTGGGAGCAGAAGCCGGATTCAACGCCATGCCTTGAGGTGTTGTAATCACTTGCGCTCAGGTTTTCAATAGAGAAATTGTTTATTTATGTTGACAACCCCTCAACTCGGCCCCTAATCTTGCGCCGTTCCCAGTTTCAAGTTCTGGCTGTAGCGTCAAGGTCGAAGAGTGCAGGGTCGCTAGAGGGTTTGCCCGCAAATGGCACGAACACAATGAAGTACCTATTGGAGGTTTTATCGTGATCGATACTTGGAAAGTCAGAACAAGCAGCGCGAAGATCGCGCGCACAGCGTTAGCGCTATCGTCCTTCTTGTTTTTGTTATTCGCGCTCTTCGCCGCCAGCCACGCCCACGGGCAGGCCGGCGCCACGGGCACCATCCTCGGCACCGTCAGCGACAGCACGGGAGCGGTTCTTCCCAACGCGCAGGTGACGATCACCAATACGGCGACGGGCGCGACCGTGCACGCCGTGACGAGCTCGAGTGGCGAGTTCAACGCGCCCTCGTTGAATCCCGGAACCTACTCGATCTCGACCACCGCGCCCGGCTTCCAGCGGTCGGTGACGGACGGCTTCTCCCTTGCCGTCGACCAGAAGGCGCGGCACGACGTGTCCCTTCGCCCAGGCGCGGTGACGGATACCGTGCAAGTCGCCACGCAGAGCGTCGAGCTCGATACCGACTCCGCTGCGATCGGTCAGCTGGTTAGCCAGCGCCAGGTGCAGGAACTGCCACTCAACGGACGCAACTTCATGCAGCTGCTCATGCTCGGCGCGGGCGCAGTCACGGTCGGCGGCGAGCAGGGTTCCATGCGCGGCGGCTCCGGCAACGCCATCAGCATCAACGGCGCAAGGCCGGAGTCGAATAACTACACCCTCGACGGACTGATCAATACCGACACCGCACTGGTCACGCCAGCCGTGATTCTGTCGCAGGACGCCATCCAGGAGTTCAAGATGCAGAGCGGCACGTACTCCGCCGAGTACGGCTTCTCCGCCAACCAGATCAATATCGTCAGCAAGAGCGGCACCAACCACATTCACGGCTCGGTGTTCGACTTTGTGCGCAACGACGCCTTCGACGCCAAGCCTTTCCCCACGGCTACCAACTTGGAGACCGTGAAGACCCCGCTGCGGCAGAACCAGTTCGGCTTTGTCGCGGGCGGACCGGTGTACATTCCCAAGCTCTACGATGGCCGCAACAAGAGCTTCTGGCTGGCCAATTATGAAGGCTGGCGCATTACCAACGGCGGCAGCGTCGCCTCCTCCGTCCCCAACCCCGGTACGCTCCTCGGGAACTTCTCGGCTGAACCTCTGCCGGCTTACGGCACGGCGGCTTGCGCGACGGCTCTAGGGGCGGGGCAGAACTGCCTTCCCGTCGACCCGGTCACCGGACAGCCTTTTCCAGGCAACATCATTCCCGCAGATCGTATTACGAACCGTCTGGCGGAGGTCGCGATCAACGCTGGCTACTTCCCCACGCCGAACTCGGGCGACGCCAACAGCGCCCCCGGCACAGTCAACTTCCGCCAGAACATCGGCCTCCCGCTCACCACGAACCAGCAGACGTACCGCGGCGACCAATCGCTCGGGCGTTACGGTTCGCTCATGGGCCGCTTTACCTACTCGACTTACCAGAACAGCAGCTTGAACACCGCATCGCTGGTCTATGGCGTCGAAACGCAGTTCGAAAAGCAAAAGAACTGGGAAATCTCCCACACCCTGGAATTTGGAGGGTCCAAGGTGAACAACTTCCGCTTCGGCTATCTCGATGCGCAGGCACCGCAAGGCGCGCCCACGCCGCCGGCGTCCGCTGTCACCGCGCTCGGTCTCACCGGTGGCTTCACCAAGTACGGTCCGCTCCAACTCACGTGGCCCAACCTCAACCTCTCGCAGTACAGCGGAACGGGCGGCCCGGGGAATGCCTACACCGGCTCGGATCAGCCTGCCTGGGAGTATGCCGACTCCTTCACCATGACTAAGGGCAAGCACACTCTTGGCATCGGCTTCGACTACCGGCGCTGGCGGCTCATCCGCAACCTCGACGACGACTTCCTGGGCGACTGGAACTTCAACGCGAACACCATCCTGACCAACAACATCGGCTGCCCCAATGAGACTGGCCTGTGCGGAACCGGCAACGCCGTCGCCGATCTTCTGCTGGGCTACTACGGTACGGCGGCCGGCTACCAACCCGGCCCACTCAGTCCCACCGACCAGGCCGGCAATCCGCAGACGCACATCTTCAGCTACATCGCGCCTTACATCCAGGACGACTGGAAACCCACGAAGCGCCTGACCTTGAACCTCGGACTGCGCTGGGACTACCGCGCAGCGCCGTATG
>JBDTAZ010000171.1:0-7406 GCA_039924325.1 Gemmatimonadaceae bacterium
ATGGGCGGGTCCACAAAAGGCCGCAAGGGAGACGTTGACGCGATGGCCGCGGCGTTGCTTTTACAGCACGCGCTCAGTCTTCCTGACTAGCGTCATGCGACACCATTCCCTATTCAGATCAGCGTGCTTGGCGGCGATCACGGTCGCGCTGCTAGTCGACGCCTGTGCCAGTCCGTCCGGAGATCCGGTACGCGTAATCATCCCACGCGGCGCAACGTTCCGGGTGGCAGCCGACTCGATGTCATCCGCTGGAATCGTCGGATCGCCGCTCGCGTTTCGGATCTACGCGAGAGCGCGAGGACGCGACAGACAGATCCAGGCGGGCACCTACCTTCTCAGACACGGAACGCGCTGGGACGATCTGCTACGCGCCATGAACGGCGGCGTGGGAGTCATCAATCGTGTAACGATTCCTGAAGGTTTTACGATCGCGCAGATCACGCCGGTGCTGGTTCGCGCTCTCGCGACGCCTCCAGATTCCGTCGATGCGGCAGTCCGAGACTCGGCGCTTCGAGCGCGAGTCGCCGATCCGGCAGCAACACTAGAGGGATATCTCTTTCCCGATACGTACGTCTTCGCGCCCGGCACGTCGGCCCGCGAGGCGGTGACCGAGATGGTGAAACGTTTCGAGCGAGAATGGAAACCGGAGTACGATACGCAGGCCGCGGCTCTCGGACGCAGTCGGCACGAAATCGTCACTATGGCATCCATAGTAGAAAAGGAAGCGCGGGTGCCATCGGAGCGCCCCGTGATCGCAGCCGTCTACTACAATCGCTTGAAGGACGGCATGCTGCTTCAGGCCGATCCGACAATCCAGTACGTGCTCGGGCGTCACACCGACCGAGTGCTGTACCGGGATCTGACGATTGATTCTCCTTACAACACGTATCTGCACGCCGGTCTGCCTCCCGGTCCGATCGCTTCACCGGGCGGTGCGAGTCTGCGCGCCGCACTCGCGCCGGCAAGCGTGCCGTATCTGTATTTTGTCGCTGCGCCCGATGGTCACCACGAGTTCCGGACGTCGCTTGCTCAGCACGAGCAGGCGAAGCGGGAGATCAAGGCTGAGCGCGGAGTTGACAGCGCGGCCAAGCTGCGAGCGTCGCGAGGACTTTAAATGCGTCGTTCGCAGCGCGAACAAGTCTGGCTAGGTTGGCAGTCTTTCCAGCGTTGTCTGTACGGGCGCTGACTCCCGCCACCTAAAGCTCACATCAGGAACACCGATATCACTGCCGTGCGACGAGCGACGGCGCCGCTTCGGCGCGCGTTCTATGGTCCGCGCGGCGCGCATCTCTTCACGGATGCGATCCATCACCGGTGGCGCCAAAAACAGGTCCACAAGTTCCGGATCGAACTGAGTCCCCCGCCCTTCGCCGATTGCGATCATTCCGACTTCAAGGCTCTTCCCGTGTCGGTAACGCCTGGAATGCGTTATCGCGTCAAACGTGTCCGCTATCGCAACGATACGCGCCGCGAGAGGAATGGCTTTTTTCTTCAGCCGGCGTGGGTACCCAGATCCGTCCCAGCGCTCGTGATGCGCCACGACACCTTTGGGAAGGTCGGGGTAGAACGCAGCAAGCGGCGCAAGTACCTTGGCGCCGCGTACCGGATGCGTACGAACTTCTCGGCGCTCGTGGCGATCCAGCTTGCCATCGTCATGAATCACATCGAAGAGCGCCTCGTGAATCTTGCCAATGTCATGGAACAGCGCCACGCGCTCGACTACATGGCAGGTATGAGAATCGACACCCATTGCGTCTGTCAGAACGAGCGCGTATCGCGCGACCCTCCGGACGTGTGCGCCGGTTATCGGATCATTGGCATCAATTGCGTTGAGCAGCGTCTCCATAGCGGCGGCACCGAGCCTTTCAAACTTGCCGGAACTGGTGTGCTGTCGCCATGTTCCCAGAGCTGCTGACCTCAAAGCGGCAGCGATGGGGACGACGCCACCCATAGCTGCGGCAGAGCGTTTTTGAGCGGATTTCATCTGTAGCTCTCCTATCGCAAGAATCGTGTACTTTGCGCCATGTCAGCCACTGAACGTCAAGCTGTAGCGACCGTATCCAGCCGCGGTGCTCGCCGATGGGAGTCCGGGCATCCATGGATTTTCCGGAGCGACATCGTGAAGCCGCCGGATTCCATTGCCGGTTCCGTTGAGGTCCGGGACCAGCGAGATCGCCCACTGGGCGTGGCACTGTGGAGCCCAAAGTCGGAAATATCGCTGAGGCTTCTCACCCGCGAAACAGGCGTCACAATCGATCAGGCCTGGTGGAAGGCGCGCATCGGAGAAGCCGCTGCCAGGCGAAACGTGCTTGAGTCGAGTACAAACGCGTGGCGAGTCGTGCACGGTGAGGGTGACGGCCTACCATCCCTGGTGGTCGACCGATACGGTGATTATATCGTGGTTCAGCTTTCGAGTGCCGGCCTCGAGGCTTTCCGTGAGGATATCCTCGGCGCACTGATCGACCTGTTCGCGCCGTCCGGAATTCTTGCGCGAAATGACGCAGGTTCGCGCGAGAGAGAGGGGCTTAACAGGGAGACCGTACTCCTGTATGGCGAGGTTCCTGAGGAGATTGACGTGAGTGAGTATGGCATTCACTATCTGGCGGCTCCGTGGACGGGGCAGAAAACCGGAGCGTTTCTGGACCAGCGCGAAAACAGACACATGATCGGCGAGCTGGCGAGAGGCGACGCACTCGACTGCTTCAGTTATCACGGCTCCTTCGCGCTTCACCTGGCACGAGGAGCCGATCATGTGACCGCACTCGATTCCTCAGACGCAGCACTTGATCGCGCCGGAGAGAACGCGAAACGGAACGGCCTGACCAATATCGACTTCGTGACAGCCGATGCGTTCGACTTCCTTCGCGCGAGGGAATCGGACGGCACGCGCTACGATACGATTGTGTTGGACCCACCTGCGTTCGCCAAGAACAAGCCATCCCTGCCGGGTGCGATGCGCGGTTACAAGGACATCAACATGCGTGCAATGAGACTGCTTGCCCCCGGCGGGCTGCTGTTTACGGCGAGCTGCAGCTTTCATCTGGCGCGGCCGCTATTCCTCGACATGCTTCGCGCCGCAGCGGCAGACAGCGGCAGACGGATCGTGCTTCGAGATGTGACGGGTCAGGCGATCGACCATCCGGAAGTAATTACCATCCCGGAGACTGGGTACCTGAAAGGCGCGTTGCTGGAAGCAGCGGATTGACCGCGCCCACAACGACAGCGTCGCCGCGATCCATGTGCGTCGTAGCTACAAACGACGGTTGCTATACGAATTGCATTCGTGTGCAGCCCCTTGCGCGTGGCGGCTCCTAGTCTAGCTTCCACTGCTCATGACCAATCGCCCGCAGCGATCGCTTCGTCACGAATACGAACTGTATGTCGAGAACGAAATCGAAGCGTATAAGGAATCATTGCCCCGCCGCACTATCCTTAAGCTTGGGGATGAGGCCGTCGGCGCGCTGCGTGATGAGCCACAGCTCGCGTTGACCGAGCTGGTTGTCTGGGAAGAGGTCGACCGAATCATCTTCAAGCGGCTGCGCCTTGTAAGCTACGAGACCTGGCGCCGAAAGCGCCTCAAGGAACAGCGCGAGCGGCAGCGACCGGAACACTGGGGCTTCGCTCCCGACTGCGCGCTCGCGAGAGAGATTCGCCCGCCGGCGGAGTCCAACGTACTCGTCAGCGGGGACGACAGCGAAGCAGTCGCATGCTATCTGGCGGCGCACGGATATGAGGTATTCGCCGTGGGTAGCGAGCGTAACACGATTCAGCGAATAGTGAATGCGGCAGAAGAGGCAGGACTGATCGATCGTGTGCATGGCTACATCGCGGACCTCCGCGAGTGGTCCCGCGAGGTGAAGCTCAGTGCCGTGGTGTGTTCGCCGAGCGCCTTCTCCGGACTTTCGAAAGAGGAGCGCCAGGAAGTCATCGAACTATTGAAGGAAGTCACACGCGACGGTGGCGTCCACCTCGTGAGTTCGCTTGGTGATAGTGAACCAGCAATGGCGGAGTTGTCCGCACAGTATCACGGTTGGCAGGTTTCCGTTGAACATCACGGCTCCGCGCCGACAAGTTTCGTAGCCAGAAAAGGGGCAGCGTAACAATCGTTACTATCGTTGTGGAAGGTTAAGTGCCTGTGTCAGTTTGACACGGGCACTTTTCGCTTACGTGTCCATTCGTAACGTCTGTCCGGTTCGCACACACAAGGTCCTGAGGCGTAAAGTATTGCGGCAACACGACTTGTGGATTCCTTGAATGCTGGCAGCTGCTGGCCTCTGCTGTGCGTTATGGGGGCCCATGACGGAGGTATCCAGAATGACAAAGACTTCAGAAACTAAGCGGTCGGACGAACCGCTCGGAATCATCATATCGCGCGGATCGCGGGACGAGCCTACCCCGATTTTTTCAACGTACGTGTGGGGACCGGCACCCGACCCGACGGACGGCGCGTCGAAAGCTGCGTAGTTGATCGCATTGCGAAAAGAAAGAGTCCCGAGGAATCGGGGCTCTTTCTTTGTCGGGACACATCGATCCCCGCGCTCGGGGGAATGACGACTCTGGTCCAGGGGCAACAAAAAAGCCGGCTCATCGCCGGCTTTTTTGTTTGGAGCAACTCCTTACATCGCTGCTGCTGCTGCTGCACCAGCGCTGCTGGACTTGCGGCGAGAGCTCTTGCGAGCCGTCTTCTTGCGCGTGGTCTTCTTGCGCGCAGATGACTTACGCGCGGTCTTCTTGCGCGCGGACGACTTACGGCCGGAGCTCTTCCGAGCCGCGCTCTTGCGGGTGGACTTTTTACGGGTGCTCTTCTTACGCGCTGCGCCCTTACGGGCCGTGCTCTTGCGAGCGGTTTTCTTACGCGTGGTCTTCTTCCGCGCTCCGCCCTTGCGGGCTGCCTTACGCGCGCCGCCCTTACGAGCGGTTTTCTTGCGAGCACCCGCTTTCTTCCGACCACCCTTCTTCGCTGCTGCCATGATTGCATCTCCTATCGGAGTTCACCTTCCCGGCGTACCCCCGGTGGGACGCCTGGGCACAGCACGCGGACTTTAACTTGCCGCCCGCGCCGTTACGAATTCAGCACAATTCGCGCTATACGAATTCGTAACCACAAGAGAATATAGGTATCACGTATTTGCAAGGCAATACTTTAGTTACAGATTTCGGAAGTGCCAGATTCAAAACCGGTTGCCAAACCAGTCTCTTAGAACCACCGCACCACTCACAATGTTTCGGAGTTGAACGCGTGAAAGCGCTTGTAAAAGAGGTAGCAGGTCCGGGTTTCACCATGCGCGATGTCCCCGTTCCGGAGATCCGCGACGACGAAGTTTTGATCCGCGTTCGCCGCGCCGGCGTATGTGGAACCGACGTGCATATCTACGATTGGGACGATTGGGCCAAGGGTCGTTGCCACCCGCCGTTCACGGTCGGACACGAATTTTCGGGGGACGTTGTTAGTGTCGGCAAGTTCGTCACAGACGTTCACAAGGGCGATCGCGTAACAGCCGAAGGTCACATCGTCGATGGTCGCTGCCTGCTTTGCCGGACGGGAAATTCGCACGTCTGTCCTCACACGAAAATCATCGGCGTCGATCGCGACGGCTGCTTCGCGGAGTACATCGCGATGCCCGCAACCAATGTCTGGCACCTGGATGATTCCACGCCTTACGAGATCGGCGCAATCATGGATCCCATGGGGAACGCCTTCCATACTGCGCTTACGGCGGACATTCCCGGCTCGGTTGTTTTCATTACCGGTTGCGGCCCGATAGGAATCTTCGCGGTCGGCATTTGCAAGGCGGCCGGCGCGTCGAGAATCATCGCCTCCGATGTCAACGAGACGCGGCTGGCGCTCGCCAAACAGATGGGCTCCCACGACGCAGTTCATCCTTCCGAAGCCGAGGACGCGGTCAAGAAAGCGACCGACGGATTGGGCGCCGATGTGGTGCTTGAGATGTCCGGAGTTCCATCCGCGATCCATCAGGCCCTGGCACTCGTTCGCGTTGGCGGTCGAGTGCAGATGCTGGGAATCCCGGCAAAACCGATGGACATAAACTTCGCTACCGAAGTGATCTTCAAGGGGATTACGATCTACGGCGTCGTCGGTCGACGCATGTACGACACGTGGATCAAGATGACCCGATTTCTACGTTCCGGTGAATTCGATCCAACCCCTGTGATCACCCATCGGTTCCCGCTCACCGACTACGACGACGCAATAGCGGCGATCAAATCCGGGCACGCTGGAAAGGTCGTTTTCGAGATCGCGGACTGATTCTTCTTCCGACCGGCATCGTCTAGCCGTCGATGTCGTGTCCGCTCAACATGGATTCCCGCGACCGCGGGCATCCCGTTTCCAGGTAAAATCATGATCAACAAGAACTTCGTCGCATCGCTCCAGGCCTCGATACAGCAATTGAAGGACGACAAGGTCTACAAGCGGCTCAACTACCTCACCTCGCCTCAGTCCGCGCATGTAAAAATGGAAGGCCGCGGCGACGTGCTCATCCTCTCGTCCAACAATTATCTCGGCCTCTGCGACGAGCCCGACGTGGTTGACGCGGGGATCACCGGGCTTCAGACATATGGCGCCGGAACTGGAAGTGTACGATTTATCTGCGGCACCTTCACGGTACACCGCGAATTGGAAAAGGCGCTTGCCGGTTTTGTGGGAACTCAGTCGGCATTGAGCTACGTCTCCTGCTGGAACGCAAACGAGGGACTGACGGCGTCAATCGCCGAAGAAGGCGACGTCGTTCTATCTGATGCGCTCAACCACGCATCGATCATCGACTCGATGCGCCTCGCCAAGGCGATCACCAAGTGTACGACTGGTGTTTACGCCCATTCGGACATGGACGATCTTCGCGAAAAATTAAGGTCAGCAAAATCCGCCCGGAGGCGCATCGTCTGGACCGACGGAGTGTTCTCGATGGAAGGAAGCATCGCAAAGCTTCCGGAAATTCTCGACATAGCGCGCGAACACGACGCGATAGTCGTGATGGACGACTCGCACGCAACAGGGGTTCTGGGGGAGACTGGCCGCGGCACAGCAGAACACTTCGGAGTGCTCGGTGAGGTCGACGTCATAACGTCAACGCTCGGCAAGGCACTCGGCGGGGCCGCTGGCGGCTTCGTGGCGGGGTCGGAGGCGTTGTGCGACATGTTGACCCAGCGTTCGCGCCCACAGCTGTTCTCGAACGCATTGCCGCCCACCGTTGCGGCCAGCGCTCTGGCGTCCGTCGGTTTTGTTACCGGTCACCCTGACCTGGTAACGCGGTTGAGAGAGAACGCCAAGTACTTCAGGGGTGCGATCGAGGAAGCCGGTTTCAAGCCATTGCCGGGTGAGACGCCCATTGTGCCGATAATCGTAGGAGAGACGTCTGCCGCCATCCGCATGAGTGACATGTTGC
>JBDTAZ010000172.1:0-7381 GCA_039924325.1 Gemmatimonadaceae bacterium
CGCACTGATGACAGATCCGAGACTTCGACATCGCAGTTGACTGAAACCGGTGCCCGTCAATGACGCCAATGATCGTGCAGTGCTCATCGTGTCTGACCGAATTCGAACTGGATCCGGACAAGGTTCCGGCCAATGGGGTCCGCGCGCGCTGCTCGGTTTGCTCTGCGGTCATCGTGGTTCCAGCACATCACCTGGCTCCGGCAGCGACTCAAGCACCGCGCGCGGAACCGCATGCGTCGCCAATTCCCGCGCCAACTCCAGCACCCGCAGCGGTTTCTCCCGCAGCCGTTGCGCCGCCACTAGCGCCTGCTCCAGCGCCAGCGCCTGCTCCAGCGCCCCAGCAATGGAGTTCCGCGCCTGTCGAACGTCCAGCCCCGTCGACCCCGACGGTCGAATCGACGCCTGACTGGAGCCCGGCTCCGTCAGCCTCGGCGCCTGCACCGCACCACGAGATTGATCGATCACCATTTGCCACGCCGGCGTCTGATGCGCACCCGTCAGCTCCGGTCGCCAGCGCTCCCGTAGCATCGCCGCAGCCGGAGTCCACTGCGCCATCACCATGGGCGGCGCCGCAGCGACCCGCGCCTGCTTCGCTACGTCCTTCACAGCCTGCCGCGTCCGAATCCACACACCCGGAACCAGAAGGCCAGCGTCGGTCCATCAATCCGTTCCTCACAAGAGATCCGGCGCTGCGCGCCAAGCGGCTTGCCCGGGCCTTGGTATCTGACATCGTCGCGTATCATCCTGCTCGACACGCGGAGGGGCTCCGCGACGGAACGCTCAAGACGCTGTTCAGGGACGAGATAAAGAAGAGCTACGAGGAATACGTTGACCAGGTTGGACGCGACTTCGCCGGGTCCACCACGCACTTTCAGGATGCGCTGAACGACGTTCTCGCAAGCGGCAAGAAACTTTTCTAAGGGCGGCCCGTTCGCTATTTCAAAGCCACGGTTTGGCAATAGCCAACGCAGCGAAGCACCACCGTCATCCAAGCGAAAGTACGGCCGTCATCCCCGCGAAAGTACGACTTTCATTCCCGCCAAAGCACGACCGTCATCCCGGCGAAAGTACCAACGTCATCCCCGCGAATGCGGGGATCCATGTTATCGTTCTCTGAAGGCGATGTCAGCAGAACTCGGGTCGGCGTCAGCCGGATCCCCGCCTTCGCGGGGATGACGGTCCGCGGCTCGATTTGCGGCTCGATTTGCGGCTCGTTGCGCGGGTCTTTCCGCGGGTCTTTCCGCGGCTCGATTCGCGGCTCGATTCGCACCGACTAACAGCCTTCCACATCTCGCACTTATAATCCACCATGCTTGATCACGAACGGGCGCGCTTGCTCGAACGCTGCACACAACGTCTCGCGGAACTCCGGAGGTATCTTTGACATCGCCGGGAAGCAGGAGCGTCTGACTGCGCTAGAGGCGCGCACATCTGAACCCGACTTCTGGGACGATCGCGACGCTGCGCAGGTTGTGGTAAAGGAAACGAAGATCCTCAAGACCTGGCTGGATCCTTTCGACGGACTCGACGCCCGTGCAAAGAGCGCGGTGGAACTCGACGAGATGTTGCGCGAGTCTCCTGATCCCGAAATGATCGCCGATCTTGATTCCGAACTTAATGCCCTCGACGATGCGATTTCCGCTTTCGAGTTGCGCTCGCTACTCCGTGGCGAGGATGACTTCCGCAACGCACAGGTCGAAATCGCCGCAGGCGCCGGTGGCACCGAGGCGCAGGACTGGGCCGAGATGTTGATGCGAATGTACACCCGCTGGGCAGAACGCCGCGGCTTCAGTGTCGAGATACTCGATCGAAGTGAGGGCGAGGAAGCGGGTATCAAGGGCGCTGTTCTGGAAATCAGCGGCGATCACGCATACGGCTTTCTCAAGCCCGAAGCGGGTGTGCATCGGCTCGTAAGAATATCTCCGTTCGATTCGAACGCGCGCCGCCACACGAGTTTTGCGTCGATCTTCGTCTATCCGGTTGTGAACGAGGAGATCAATATTGAAATCAAGGAAGACGACCTTCGCATCGATGTGTACCGCGCGTCGGGTGCCGGCGGTCAGCACGTGAACAAGACCAGTTCTGCGGTGCGTATCACGCACATACCTACGGGTCTCGTTACTGCATCGCAGCAGGAGCGTTCGCAGTACAAGAACAAGGCTACAGCAATGAAGATGTTGAAGAACAAGCTATATCAGGCCGAGGTAGCGCGCAGAGAGGCGGAAAAGGCGAAGGTGGATGCGACCAAGGCATCGGTGAGTTTCGGCAATCAGACCCGCAGCTATGTATTTCAGCCGTATACCATGGTCAATGACCACCGCACCGAGTTGAAGATTCCGGATGTTCAAAAGGTGATGGACGGTGGTATTGATCCGTTCATCGAAGCATATCTGAAAATGCAGGCGGAGCAGGGGCAAGTATGAGCGATGAGCTGAATTTCGTGTTGGCGGCAAGGCGCGAAAAGTTGGACGCGCTTCGCGTAGCCGGCGTGGAGCCGTTCGCGTACAGCTTTGCGCGGACGCACAGTGCGCAGGCGGCCGTTGCGCTGGCTCCAGAGGATCCAGCTGGCGAATCAGTTGAGGTCGTGCGCGTTGCTGGCCGGATCGTGTCGATGCGCGCCCACGGCAAGACCACGTTCGCACATCTGGCCGACGCCAGTGGCCGCGTGCAACTGTATTTCCGCCGAGACGAGATTGGAGACGTTTATGCGCATCTCGACCTTCTCGACATCGGCGATGTGATTGGCGTCGTCGGCGTAATATTTCGCACGCGGAGCGGCGAACCCACCGTTCGTGCGTCCGGCTTTGCGGTACTGGCTAAGTCGCTTCGACCGTTGCCGTTTGGCAAGGAAGAGACCGCTGCTGACGGAAGTGTCATTCGCCACTCCGGGTTCACCGATCCTGAGCAGCGTTTTCGCCAGCGCTACGCCGACCTGGCCGTCAATCCGGAAGTCCGCGCTACGTTCGTTGCCCGAGCGCGCATGACGAGCGCGATTCGTTCGTTCCTTGATGCGCGAGAGTACCTGGAGGTCGAAACTCCAGTGCTCCAACCTCTATACGGTGGCGCCGCTGCGCGCCCGTTTACCACTCGTCATAACGCGCTCGACATGTCGCTGTTCCTCCGCATCGCGGATGAGCTATATCTCAAGCGGTTGATTGTCGGTGGTCTCGAACGTGTTTACGAGATTGGCCACGATTTTCGCAACGAGGGTATCGATCGAACTCACAATCCGGAGTTCACGATGCTCGAGTTTTACGAGGCGTACGCCGACTACGAAGTAATGATGGACGTCGTCGAGCGGTTGATCGTGGTTGCGGCTGACGCGGTCCGTGCGATACCACAGTACGTGGATGCTGCGCCTGCGTTTACCACGCCGTTTGTGCGGAAGCAGTGGTTGGCGTCAGTCAACACCGGGCTCGGAGAGGATATTCTCGCACTCGATCACCCCGGCCTCATTCAGCGGGCACAACGAATCGGAGTGCAACGCGCCGAGACGATGAGTCGACCGAAGTTGATGGACGAGATTTTCCAGCAACTCGTTGAGTCGCGGATTGTTGAGCCCACGTTCGTAATTGACTATCCGGTCGAGCTGTCTCCGCTTGCCAAGCCAAAACGTGGCGATCCGAGGCTGACGGAACGATTCGAATTGTTCGCGAACGGGCGTGAGCTTGCGAACGCATTCAGCGAGTTGAACGATCCGATCGATCAGCGTGAGCGATTCGAGGCTCAGGCGCGATTGCGCGCAGAGGGCGACGAGGAAGCCGCTGGGGTTGATGAGGATTATCTTCGGGCGATGGAGTACGGGATGCCGCCAACAGGCGGTGTTGGCATCGGGCTCGACAGGCTCCTGATGTACCTGACGGGGATTCAACACATTCGCGACGTCATTCTCTTTCCGACACTCCGACCGGAATGACCCGTCTGGAGCTGGCAATCGCCTGGCGGTATCTGCGGAGTCGGCGCGGGTCCAGGCTGCTCTCGTTCATCAGCGTCATCGCCATCGCAGGGGTCGCGATTGGCGTGAGCGCGCTGATAATCATCATCGGGGTGATGAATGGGCTGCAGCACGATCTTCGCGAGAAGATACTCGTGGGAAGTCCTGACATCCGTGTTCTGACATACGGCGATGACCTTACAATGGACTCCTGGCGATTCGCGCTCAAAAAAGTGCGCGAAGTCCGTGGAGTCGTTGCGGCCGCGCCGTTCATTCAGAGCGAGGGTGCGATGAACGCCGGCCGAGCATACGCGAGTGGAGTGTATGTGGTTGGGATTCCGGGGCCGGGATCCGGCTACCCTGAAGTCACGACCATTCGAGAACATGCCGTGCGAGGGAAATTTTCGTTCGCGAGCAAGGACGGAACAGACCACGGAGTTGTCATCGGGAATCTGCTCGCGTCACGCTTCAACGTGTGGCCCGGAGACAGTATCAACCTGATTTCGGTCGCCGGCATACAGCAGAATGCCGCGACCGGCGGATACGTACCGCGTGTGTACCGATACGAGGTTACCGGTGTGTTCCAGACCGGCATGTATGAGTACGACAACGCGTACGTGTACATCGGGTTGAAGGCAGCGCAGCAGTTCGCCGGAATCGATAGCGCCGTTACGGGGCTCGAAGTAAGCACTACTGATCGATGGAACGCCGGCATCGTCGCGTCTGCAATTACCGATCACCTGGGATTTCCGTACAGGACAGTCGACTGGCAGGAACAGAATCACTCACTCTTTCAGGCACTCAAGCTCGAGAAGCTCGGGATGGGCGTGATACTGTTGCTCATCGTCATCGTTGCGGCGTTCAACATCGTGAGCACGCTATCGATGGTTGTGCACGACAAGACGCGCGAGATCGGGATTCTGAAGGCGATGGGGCTTCGTTCCTCCGCTGTGCGGAACATATTCCTCGTCCAGGGCCTTGTGATCGGCGCAGTGGGAACGGGAATCGGTTTGATACTGGGCTTCGCAGGTGCGCTTGCACTCGACAAGTACAAGTTCATCAAACTCGATCCATCCGTCTATTTCATCGATCACCTTCCTGTGACCACGCAGTCCCGCGATGTGATTCTGATTGTTGTGGCCAGCCTCGTCATAGCAGGGCTCGCGACGTTGTACCCGGCGATCCAGGCCGCAAAGCTTTATCCTGTCGACGCGATTCGGTCGGAATGACGAACGTTCTCGAAAGCCGTGCTGTAACCAAGCGCTACATTGGCGGCGACGGAGCGCCGCTCGACGTGCTGCGCGGTGTGGACCTTTGCGTGCAGTCCGGCGAAATGATCGCGATTATTGGTGAGAGTGGGTCGGGTAAGAGCACGTTGCTCCACATACTTGGCGGCCTCGACCGTCCGACTTCGGGCGACGTGCTGCTTTCCGACCGCACGCTTTCGGATAGGTCCGATCAGGAGCTTGCTGACGTCCGCAACCGAGGAGTTGGATTCGTCTTTCAATTCCATCACCTGCTTCGGGAATTTTCCGCGCTCGAGAACGTGTCGTTTCCGCTTCGCATCGCTGGGCAGGGCGCCAGCGAGGCAGAGGCTCGCGCAAGAGAGCTGCTCGAGCGTGTCGGGCTGGGAGGCCGGCTGCACAATCGGCCTGGCGAGCTGAGCGGTGGCGAGCAGCAGCGCACGGCCGTGGCGAGGGCGCTTGCGGCCCGCCCTGGTGTAGTCCTGGCCGACGAGCCCTCGGGGAACCTGGATCTGGCCAACGGCGAGCTTCTGCATGACCTTCTAACCGAGGTGGTACGGGACCTCGGGGTCGGCATGGTGGTTGTAACGCATAACATGTCTCTGGCCGAGCGGGCGCATGCGGTGTATCAGTTGAAGGAAGGAAAGTTGAGGAAAATCGCCCGGGGCGAAGGAGGCGGGGTCAGTGCTGTGTGAAGTCTGCAAGGAAAAAGACGTTGTGATCACCGTCACCGAAATCGACGGGAACGGCGTCCGCCAGGTTCGCCTTTGCGAACAGTGTGCGGCGGAGCGCGGACTACAGGCGTCTGTTGCGACGCCGCCTGCCGCGATTGGCGACTTCCTGCAATCTGTGCAACAGCACATTCCATCTTCGCAGACGGACGCCGTCCGGTGCTCTTTCTGCAGTTCCACGTTGCGCGACTTCCGTCAGACAGGACGCCTGGGTTGCCCGTACTGCTATACCGCGTTCGAGCAGAGCCTGCGCGATTTGCTTCGGAAGGTGCACGGGCTCGGTCAGCACCGTGGTCGCGAGTACGTCGGTGGTCCCGGCGGTTCGACTCTTGTTGACGCTCCGCTTCCGACGTCGCCCGACAGACTCCGCGAGCGGCTCGAACGTGCCATTCGCAATGAAGAGTTTGAACTCGCCGCATCACTGCGCGATCAGCTGCGAGCGATAGAATGACATTCGATCCGTCAACACTTCCTGATGGTGGGCTTGGCTGGATGGATGGAAGCGGCGAACAGGCCGGTGTCGTTGTATCCAGCCGCGTTCGGCTTGCCCGCAACGTTGAGGGTTACGCGTTCTCAGGGCGTGCAAGAGACGGTGAGCGACTTCGCATTCTTTCACAGGTCCGTGATGCGCTGGCGCTGATACCGTCGGCACAGGACGGCGTTCTGGTGCGTGTCGATCAGTTGGAAGAGACCGACAGGCTGCTACTTCATGAGCGACACGTCGTGAGCAAGGAGCTCGCGGCACTCGATATCCATTCCGAGCCCCGCAGCGGCGCAGCCGTGCATGTCGGCCACGACTATGCCATCATGGTGAACGAGGAGGATCATCTCAGGATCCAATCCCTCCGGTCGGGGCTTGATCTGGAGCGGGCGTTCGGTGAAGTGCGCGACATCGACATAGAGCTCGGGCAGCGGGTTCCATTTGCCTATCATCGCGAATTTGGCTTCCTGACGGCCTGTCCCACGAACGTCGGCACTGGGCTTCGTGCCTCGGTCCTGGTGCACCTCCCGGCGCTTGTGCTCACTAAGGAGATTGGCCGAGTACTGGTCGGGCTTCAACAGGTTGGGCTGACCTACCGAGGCTTATATGGGGAGGGGAGCGAGGTCATCGGGAATCTGTTCCAGATTTCCAACCAGACGACCCTCGGCAAGTCCGAGCAGGATCTGCTGGATTATCTCCAGGATATCGTGCGGCACGTGATCGACAAGGAGCTCGAGGCACGCAGAGTGCTTTTGCGTGATGCGGAGTATATTCTAGAGGATAAACTGTGGCGCGCTTACGGTACTTTGCGGTACGCCAGAAGCCTGCCTTTCGAGGAAGCGATGAACTTTCTCAGCGGTGTGAGATTGGCCGCGGGATTGAAACTGATTGATGGGTTGAGTGTACACATTCTTAACGAGCTCCTCGTATTCACTCAATCAGCGCATCTCGCACATCGCGAGGGTCGTGTTTTGACGGAGGATGAGGCTAG
>JBDTAZ010000173.1:0-19767 GCA_039924325.1 Gemmatimonadaceae bacterium
ACGACTTTCATCCGAGCGTTCTGCGATGTGTTCTCCTCAAACTCAAATATCATCGCGGCGTGCACTCCTAGGCGGGTAGGCGACAGGTTCAGATCGACGCGCTAATATACGCGAAAATCGAGCGCGCGACCATGCCCAAATCACGATCCAGCGTCATCCAATTCAGATCGCGTTTCCGCAGCACTTTATCCACACAAATTGAATCGCTGGCAGCTTTGCGACATTGCGGGATTCGCGGCTCACGAGTCCTCAGCTAAATCTTTGCGGCTTGCGTTGCGGCAGACACGCACAGCGCAAACATAAGCCGAACCCGACCAGAGCCTGGAGGAGTCCTCCAGCACCTCGGAGAGTCTCCCATTTTCACGAATGGAAGTTCCTAGAGAAACTTCCAGTAACCGGGATCGCTCGGCCGATGGCGAACAATCAGCCTAGAAAAAGTCCTCTAGCCAATTCTTCATTCGCTTGGCAAGCTTGTCCACGCCCGGCGAATTGAAGTTGCGCTTGGAGCTTGGTGGCCCACCAGCGACCACGAGACGATTGGCGCCATAGAGAGCAAGCCCGACCGCTGTCGCAAATCGAGGAGCTTCGACGGAGTCACTCAGGCCTCCAACGTGCTCACCCGGAACGCCGACGCGCACGCCAGTGCCGAACACGCTTGCCGCAAGCTCTGTGATCCCTTCCATCGCGGCCCCGCCGCCGGTGAGAACGATTCCGCCAGCCAGCCTGGATCCATAGCCGGCACCGTGAATCTCACGATGGACCATGTCGAAAATCTCATCCATCCGCTGATGGATGATGTGCGCCAGCAATTCCCGAGGAATCTGCCGGTCGCCCTGCGCAACCGTGCTCGGAAGCTGGATCACGTCTTCGGGATCGACCATCGGCTCGTACGCGCTGCCATATCGCTCCTTCAGCCGTTCCGCGTCAGCCTGCGTAACGCCCAGACCATGCACGATGTCGTTCGTGACGATGTTGCCGCCGTACACGAGCGTAGCAAGATGTCGGATCTTGCCCTCGTGGAAGATTGCGATGTCGGTGGTTCCAGCGCCGAGTTCAACGAGAGCGACACCGAGCTCCTTTTCATCGTCGGTGAGCACGGCGAGCGCGCTGGCCAGTGGCTCGAGCACGAGATCGCGGACCCGGTAGCCGGCGCGCTCCACGCTCTTGCGCAGATTCATCGCCGGCGAGCTGCCGATCGTCACCAGATACATCTCGGTCTCGAGGCGCGTACCGATCATACCGATCGGATCGCGAACGCCCGCATTCTTGTCGACCGTGTACTCCTGCGGGATCGCGTGAAGCAGCTCGCGATCCTGCGGTATTGCCTGCGCCCGCGCGACATCATTTGCACGATCGACATCGGCTCGCGATATCTCTTCGCCATTCACCGCGACTATGCCGGTGCTTGTCATCGCGTTCACGTGTTCGCCCGCGATCCCCGCGTAGATAGACTCTATCCGCGTGCCCGCCATTCGCTCGGCGTCCTGCATCGCCTTCTGTATCGAACGCGTGGTCTCTTCGATGTCGGAGACAATTCCGCGCCGGAGGCCGGTTGTGCGCGCCTGCCCCACACCGAGGATCCGGATTGTGGGATGTCGGTCGCCAACCGCTTCGGCGATTATGGCGGTGGTTTTCGCAGAGCCTATGTCGAGCCCGGCGACTACTCGTTCAACGTTCATTCAAGCCTTGCGACAACCTGATCGCGATAACGGATGTCCAGCTCTGCTGCCCGCTCATTGCGGCTCGCGAGGTCGGATTCAACGGGAAAGATATCCCGGAAGCGTTGTGGGGCCACCCCCGCCGATGCACGCACGCGTAGGGATGAATTTAGCGTAAAGACAAGATCCGCACCCACTAGCGCTACTTCACTTATACGATTGAACATCGCAGGGTCGGTCGCACGCAGCTCTCCGATGAGCCGGAGAGCGCCGCGATTCGGGACAGTCAGAATGGGAAGATCGAGAGTCGCACGACTCGGATCGATCGGAAGCGCCCGCCCTGACGAGTCGTATGGCTGCAGTCCGTCGCCTCGCGGCACCAACGCGACCGGCAGGTTCTCCTGGATCGTCACTATCAGCGTTCCCGGAAAACGACGACTGATATCCACGCTCGCGACTTGCGGTAGCGTGCGCAGCCGAGCCTCCAACGGGGTCACATCGTCGATTATGGACCGCAACGTATCGACTCTGAGCCGCGCGACAACGTCGTCCGGCTGCAGATATTTCACACCGCGAATCTCCAACTTGCGGACGTGGAAGTAGGCCAGCTTCCGAAGATTGGCTCGCCCCCACTGAGGCGCGGTCACGACGACGATCGCGAGAAGAATTCCAGCGACATATCTGTAGCCCGGTTTCTTCAATCGCTCCGGAAGCTTCACAGGGAGTTGGATTGTGTCAAAATGTCCGTAAGCTCTCGCGCGGTTCGCGTTATATCGCCGGCACCAACAGTTATCACCACGTCGTCACGCCGCACCTCCGCGGCCAGCGCGGCCGCGAGTTCGGCTCGTTCGCCGCGCCACTTGAGCAGCCCACCGGCCTCCCGAGTGGAGTTCTCAATGAGATCCGAGCTGACTCCAGGAATTGGCTGTTCCCGCGCCGCATACAACTCCGTCAGGAAGACTACGTCCGCGCCGGCGAGCGCACGCCCGAATGCATCTGCGAAATCGCGCGTTCGGCTGTAGAGATGCGGCTGGAAAGCAACTATCAAGCGACGACCCGGAAACGCGCTCCGCGCAGCCTCGATCGTAGCCGCGATTTCGGTAGGATGATGGGCGTAATCGTCGACGATCGAAACACCCGCCACGTCGGCAATTCGCTGAAACCGCCGCTCCACCCCCGTAAATGCCTCCAGCCCCTGCGCAAGCACCGACGGTTCCAGCCCAAGAGCTATCCCCGAGCCAATCGCGGCGAGCGCGTTTCTCACGTTGTGGAGCCCCGGTACCCGCAGACGCACGTCCGCGTTCTGATCCCCGTCATAGACTACTGAAAAGACGGACCCTCCATCGACGGACCGAATCCCGGTCGCCAACAGACGAGCGTCAGGAGAGTTGAGGCCGTATCGGATTATTTCGGCTGTCTGAGGCAGATCCAGCGATTTGGCTCCGGTATCGTCACTGCACAACACAATCGCCCGAGCACCCGCGACGTACTTCGCAAACGTGTCCCTGATATCCGTCAGGTCAGCATAGATATCGAGGTGGTCTGCCTCCACGTTGGTGACAACTGCGACTGTAGGCCTGAGCGCTAGAAACGAGCGATCATACTCGTCGGCTTCCACGACAAAGAGTCTGTCGGAGCCAAAGCTCATGTTGCCATCCCACGCCGCAACTCGCCCGCCTGCGATTCCGGTCGGGTCCAGCCCACCCGACCGCAACGCCCCGGTTGTCATCACCGTCGTCGTAGTCTTTCCATGTGTTCCAGCCACTCCAACCACGTCTCCGGCATTGACCGCCGCCCCAAGCGCCTCGGCACGACGGACCACTGGGATCCCGGCACAACGTGCCGCCGCGAGCTCCGCATTGTCGTCGCTGATCGCGGATGTGTACACGACTGCCCGTGCGTCGGCGATATGACTCGGCGAGTGGCCATCGGCCACGTGGATCCCCAAATGGGCCAGGTCCGCCGATGCGCCTCCGGGATTCGAATCACATCCACTTACCCTGATTCCACGCCTCGCGAACAACTCCGCCAGCGCACTCATGCCAGCGCCGGATATACCTATGAAATGGATGGGTCGGGGGTCATCTGACGGTGAAAACACATCAGACATCACTTGAAGCAATCCATGCTAAGTATATTGGCAGCAATCTCTTGTGCGGCATTAGGTCGAGAGCGTAGTAGCGTTTTTTCACGCATAGCAGCCAGTGCGCAATCATCGCCGATCAGCCCAGAAATGGTCTTGGTAAGCAGCGCGGGGGTGAATTCGCTCTGCTGGATCATAACCGCAGCGCCGGCCGCTGCCATCGCCCGTGCGTTTGCGGCCTGGTGGTCCGCGGCTGCCGTCGGCAGGGGAACGAGGATGGCCGGGATTCCCCAGGCAGACAGCTCCGCCGTGGTCATCGCGCCCGCCCGGGTGATTGCGAGGTCGGCGGCACAGTAAGCCTCCGACATCGGCGATATGAACGGGACGACCCTGACCGACTCCCTTCCGAGTCCGGCATAATGGGCATAGTTGGCTCGGCCCGTTGACCAGATTACCCTGATCGAGCGTGCGCCACCGCCTGACGCCCAGCGCGCGACAACTGAATTGATACCCTCCGCACCTTGGCTTCCTCCAAAAACAAGAAGGGTTGGTAGGGTCGGTCCTTCGAAGCCCCACCGCTTTGCTGCGTCCTCTCTGGACGGGCGTCCGTCCGAAGAAAACGGCCGATCGATCGGGTTCCCCGATTGAAACACCTCGGTGGCCTTCCCTACTCGGAGCCTCGCTGCCGCTTCCGGGAATCCCAGGTGAATCTGGGCAGCCCTGGACGAAAAACGGCGTACCGTCAATCCCGGAAAACTGTTCTGCTCCTGCATCACGATCGGGATGCCGCTCCAGGCCGCATAGGCGAGTGCGATCCCGGCGGCATAGCCACCCGTCGCCACAATCGCGCACGGCTTCAGCTCAGACGCAACCCTCGAGATCCCGCGCCAACTGGATGTGGCACCCGCAAGCGTCCTGTAGTTGAGCCATGGTTCCGAACGGTACAGTGGGTGGAGATCGAATAGCGCGAACGGAAATTCGGAATGTGGAAGAACCTCCGCTTCAATCCCGCGCTCACCGCCAATGAAGAACGGTTTCACTCCCGGATCGGCCTCGACCATCGCGCGAGCGATTGCGAGTGCCGGATACAGATGTCCGCCTGTCCCACCACCGGCAAAGAGAACGTTCACTCTTCGACCGCCATGAGCGGGTTGGTAGCGCCTTCGCCCATAACTCGCTCGCGTTCGCTCCCGATGTTCACAAGGATTCCTGTAAGAAGTAGAGTCATTAGCATGCTGGAACGCCCGTACGAGATGAACGGAAGCGTAAGTCCCGTGTTCGGCAGCAGTCCAATCGTTACGCCTATGTGCAGGAATGCGCTGATGACAACCGTAGTGACGATCCCAACCGCCATGAGCTGCTGGAACTTGCTCCGTGCCGATTTCGCAATTCGGAAACCGAGATAGGCGTAGGCGACAAACGCGAGCACCAGGAGCGTCAGACCCACAAAACCGACTTCCTCTCCGATTATCGCCGCTATGAAATCGTCATACGCGAACGGGAGAAAGCCATACTGCTGACGACCCTGGCCGATCCCGACGCCGAACAGTCCTCCGGAACCAATCGCGATAAGTGCCTGCCTGGCCTGGTAGTCGACGTGCGGAGAACTGCCAGGGTTGAAGAATGACGTCATCCGCAGCATGACGTACTGGAGCTTTTCAGCTCTCGAATAGAGCACCGGAATCGCGATGATCACGAGCGCCACGAAGTGCCCGATCCGGACGCCGGCGGCAAAAAGGATGATCCCCATGATCAGCGTATAGAACATCGCCGATGACAGATCGGGCTCCACGTAAACGAGCGCGTCCAGCAAGCCAATGATGACGAGAAACGGAAGCAGACCCTTCCGCAGGTGGCGCATGACCGCACCCTTCCTTACTACCAGCATTGACGTCCACACGATTACGGACAGCTTTGCGAGTTCTGACGGCTGGATGCTTGCGCCGAACAGATACCGTCGAGCGCCGTGAACGCGCGGCGCCCATCGCGCAGTGAACGGCATCACCACAAGCGCCAGAAGCACCAGCGACATGATCATTATTGGCCATGCCCAGTCATACCACTTCTCGGCATCGACCTTGGCGGCGATCGCGAAGATGACAAGCCCCGCGACAATGCCGCTGAGTTGCCGAAGGGCAAAGTATGCGCCGTTATGCCCGGATTGCTGGGCCACGATCATGCTCGCACCGTAAACTGTCACCAGTCCAACGGCGAGGAAGACCAGAGTCAGCATGGTGAGTAGTCGGGCTTCCCACCGCATGTGCCAGCGATACCGAACGTGCGTTACAACGTCAGCCATCGCGGCTCTCGGCAAGAGCGCGGAACCGTATTCCGCGCTCTACATAGTTATTGAACATGTCGTAGCTCGAACACGCAGGGGACAGCAGCACTGCGTCGCCGACAGCGGCGAGTTTTCGCGCCGTCGTCATGACATCTTCGAACGAACCATCCACGCGCGTCAGTGGAGCCACTCCTGCGAGATCGTGCTCGACAATAGGTCCGGCTTCGCCAAATGCGATGATATGTTTTACGTGTGACTGTATCGGCGTGGCAAGTGCCGTGTACGGCTCACCCTTGTGGCGGCCGCCAAGCAGCAGAACCGTGGGTCGCGTCATGCCCTGCACCGCAACGAGCGTCGATGCGACGTTTGTCGCCTTGGAGTCATTGATCCACTCGATTCCGTTCCACTCGCCGACGATCTCAAGTCGGTTTGGCATCGCGCGGAAGCTTCGAAGCGCATCGGCGATACCGCGGCGAGATTCCGATGTATTGAATTGCTCGCTCGCGTCGATGACCGCGAGGGACGCGGCAAGCGCGTTGGCGACGTTGTGGTCGCCGAGGAGAGCGAGATCCTTTCTTGGCAATAGCATCTCTCCATGAACTGTCAGGTAGTCGGAATCGCGATCGTACCACGCGTCCGCTGACGCCAGCAGACTGAAGCGATGTTTCGTACCTGTTATGCCGCGAGTCATCTGCAGTGACGCCACATCATCGCCGTTGATCACCCACCGCGATTCCGGCGTCGCGTTCCGGAACATGAGCGCCTTGTCACCAAAATATTCCTCGACGCTGGCGTAACGATCGAGATGGTCGGCGCTGAGGTTCGTAAGCACGCCAACGTTCGGCGCAATTCCTGGCGTGTCGTGGAGCTGGAACGACGAGAGTTCGAGCGGCACCCAATCCGGGAGTACCGCCGCGTTTACTACAGCAGAAAGCGGTGTGCCAATATTGCCTGCATCAGGCGCGTCGACACCGAGCGAGCGAAGCAGATGACCTATCAGTGCCGTTGTAGTCGTCTTGCCATTGGTGCCCGTCACTGCGATGTAGTGCAGATCCGGCGTGTATCGAAGCGCGATCTCGATCTCGCTGACTATCTCTCGTTCGGCGTTTCGAGCTGCAACGATCGGAGCCGCATCGGGTGGTACGCCCGGACTGACGACGACCGCTGCCGCGCGCCCGATGCGCAAGGCATCGTGCCCTCCGGTCTGCACTGTCGCACCGCGGGTCGATAGTTCCGCCGCTGCCTCCGCTACGTTGGCTGAGACGCTGTCGTCGCACGCGTACACTTCGCGACCGCGTGACAGCAGCAGAGTAGACGCGGCCATCCCGCTTCGCCCTAATCCGATGACTGCGATTTCACCCGCCGCAATAGGTGGCAACTCGCGCAACGGCATTCGACTCACCTGAGCTTGAGCGTGCTGAAGGCCAGAAATGCGCAGAGCACTCCGATGATCCAGAACCGGACCACAACCTGTGATTCGGTCCACCCTTTCATCTCGAAATGGTGATGCAGAGGTGCTCGGAGAAACACCCGATGCGTCCGCGCGTAGTCGATCCCGTAGCGACGTTTGCGATACTTGAACACATATCTCTGTATGATGACCGAAATCATCTCGGCCACGAACAACCCGCCAACAAATAGAAGCAGGAACTCCGACTTGAGCATCACCGCGATCGCGCCAAGTGCTCCGCCGAGCGCAAGCGATCCCGTGTCACCCATGAATATCTCGGCCGGATAGGTGTTGAACCAGAGAAAGCCGATGCAAGCACCCATGACTGATGCACAAAAGATCGTGAGTTCGCCGGAGCCACTCATGTAGAACAAGCCAAGGAAGCGACTCAGGTCAACGCGGCCTATCACGTATGCGAAGCCCGCGAACGACAATGCCGCAATCGCGACGAGTCCGGCGGCCAGTCCGTCGAGCCCGTCTGTCATGTTGACGGCGTTGCTGCTTCCCGCCATGACAAACGTGACGAAGAGAACATAAAGCCATGCGAACGCGGGTGAGAGCGGTACTATCAGCAGATACTTGTAGAACGGTAGCGTCGTCGACGCACCGGGGAGCGCGGAAAGCGGAAACTGCCAGACGTAGATGCCGAGCGCGAGGCCCAGCGCGATCTGGCCGGCCAGCTTGTATCGCTCGATCAGCCCGTGGTTCTCCTCCTTGCGTGCCTTCTGACGCAACTTGAGGAAGTCATCAAGGAATCCGATGCCTCCCATCCATACCATGACAATCATGCATATCCAGATGTACCGATTGTTGAGGCGCGCCCACAGCAGCGTTGGGATGATCGTCGCGGTGATGATAATCAAACCGCCCATTGTCGGCGTCTGGGACTTGGACGCGTGACTCTCCGGCGTGCCTTCGCGGACAACCTGAGCGACTCGGTTTCGACGAAGCGCCCGAATGATGAGCGGGCCGACGAGAAAGGTGAGCAACAGCGCGGTGACCGCAGCGCCGGCGGCGCGGAAGCTGATGTAGCCGAACAATCGGAGGAACCCGAGGTGTCTGGCGAACGGGACAAGTAGAAAATTCAGCAATCTCGGGTCGCCCAGCTAGTTATTAGTGGAAGGATTCGCTCGAGTTTGGCACCACGCGAGGCTTTCAGCAATATCGTTGCGTCGCGATCGAGCCGCGGTTCAAGTGCGGCCCAAAGCGATTCGATGTCTGTTGCGACTACTACGCGCCTGTCAGTCGGCGCCATACGTTGAAATGCCGGAACGAAGTCTCCGACTGCCGCAATGATGTCAGCTGGCGAGGCCAAGGCGGCGCGCGCAACATCGTCGTGGCATCGATCGGAGTTCGCGCCGAGTTCCAGCATGGAGCCGAGCACTGCAACCTTCTGACTCGCGGGAGCCGCGGCGAGCATCTCGATTCCGGCAATGGCGGAGCCAGGATTCGAGTTGTATGCGTCATTGATCACGAGGGCGCTTCCAAACCTCTGCCAGTTGGCGCGCATCGGCGGTGGAGTCATTGTCGCTATCCCACGGGCCGCATCGCGAGCATCCACCCCAACTTCGCGCGCAGCAGCAATAGCAAGCATCAGGTTGCGTAGATTATGCACGCCGCGAAGCGGTGAGCGAATGAGCATGTCGTCCACGATCGCGATGCCGGTTCCGTCCGTATCCAGCTTCCACGCGCTTGCGTGTACGTCACCGTGCTCCAGGCCAGCACGCACCAGCCGACCCGGCGAGGCAGCGTCGGCGAGCCTGGAATCATCGGCGGGGATAATTCCCACCGCCACTCCACGAAAGACCGACGATTCCTCACGCAGCACGCCTGCGATGTCACCGAATCCCTCAAGATGTTCTTCGGCAATCGACGTGACAATCGCTATATCCGGCCGCGCCACATCGCGTAGCGTTGCAATTTCTCCTGGGATGCTGGTGCCGAGTTCAACCACGGCGACGTCGGCATCTGCGGGCAGTGACAACAGCGTAAGCGGAACGCCGATACGATTGTTCAGATTGCCGGACGTGGCGTGTACTCTTAAGCGTGATCCCAGCGCGGCGCTAAGCAGCTCCTTGGTACTGGTCTTTCCATTGCTGCCCGCGACTGCTATGAGCGTGCCGCCCCAGACAACGCGACGGAATCTTGCAAGCGAGCCAAGTGCAACCAGTGTGTCCTGAACCTGAAAAATCGCGACGTCGGCCGACGCAACCTTTACGTCGTGGCTTACCACCAGAGCACGTGCCCCTGCTTCAACCGCGGCGAGCAAGAAATCGTGACCGTCGAAGCGCTCGCCCACGAGCGCAACGAAGATGTCGCCAGGGCGAATCGAACGCGTATCCGTCGAAACGTTGCCGAGCAGACGATCTCCGCGCGGCGGCGTTCCGACGATGCAGGATTCCAGCGCGTGCGCCACATTATCGAGATCCCAAAAGCTATCGCTCAACTTGCAAGCCCCAGCAGTTCCTCAACGACCTGGCGCTCGTCGAATGGACGCTTTTCGGTACCCACCACCTGATACGTTTCGTGTCCCTTGCCAGCCAGGAGAATCGTGTCACTTGGCGACGCGATCTCGATAGCGCGTGCGATTGCCTTGCGACGATCGCCAAGACGCTCGTGCGGCAGGTGCATGCCCCGCTCTATCTCGTCGATAATCGCGTCTGGATCCTCCGTGCGCGGGTTATCGCTCGTGACAATGACGCGATCAGCGCCAGCCTCTGCTGCCGCTCCCATAAGCGGTCGCTTCCCGGGATCGCGATCGCCACCCGCCCCGAACACAAGGATCAGTTTCCCGTCAACGAACGGGCGCACAGCCGCAAGCGTTCTAACCAGCGCGTCCGGAGTGTGCGCGTAGTCGCGAATGATCGGCGGGGAATGGGCGATGAGCTCAAGCCGCCCCGGTACTTGTGGAACCACCGAGAGAGAGTGCGCAAGCGCGCGCAGCGGGATTCCAACGGACAGCGCAGCTGCAACCGCGGCGAGTGAATTGATCACGTTGAAATCGCCAACCAGCGGTAACCGGACCGACTCCGAGTCATCCCCCGCCCGCAAGGTCCAGTTGCTCCCCGTAGCATCAAAGCTTATGTCTTCTGCCCGAACATCTCCGCTGTTTATGCCGTAGGTAACGAGCCGCGGCGGGATTGGGAGCGACTCCCACTCGGGCTGATCGGCATTCACCACTGCGGCGCCAGAACCCTTTATATAGCCAACAAGCTTCGCCTTGGCAGCGAAGTAATCTTCCATCGTGCCGTGGTAATCGAGATGATCGCGCGTGAAGTTCGTGAACACAGCCGCATCGAACGTGATACCATGAATCCGGTGCTGATCCAGAGCGTGCGACGACACTTCCATCGCGACCGATTGAACCCCGGCATCCACAAGTTCTCGCAACACGCGCTGCAACTCGTCGGGTCCCGGCGTCGTGAGACCCAGTCCGCCCGGGATCGGACGCCCCTCCATTCCAACCAGGACGCCAAGCGTACCGATGGATGCGGCCGGCGAAGCCGGTAGATCCAACAGCGAGCGCAGAATGTTGACTGTGGTGGTCTTGCCGTTGGTTCCTGTAACCGCAATAGTACGAAGCGAGATCGACGGATAACCGTACTGCGCTGCTGCGGCGCGCGCGATGTCGATTCGTTTCGCCGCCACGATCGGATCTTGCGTTGCACCACTCATTTGGGAACTCCCAGTTTCACGACGCGCCCTGGTTCGAGAGAGGTCCCGGCAGCCGGAATTGTGACGCCGGGGGAGCCCGGCATCAACTCGACTCGAAATCCAGCCGCATGCAATATTCGCGCGGCCGAGCGAATCGGCAGACCAGAGACATCCGGAATCCAGCGCAGTGACGCGGCCGGTGGTACAGATTTGTTGACCGCCGGAAGCGTGACCACATAATACGCGCCGGCCCCTGTGTCTGACTCGGTCGGTGTGACTCGTCCCGCACCACGCAGTGAATCGGCGATCGCGGCGCTATCGACACGACGTTCCGAGACCGCACGGTTGCGCTCGGCGGCGCGGCCCGCTGGTGTGGTATCCGGGCGTGGGGCGTGTATGGAGGCCACCAGCTCTCCGCGGTTCAAGGCCGCGTCTCGCGCTGCAAGTGCGGCGCGCAATACAACGTTCGTCACATTGCCTGCTACGGTGCCGCCGAAAAACCCCAGCTGGGGATTGTCCAGCTTCACAAGAATTACGAATTGTGGCTTGTCAACCGGGAACAGGCCGACGAACGACGAGTTGTACGAGCCGGCAATGTAGCGCCCTTTCGCGTTCCGGAGTGCTGTGCCGCTCTTGCCGGCGACGTCGAGCGTTGCAAGATCGGCGCTCGTTGATGTTCCGCCAGTGACGACGTCGCGAAGCATGACTCGAACCTGGGCGGCAACTTCTGGCGTCATCACTCGTCGGACAACTGTCCGCTGCGCGTCGTACCGGACAGTTCCGTCAGCGGCGCGAATTTCTTTCACGATGTGCGGCTCGAGCAATTCTCCGCCGTTCGCAATCGCGCTGTAAGCGGTCGCCATCTGCAGCGGCGTAACAGAGACCTCGTAGCCCATTACGACCGACGCTGCCGAAGATGACGACCAGCGTCTCGGATCCCAAACCAGGCCTGACGATTCGGCGGGCAATGCAATTCCGGTTGGCGCGCCGAAGCCCATGTCCCGCAGCATCTCGTACTTCTCACGGACGGAAAGTCTTTCAGCAAACAACACTATGCCGACATTGCTGGAGTGCTTGATTACGTCCGTCAGCGACAGGACCGACGCATGCTCATCGGCATCGGTGATCGGTCGGCTGCGTCCCTTCATGATAAGGCGGCCGCCGTGGGTATCGACGGTCGCATCTGGCGTCGCGCGCCCGAGCCCCAACAGTCGCGCGGCAACGAACGGCTTCATCGTTGAACCTGGCTCGTAGGGTTCCGTCACCGCAGTGTTCGCAACCGCAGCCGGGTCTGCCCTGTTGCTGGCCATCGCGAGAACATCTCCGTTCTCCGGATTCATCACTACAATGTCGCCGCCATCCGCGTGCAGGCTGTCGACGGCAGTTGCGAGCGCGCGATCGCAGATCTCCTGAAGCTCTCGATTGATCGTCAGGTAAACCGCATCACCGGGAACGGGATCGGCGGAGCCCACCGGAGCGTCCATGGGGCGCCCACTCTTGTCGCGCGCGACTCTGACTGTTGCAGTATCGCCCCGCAATAGCGAGTCCAGTGATAGCTCTATTCCGTCGAGTGCGCCACCGTTCGGCGCAACGCGTCCGACAATGCGCCGAATTCCGCCAGACGTCGCAAATACACGGTCCATGACGGGCTTGGAATACACGCCACGCATCGAGACCATGGGTGCCACGTCGGTCGGGAGATGGGCACCGGGAATATCCACCCACTTTCTTCCCGTGTCGATCGCCATCGAAACGAAACGTGGGACTATCCCCGCGTTGCGGAGATCTCGCGCAAGCGCGGCTCTGTCCCTGACCTGGCCCGGCGCAACGCTGATCCTCACCATCTCTCGGCTCTCAACGAGAGTATTGCCACCGGCGTCCAGGATGTCACCGCGCGGCGCAGGAAGATCGGACGACGCGAAGTGCTGCCTGAGGCCAATGGCGTTCCAGTACTTGTATCGGAATAACTGCTCGTAACCCGACTTCGCGACCAGCGCGACGGCGAATACCATCAGCGAGCCGGAGACGATCGCGAGGCGGGTCGGTGCCTTTAGGCCCATCCTATCGCGGCAGGTTGCGCACGTGCGCGTCGTCTGGCACGCGCATGCCGAGCCGCTGCACTACGGGTCCGAGTTGTGTGAGACTTGATTCATCGCGTATGAGCGCGGCGACGCGACCGCGTTCCGCCTCCAGCTGCACCATCCGCTGATCGAGCCGATTGATTTCACGAGCCTGCGTAATTCCGTAACTGCGTCGCCAGATCACCGCCGAAGCGACGACCACAAAGCCGATGAGTAACGCCGCGATAATCCAGCGTCCGCGCCGTTGTTGGTTCCGTCGTTTCGTTGGCGTACGTTTGGTCACGCTGCCTTCCTCCACACACGCAATCGCGCGCTCCGGGCTCTCGGATTGCGCGCGAGCTCGTCGGCATCAGCCTGAATCGACTTGCGCGACACCAACGTTCCGAGCGCGGTGCCACCGCAGGTGCAGATTGGTTGACGCGGTGGGCACGTACAAGCGGTACTCCACGTCCGCATGGCGTGCTTCACAATTCGGTCTTCTCCCGAATGATAAGCGATGATGGCCATGGATCCACCCGGCTCCAGCATGTCGCGCAGCTGCGGCAACGCCCGCTCCAATCCTGGTAGCTCATCGTTCACTGCAATGCGCACGGCCTGAAATAGACGGGCAAACTCCGGCGCGCCAACGGAAGCCCCGAAGGTTCCCCGGATCGCACCGACGAAGTCGTCCGCGATTACAAACTCTCGCGTCGACCGACGCCGAACGACCTCCCTCGCGAGCTTGCGCGCGCGCGGCTCGTCGCCAAAGTCGTGAAAGATTGCCGCGAGTTCTTCCATCGAGGCAGTGTTCAGCACGTCGGCCGCGGAGTCGCCCGACTCGGGGGACATTCTCATGTCGAGAACAACCCCGGGTCGGAACGAAAAGCCGCGCTCATCCCGATCTATCTGCGCGGAGGAAACTCCAAGGTCCGCGAGTACGCCCGAAAAACTGACATCGCGTAGCGTTGATATTTCGCCGATTCTGGTGAAGTCCCCCAGAACCGGCCGGAATCGACCGCTCTCCACGAAGCGAAGCAGCCGCGCGGTCGCCTCGGCGATTGCGTCGGCGTCGCGATCAATCGCGACCACGGACGCACCGACCTCCAGAAGCGCCTGCGTATGTCCGCCGCCGCCGAGCGTGCAGTCCAATACGGAACCGGCGCCATCGAGCGCAGCGATCACCTGAGCGACCATAACGGGCGCGTGATAATCACTTTCGAACGATCGTTCAGCTAGTCGGGACACGATTGTTTTTGGGGATACGGCGAGGACAGCGGGTAGGCAGCCAATATACAAAAAACCGCCCCGGCGCGAACCGGGGCGGCTGATTGAAAACTAACCGATGAAACCGGCCTCAGAAGTTATTTGCAGTACGCCTTGACCTGCGCGGCAGACGCTGGGAGGAACTTGGCCAAAAGCGGCTCATACTGAGCAGCGCTTGCCTTGTACAGGTCGCTGGTCATACCGGCCTGGACGCCAGCCTGGGCCAGAGCAAGGGCATCGTGAGCGGTTGTAGCCAATTCACAGCTCTTTGCAGGGTTGGCGTCGTTGTACGCGCTCTGTGCGACCGAGACAGCAGACGCACCAGCGATGAACTTGGCATCGACCGATGGCTCGATGCTATCCGAAAGCTGGAGCATCTTGATTGCGGCCTGGTATGCTGCACGGTCCTTGGACGCGTTGGCAGCCTTGTACATGTTGCTTCCCTGACCGAGCGCGTACTGCGCAAGCGTATGCTTGTCAGCGCCCGGGAGCGTGGATGCGCGCTGGAGAAGCGCCTCAACGCTGTCCGGCCGGTTGGCCTGCGCATAACTGTCAGCAAGGACCAGCAGCGCTTGGGGGTTGTTGGGGTTGATCGCGATAGCGCGCTTGAGAACTTCGAGCGACTCGGGCACGCGATTGGCCTTTCTCAGCGACGAAGCAAGCGAGAGGAGCATGTCGGCATTGTTCGGAAACTTCTGCACGCCGGTCTGTAGTATCGTGATCGCCTGGGCAGAATCGCTCGCCTGATTCAGGCTCATGTATGCGGCGGCCATGCGAGGGAAGTATGTCGAGTCTGCAGCAGCGGTGTCGGCGCGAATCAGCTCAGGGCCGGCTGTCACGGCAGCCTGCCAATCACTTGCAGCCAGGTACACCAGGAATGCTGTACGAAGCAGCTGAGGGTCGCCCGGGGAGCGATCGAGCAGTTCCTTGACCAGCGGGATCGCTTCCGAGGCGTGACCGGAGCCCGCGAGCTCGTTGACGACCTGGGTGATCAGTTTGTCGTTGTTTGGATCTGCGCGAATAAGCGAGAGCAAAGTTGCGCGCGACTGGGCGCTGTCACCAATAACCTTGTAGAGCTGCGAATTGAACGTGAGCGCGGCCACGCTCTTGGGATCCAGCTGTGCAATCATACGGGTGATCGCTAGCACAGAGTCCGCGAGTGTTACTGAATCCGCGTGGCTGGTAGCCTTCTGAAATGCGGCGTAGCGCACGTTAGCAGCGCACAGACGCGCGAGGGTTGCCTGTGGATAGGCCGCAATCCCCTTTTGAGCCGCTGCGAGTGCGCCGGCAATGTCGCCGGTACGCGCCTTGGCAACGCACTGCTGCTCGCCTTCCATCTGCTTGAGCGCGTTACTAATCGATTTGGAGACGGCGTCCATTGCGTCGCCAACCTTCTTGTTGGTAGCAGGGGGCAACGCCTGAGAAAGCGTGATGTCCCTCGCCAGTACTAACCGAGCATTGACGGTGTAGTCGCCGGCTGCCGACTTGTCGACGGTACCGGTCACGAACTCGTCCGCACGGAGCAGATTCGCCAGCGCCTTTTCGTCGTTCGGAGCCAGCGGTTCGGTGGCGGAGAAGCCAGACTGAACAAGCGTGTTGCTCACGTCCTTCGTTGGAAGGACGTAGAGATCCTTCGCATTGAACTTGTCCTTGAGCTGGTCGCGAAGCTCCTCGGCCGCCTTAGCGCCCATCCCCTTCTCGGAACTCTTGAAGGTCATGACCGTAATGCGACTTTTGGACTCCTGCGCGTGCGCCGGCGCAACGCCGACCAACGCGAGAGCTGCAAACACCAGAGATTTACGAGCGTTCAACTGAGACTCCTCCAAAAGTGTAAACGTTTGTACACCTGATTTGAGCCCGGGTTCTGAATAGCCCCGGAGTACGATGATGGGCGAGGAGGGATTCGAACCCCCGACATCCTGCGTGTAAGGCAGGCGCTCTAACCAGCTGAGCTACTCGCCCGAATGCAGAAAATGCGCCGAACGGGCTGGAACCGCGCTTGCCGGTCAGCGTTTCAAGATCGCCACCGGCACCAGTACGCAGTACGCAATAACGAGAAGGACAGGCGCAAGAGTCTCTCCACCGCGCCACAGGTCCGCATATCCGACCACCAGGGTCAGCGCGGCGAGTCCCCACCAGAGCCAGCGTCTTGCGCCAGAAGGAGCAATATCGTTCGACAAACTTCCTTGCTGTGTCGGCATAGTCGCGAAGTGTATGACCGCCGGGAGCCGGGTGTCAAGGAACGAGGACTACCTTAATCTGTTGTTAATTGAATCTGAGCCCCTCGCGCCATGAGGAGTTGGATGAACTGCCAGCGCGTGGCCGCGGCGGTTACGCCGACTTCGCAACGATCGGGACTATTCCCCGCGCGACAACCAGGCTCTTCGAGGACTCTCGCCCCGGTCAGCCACGGCAGCCATCTCGGCGCACTTGACGCTCCACGGATTGAACTTGTTCACGCCAGCCCCCCGTTTCCAGACAGCAACCGCGCGGGAACGTTCGCCAGCCAGCCAGAGTGCGTGACCGAGCTCGAAATACGCCTCCACGAGGTTGGGCCCCAGGGTAATCGCTCGCTCGAAAAAGATCTGGGCGTCTTCGTACATCTCGCGCTCGGTATAGACGAGCCCAAGATAGAAATTCGCGTAGAGCTTGGCCCTAGCGTCCTCATCCTGCCTGAGAGCTTTGGAGAGGTGTTCAATTGCCTCACCAAAGATCCCTTTCTTGAGGCAGATGTAGCCAACGTTGATGCGGGCGAGTGCGTTGGCGGGTTCCCGACCAAGTACGTACTGAAAGTTCATCAGCGCGGCGTCAAGCTTGTCCTGCAGCATCTGCGCCCAGCCGAGGAGCGACTGACCCTCTGTACTGTTCGGCGCGAGCTCCAGGGCGCGCGCGAGTGCTTCTTCGGCTCCCTCGTAATCGCCCAGCGAGATTTTGGACCAACCGCGCTCGAGGAAGGTCGAAGCTCCGATGTGATCTTCGTGTACAACCGGCCTGGCGCCCGCAAACTGCGGTGCCATCGCTGGCGACGAGTTGCGGCGTGACTTCCACTTTTCCACGAGATCGCGAATATCGTCTTTCAGTCTGGTCAGCTGGCCGAGCGAACCGTCGACAGACCGATAGACGTCCATGAGCGATGCTTTGAGAGCAGGATCATCGCGCATCTGCCGCGACTCGATCTCCTTCCTCAACCGCTCGAACGTGGTTTGGAGCTCGCTTACGCTGTCAGCCATTCAAGTCGCTCCTTCGGGACCATGCCGATTATCGCGCTCCCCATATTCGAGAGCGACACTACCTCGTCAGCACCAGCTTCCGCCAGGGCCGAACGCGGCATTCCATATATAGCGGACGACGCCTCATCCTGAACAATCGCGCGGCCACCAGCAGCCCGAATCCGGCACAGACCTGTTGAACCGTCGCGACCCATGCCCGTGAGAACGACGGCGACACACTCTGCTCCAAAGACCTGGGATGCCGACTCGAATAACACGTCGGCATTGGGCGTCGCGCCGAAGCGCGGCGCCGGTACCGACTGGCGGAGCACGGCGGAGCCTGCCAACCCGGTGACGGTTGTATTAACGCCCCCACGCGCGATATACACCGTTCCGGTGCAGAGCGGCATCCTGTCATCTGCCTCGCGTACTGCGATCTCGCTTGCGCGGGATAGTCGCTCGGCAAGCGCCGGAGTGAATTCGCCCGGGAGGTGCTGCGCAATCACCACGGCGGCGTTCAGCGTCGCAGGCAACTTCGGCACGATCTCGGCGAGCGCCCGCGGCCCGCCAGTCGATGATGCAATAACGACAATGTGGTTCGCAAAGCGCGGGACCTCATGCGAAGTCGCCGCCGCGGGTGCTGCACGGTGAGCCCTGACGACTGGCGGCGGCGCAAGCGTAGCCCGCGACGCAGCTTCGAGCGCGGCGAGCAATCGGTCTCTTATTACGGGGAGATCGAGACTAACCGGGCCGGACGGCTTTCGCACGAAATCGACCGCGCCGAGTTCCAGTGCACGAAGCGTCGCATCGCCATATTGGACTCCGCCTGCACTGAGTACAACGACCGGGCGCGGACGTTCAGACATGATCTGCTGAAGGACATCGAGGCCATCCAGTTTCGGCATTTCCAGATCGAGTGTGACGATATCAGGGTCGAGTTTGCGCAACTGCGCAAGCGCATCAACACCATCACGCGCGATACCGATAACGTGAAATCCGGGATGCGCATCGATCATCTCCGCAATCAGCTTGCGCATGAATGCACTGTCGTCCACAACGAGGACGCTTCGTGCCGCTGTGTCACTCATATCGCATCCAGAGAATGCGCGCGCCTATACGCTTCGCGGGCTTCGTCGAACCGCCCATCACGTTGCAGCGAATCGGCAAAATTGCGATGCAGTTGAGGAAGCGTTGCATCCTCGATCAGCCCGCGTTCGACTGTTCGTAGTGCTTCGTCAAAGTCTCCGCGGGCCTCGTATGCGACAGCGAGATTGTTCCACAGGACCGCGTAGCCGGGATAGACCTGGACGGCCTCACCAAGCAACGCGATGGCGCGGTCCAGATCATTTACCATCGCTGCCGCCAATCCCGCGTAGTGAAACCACGCTGGTGGCGGGCGGCGCGTTCCCCAGAGTGATCTGGCGGACGCGAGCGCGGCATCCGCGGTTTCATAGTCATGTGCACCTACGGCCATCGCGGCGGCGTTGGTCTGTACAAGCGGGTCGCCACGCCCACCGTGCGAGAGCGCGTCGGCCATCGCCGTTCGCGCGCGTTCAAGCTCACCCATCTCCTCGTACGCGTACGCGAGATTGACGAAGACGGACGGTCGTGAGGAATGCTGCTGGTTCACATACCGTTCGAACGCGTGGGCCGCGGCCGCCCACTGCTGCTGGCGCAGCGCAACGAGCCCCAGGTAAAAGCAGGCCTCCGGGTCATTCTCGCGCAGCGTATCGACTCGACGGAATTCACGCTGCGCCTCCTCGTACATTCCCGTCTTGTAAAACGCGACGCCGAGATTGCGGTGTTCGGTCGCCTTGTCGTCCGCACGCGCCGGAGCGCGCGGCCGCGAGCTGACTCCGACGCGAATTACGTAACCCATCGTCAGGAGTCCGTACAGCGTCTTCGCCGTAACGAACTCTCCGAGCCGCGATTCCGCGATAATCGCGCTTACGTCACGCTGGCCGTCGATGAGCGGCACGAGCCTTTCTTCTTCAGACGTGAGGCCGCGATCGATCTCCATCATCTTGTGCCGGTCCATCGCATACACGATGTCGAACGTCGGTATCTTCTTGGCGATCAACGCCCATTCGTCGACTCGGCGCGCACCCT
>JBDTAZ010000174.1:0-3666 GCA_039924325.1 Gemmatimonadaceae bacterium
GGCCGTGGCACACCTCGACGCTCGACGTACACAGGGCGCTGCACAATTACAGTGCGCGGGTAACCGCCGTAGGCACCATATCCACCATAGCCGCCGTATCCACCAAAGCCGCCATACGCACCATAGGCGCCGTAACCACCACCATAGGTACCATAGCCGTCATACTGGCCATTGTAGTAAGGATCGTAGTACGGATTGTACCCGTCGTAGGACGGGTCGTAATTGTAACCGTCGTTGCTGTACGCGCGGTCATTCCCGACATTGTAATTGCCGTTGCCGTCGTTGCCGTCCGGCTGCCAGAATGCCTGGATGTCGTACTGTCCCCGGCCGCTTTCGCCGTCACGAATACGAACTATCGTCGTAAATCCATTCTGGGCTCGGGGCTGTTGTACAACGTCTGCGATACCTCGCCCCTCGAGCATGCGTACGCTCACGTACCCATCGATCGATGGTACGCTACCGGTCGCCTGGGCATTGTCATACCCGACGGACTCGCGCGGACCGATCGGCATCACGTCGGTGCGACCGTTCTGCATCTGAATGCGAACTTCCTGGTCCACGTCACCGCGCCACTCGAAGAGCATGCGCTGTCCGCTCTGGGCGGCGGCTGGAACTGAAGCCGCCAGCATTACCACAGGCATGGCCGCCATGCTTGCTGTTTTGAGTAAGGTACCAACGAATCTCGCGGTCATAAATGCTGCCTCCCTGTGGCAAACACTTCCATGCACGTTCTACACCTGATGGTGTCTTTCATTCCACACAATTAGACGTGTTCGGGATGGGTTCCGTTAACGTTTTTTGGAGGCGGAAATAGGGGCGAATTGGACTACGAAACTGTCGCCAACCTGTCGGCGTCACGCCAACGCATGTCGCCCCCCGGGTAACGTGCGCGAGATCCGGGGTGATAGCGAGCCCTAGGCCCGTTCCCGGCGTAATCGACGGTGCTGTCTGGTTAGAATTCGAAATGGACTCGACGCGGAAATATCAGAAGCCAACCGATGATGAGCTGAGGAAGGCACTCACTCCGGAGCAGTATCGTGTGACGCAACACGAGGCAACGGAGCGACCTTTCACTAACGAGTACAATGACAACCACGAAGCCGGCATATACGTGGATGTCGTATCGGGCGAGCCGCTCTTCAGTTCCCTCGACAAGTTCGACGCGCATTGCGGCTGGCCGAGTTTTTCGAAGCCGCTGGATGAATCGGGTGTAACTACGAAGGTCGATCACAAGCTCGGAATGCCGCGCACAGAAGTACGCTCGGCGCTGGCAGATTCGCATCTTGGGCATGTGTTCGATGACGGCCCCGGACCGACCGGGTTGCGCTACTGCATGAACTCCGCATCACTGAGATTCGTGCCGGCGGCGAAGTTGGCGGAGGAAGGGTATGGAGAGTGGTCGGTGTTGTTTGACGGGGACGTGAAGGCGAACTAAAGCCGGGGTATACCCGCACGCTTTCGTCATTCCCGCATGCTTTCGTCATCCCCGCGAAAGCGGGGATCCATGTTACCGATTCACGTACGCGATGACGGCGATAGCTCGGCGACAGAAAACGGACTCCCGCTTTCGCGGGAAGACGGTCGCTTCACCGACTCACATCGCTTGTGCGATCGCCTGGAAGCGTGGTGTATTACGAATCGAATCAAGATCGCTATCGTGCTCGATCCATTCCTTATGCCCGAATCCCCTATCCACAGCAGTCTCAAGGCTTGCGAGTGCCTCTTCAGGCATGCCGACTAGTGCGTAGGAGCAAGCAATGTTGTACAACATTCCCGAGTCTTCAGGATCGATCGCTAGTGAGCGGCGGATGTACTCAAGCGTCTTCTCACGATCACCCAATTTGGCCACAGTACTCGCGCCCAGGTTCGTTGCTCTCGCGTCATCAGGATTGAGTTCAAGTCGCTCCTCGATGAGCTTTAGCGACAACCGCCGCGACGCTTCCGCTTCTGCTGGGAGACCCATATCAGCGAGGACCGCAGACAGAAAATTCGGCGCCTGAAAATCCTCTGGTCTGAGCAGTGATGCACGCTCCAGCATCTTCGCGGCTTCTGCATTGCGTCCCTGCGACTTGAGCCCGCGACCGTAGAAATAGGCCGCCTCGAACAGTTTCGGATTGAGCCGCAACGCCGTCTCGAATTCCTGATCCGCTTCCGTGAACTGTTTCGTAAGTGAAACCGCGCTGCCACGCGCAACGTGAGCCTCTGCGAGATCCGGCTCCAGCTCCAGTGCACGTTTACTGGCGATATCGGCTTGACGCAGGTTGGACTCCCGCGCGTCCCAGTAGGTGTACAGTAGCGAGCACGCATCGGCGATTCCTGCGTGTGCGAGCGCATACTCAGGGTCTATCTCGACGGCTCGATTGAACATCTGCCTGGCATACTCGACACTTTTGCGCCGCCACTGATGGAAGTATTGCTGGCCGCGGAGATAGAAGTCGTACGCCTGCACGTTGACCGCTCGTGCCTTCTCGATCGCTTTCTTCTCGCCCTCTGTAAGAATTACGCGAAGCGCCTTCACGATCGCCTGCGAGATGTCGTCCTGAATCGCGAATACGTCCTCGAGCTCACGGTCATAACGCTCTGACCAGAGATGATATCCGTCAGCAACATTCACGAGCTGTGCGGTGATGCGGAGCCTGTTCCCCATCTTGCGCACGCTGCCTTCGAGTACGGTTGACACCTTGAGTTTGCGACCGATTTCGCCGATATCCTCGTTCCTTCCCTTGAATGCGAACGACGACGTACGCGAAGCAACACGCAGTGACTGAATCTTCGTCAGCGCGTTGATGATCTCTTCCGCCATCCCATCCGTGAAGTACTCATTGTCAGCATCGGCGCTCATATTCGCGAACGGAAGTACGGCGACTGACTTGGCGGTCGACACAGCCTGTTGCGGCATTGTCAGCGTATCCGATGGTGTGACGAGGCTGCTTGACGTAAGCGCCTGCGCAAACAATGCCGATGTCTTGTATCGGTCGGCGGCGTCGGTCGACATGGCCTTCACCAAAGCGTGTTCGACATTCTCGGGCACGCTCGAACGGATCTCGCGTATGCGCTTCGGCACTTCCGTGAATCGCTTCGCGAGGATCGCCTGTGCAGTCGCACCCGTGAATGGCCGTTGACCAGAAAGCATTTCGTACAGCATGCACGCCAGACTGTACTGATCACTTCGACCGTCCAGCTGCGATTCGCCAGCCGCCTGCTCCGGACTCACGTACGCGGGAGTGCCAACCATCATTCCCGTCTGCGTGAGCATCGCCGTCTGACTGCCCGCAGCACTAACGGCCTTGGCGATTCCGAAATCCATCACCATCGGCTCGCCTTCATACAACATCACGTTCTCGGGCTTGATGTCCCGGTGCACGACGTTCTGCCGGTGCGCGTAGTCCAGCGCCGACGCAACCGCGAGCGCATGGTGAATCGCTTCATCGACTGGGAGCTGCGACTGACGGTCGAGTCGCTCCCTCAGCGACTCACCCTCCACGTACGGCATGACGTAATAGAGGAGTCCTTCCACCTCACCCGAGTCGAACAGCGGCAGGATGTGCGGGTGATTGAGCCGAGCAGCGACACGAATCTCGCGGAGGAACCGGTCGGGGCCAAGGGAGGCGGCCAGTTCCGGATGCAGCACCTTGAGCGCGACGGTCCGCTCGTGCTTGGAATCCT
>JBDTAZ010000175.1:0-3618 GCA_039924325.1 Gemmatimonadaceae bacterium
CGACGAACTGCACTACGGCGGGAACGATCTTCTTGGGATGAACGATCTCGGCCAGCTGCGTCAATCGGACATCGGGCACTTCCACCATGCCAACGTTTGGTTCGACGGTGCAGAACGGATAGTTCGCAGCTTCAGCACTCGCTGCGGTAAGCGCATTGAACAGTGTGGATTTGCCTACATTTGGAAGTCCTACGATGCCGAGTTTTAGCATTTGATGATGAAGATATGAGTGGTGCTGTGTCCGGCGCCATCGTCGCGAAAGCGAGGATCCATGTTCGTAACGGTGATGGATCCAAATGGATTCCCGCTTTCGCGGGAATGACGAATCGCGCGCTTTTCGCGGGAATGACGAACGACGGCTGTCATCAGTTGTTCAGTCGCATTGCTGCTTCAACGTCGCCGCGTAACCATGCTTCGCATGCATCCGTCATTGATGGCAGCAGTGATTTGATTTCATCGCGTTCCATCTTGCCGCACGGAGACAGCACATAATCCGCAAGGTCGCCAGTGATCTGTCTGTCAGCAGGCGGCCCAACTCCGATTCGCAGGCGTGCATACTCCTGTGTCTTTATCGTGTGCTCGATGCTTTTGAGCCCGTTGTGTCCGCCGGCGCTGCCCTTCGCGCGTGTGCGGTATCGGCCCACGGGAATTGCCACTTCGTCTGAAATCACGAGCAGATCGGTGGCGGGAGCCCAGAATGGTCGGCGGGTGAATGATCGCAGTGCGTCGCCGCTCAGGTTCATGAATGTCTGCGGCTTCATGAGCCGAACCTTCACGTTCTCGACCATTCCGTTGGACACCTGCGCGTCGCCGTCCTTGCGCCACCCGTCAAAGTGCCAGTGCTCGGCCAGGTGATCGACCAGCCACCAGCCGACGTTGTGCCGCGTTAGCGCGTATTCGCGTCCCGGATTGCCGAGTCCAACGATGAGTTTCACGATGACCTAGTGGAACGAAAAAGGGCGGGCGAGAAGAAGTAGCTCGCCCGCCCTCTGACGTGGTTCGAGCGACTTACTTCTTCTCGGGCTCTGCACCCTCTTCCGGCTTCTTGGCGCGAATGACTTCGGGCTCTGCAGACGTCGGTTCTGCCTCGGCTGCGACCGCTTCGACCGCTGCGCGCGGAGTGGCGATAACAACGACAGCAGCACCGGGCTCGTCGAGCACCGTCACACCGTCTGGAACCTTGACCTGGTGGACGTGGATCGAAGCGCCGATTTCGAGATCGGTAATATCGATTTCGATCTGACTTGGCATCGATGCCGGGTCAACGGAAATCGTGAGCTCGCGAAGGGTATGGTCGATGATTCCGCCGCCAAGCCGAACGCCTGCGGGAGTACCGATCAGACGGATCGGAACGCGAACTGTCATCTTCTCGCCGGCCACCAGCTCCTGGAAATCGACGTGAAGAATCGCGCGCTTGAACGGGTGCCGCTGAATCTCGCGGATGAGGGCGCGTGAAGCGGTGCCCTCAACGTCGAGCTCGACAACCGTGTTGTCCGCCGAGATGCGTGACAGCAGCTTCTCGAGGTCGCGGGCATCGATGGCGAGCGGCTGCGATTGGCGTGAGTGTCCGTAAATGACCGCCGGAATCTGGCCGTCGCGGCGGAGCGATCGTGCGTTGCCCTTGCCGGTATCTGCGCGACGTGTTGCGGAAAGTGATGCTGTTGCCATGCTGAACCCCTATTCGAATAGCGAGCTGACCGACTGCTCGGAGTGGATGTAACGAATTGCTTTGGAAAGAAGCTCGCCCACCGAAAGAATCGTCAGTGAGGGGAACAATCGCTCCGGCGGAATTGCGACGGTATCAGTTACCGCCACCTCCGTTATTGGTGCGGCGCTCAGACGTTCAATGGCGGGGCCAGAGAACAGTGCGTGCGTCGCGCAGACATACACGTCACGCGCACCCAGAGCCTTGAGCGCGCGAGCCGCTTCACACATGGTACCCGCCGTGTCGATCATGTCGTCCACCAGGAGACAATCCCGGTCGCCGACCTCGCCAACGACGTTGACGACTTCGGCCACATTGGCCTTGGGTCGTCGCTTGTCGATAATCGCGAAGGTGGCATTGAGCCGCTTCGCGAATCCCCGTGCCATCTTCGCGCTCCCAACGTCGGGTGCCACGACGACCGGATCCAGCAACTGCTTCTTGCGGTAGTGTGCGGTAAACACCGGCGCGGCGTAGAGATGGTCGACCGGAATGTCGAAGAACCCCTGCAGCTGATGCTGGTGAAAATCCACTCCCACCACTCTGTCGGCGCCCGCCTTCTGGATCATGTTCGCCACGAGCTTCGCGCCTATCGCAACACGAGGCTGATCCTTGCGGTCCTGCCTCGAATAACCGTAGTACGGCATGACAACCGTGACACGAGCCGCGGAGGCGCGGAGAGCTGCGTCGATCATGAGCAGAAGCTCCATGATGTTATCAGCTGGCGGGTTCGTCGGTTGAACGATGAAGACATCGTTGCCGCGAACATTTTCATCGATCCTGACAAAAATCTCGCCATCCGCAAAGCGGGTTGACGTGTTCTTGCAAAGCTCGATCCCCATGTAGCGCGCAATCTCCTCGGCAAGCGCCCTGTTGGCGGTTCCGGAGAGTAGCTTGGCGCCGTGACTCGGTACGGACAGGCCGTCCATTTTTGTACAGCCTTTAAGGTTAATGACGCCTGAGGCGCCGGTCAATGTGAGGCCCGATCGCGGTCGCGCCTGTGCTGCCCAGATTTCACTGATCTGCGGGTACTAACTCTTCCATTGCCCCCGGTGGATTCGAACCACCATTGTCGGATCCAAAGACCGATGTCCTGCCATTGGACGAGGGGGCAGTCAAAAAGCCATAGCCTTACAAGCTAGTCTAAGCGGGTCGCCCCTTCAACGTTGAGCGACGTTCGCGTGAGGACTACTGGCCATCCAGTAGAGCGCTCCAGGCCGGCGACGTCCGGAGCGGAGTGAAATATTCCGAACAGCGCCGAGCCCGAGCCCGTCATGTCCGCCAGCTGAGCGCCAGCCTCGCGAAGCACGCTCACTGCGCCCGCGAGCTGCTCGTGCGCGCGCGCGGCAGGCGATTGCGCCAGGTCGTTCCCCGCGATTTTGACCAGCCGATCCCAACTCGTCAGGTCATCCATCGATAGCTGCAAACCAGCCCGCTCCGCCCTCACATCCGCCAACCGATAGGCCTCCGCCGTGCTGATCCCGAATGCCGGCACTACCAGCGCGACGTGCATCTGCGGCAACGCAGGTAGCTTGAGCATGCGATCACCTCGACCCCAGGCGAGCGCGCACGGGCTATCCGAGAGGAGAAACGGGATGTCCGCGCCGAGTCGGGCACCGACCGCCCGCAATCCAGCTTCCGTCAAGGGTGCTGGTGCCATGCTGTTGAGTGCCAGCAGGGTGGCAGCGGCGTCCGCGCTGCCGCCACCGAGGCCGCCGGCGGCCGGAATCCGTTTCGTGATATCGACATGAAATCCCGTGTCCCACGCTGTAGTGTTGCAATACAACTCGCCGGCGCGGTACGCCAGGTTGTCGCGCTCCGCTCCGACGTCTGCGCTACAGGTGACGCGTCGCTCACCCGTGCTGTCGAGGGTCACGCTGACGTCGTCATGCAGCTCGATCCGATGAAACAACGTC
>JBDTAZ010000176.1:0-3014 GCA_039924325.1 Gemmatimonadaceae bacterium
GCTTTGCTATCGCGGATTGGGCGAGCTCGATGTGGCAATCACCCACAGCATCGGCGTGGTGTTGTGTGGCTACGTTTTCCTTGGCGGCCACTGGAACCACTCACTGCCATGGTTGCTGAGCTTGCCACTGCTGCTGGCCATCCTGCCGTCCATCATCCTGTCCGGCATCCCGGACATGGAGGCGGACGCGCAAGCGTCCAAGCGAACGGCGGCGGTTCTGCTGGGGCAGCGAGGCGCGTTGATCTTGGCCCTGGCGTTCACCGTGCTCTCGGCCGCCGCCGCGCTCGCAGGACAGATCCTGGGGTTGGCCAATGGTGCGCTCGGCGGCATGGCCTACGCCGCCATACCCCACGGTGCGCTGCTTGTGTGGCTGTTGTGTCGGCGCATGGCCTCTGGCAAGGCGCCAGGGCGGATCGACGGGCTCATGATCGCATCCCTGACCTATCTGCTTTGGTTCGCACTCATCCCGATGCTCCGGCTGGCTGGATAGACGCCTCGGCACCCTAGGGCACAGTGAATCCGGTTGGTACGGGGCACTGGCCGAGCATCCTCTCGATCACCGCCATAATTCGGGCGGCACTCGCGATCCAGATGAGGGGCTGGTTAGGCGCCGGTCGCCAGAGGCAGTTGGCCTTTGTGGCGCGCACCGAGAGCAGTCGATCAGGATTTGCGTGCCGATCGCCAGGGGAGGCGTACCAGCTACGCCGCGCACTCACCCTCTCGGCTAAAAGAGACAGGCGCCCCCTCTGTCACATTGCAGTAGGACGGTCATTCGTTGAACTCACGCCACGCGGCTAAACTCGACCATCATGCCGCTCGTGACCCAAACAAAAAGGCATCGCTGTCGCCCAGCGCGACTCGCTTCCTGTCGGGACCCGAAAGCGCCATGAGTGAGGGCTCCTTAGGCCCGAGCCAGGACCCCGAGCTGTTGCGCCGTCTGCTGCGCGCGAAGGACCGGATGGACGCCGCTTCGCACGAGGATTGGTCCGTTTCGCAGCTGGCACGGGTAAGCCACGTTTCCGAAGCCCACTTCGCGCGATCGTTCAAAGAGGCTTTTGGCATCCCCCCACACCGTTACCTGCTCACGCGACGCATCGAGCGCGCCACGGCACTGCTGCGCGACAGTAACCTGTCCATCACCGAGATTGCCTTCCAAACAGGCTGGCGAAGTCTAGGCACATTCGGGCGTATTTTCCGGGACATCACTGGGGAGAAGCCGAGCGCTATCCGAGTGCGCGCACGAGCAGCCGCGCGTGAACTCGCCAGCGTGCCCGCCTGTATTCTCAGTGCAGCACACCGGCCCGACCTCAAAACCGCAGTTTTGGAGAAGCGACGCCGTTCCGATGGCGGTACAAAAGGGGCCCAACCAAAGGAGATCCCATGAGTCAAAGCGTTCAGGTAGCAGGTGTGTATGTGCGAGATCAGGATGAAACGCTCGCGTTTTATGTCGACAAGCTCGGGTTTCGTGTCCACACGGACGCGCGCAACGGCGACTATCGCTGGCTGACAGTGCAGCACCCGGACCAGTCGTCGTTCCAGCTCGGCCTATTCGCACCAGGGCCGCCGGTGCACGACGCATCGACGGCGCAGACGCTGCGCACGATGGTGGCGAAAGGCGCGATGCCACCGCTCGTGCTGGTCGTGGACGATTGCCGCGCAGCCTACGAGCGGATGCGAACCCAGGGGGTGGAGTTCACGCAAGAGCCTGTCGACCGCTACGGCACCGTGGACGCCGGCTTTCGCGACCCGTCGGGAAATGGGTGGAAGATGATCGAGACGCAGCGTTGAGGTGGGTGGGATTACAAATGAGCGCGTCATCGAACAAACCGATCCGGCAGATTCACCGAGGCCCAGGAAACGGTACAACCCGACGACGACGCCTGCGATACGCCACGACGCAGCCGCGAGTCACGCTAAGCGTTTAGCCAACGACCGGAGTTCGTTCGCGAAGGAGGAGAACATGAAAAAGTCAGATTCGACCGAAGACCGGTCCGCTTCCAAGCTGATCGACAAGAGGATCACCGAGCTCGCGGACTGGCGCGGGGAAACCCTTAGCATGATACGAACACTCATTCACGATGCGGACCCGGACATCGTGGAAGAGGTGAAATGGAGAAAGCCGTCAAACCCGATGGGGGTCCCGGTGTGGTCCCACGAGGGCATCATCTGCACCGGTGAGTCTTACAAGTCGAAAGTGAAGTTGACCTTCGCCAAGGGAGCTTCGCTGAAGGACCCGGCCAAACTCTTTAACTCGAGCCTCGACGGGAAAGTCACACGCGCGATTGACATCCCAGAGGGTGAGGAGGTCGACGCGGGCGCGTTTAAGGCGCTCATCCGTGCCGCGGTCGCCTTCAACACATCTGGCTGAAAGGCAACGCCAACGTGAGCGAAGCAGGCGACATTTGTGCGCCGCTGGACCGCAATCGGTTTTATCTACGGCGGCCTCAAGTTTGAAGTGCAACACCGCAACTCACGTAAGGTGTGCACATGCAAGAACAAACGAAGTATCGACAGCTCCAGCCCGAGGATCGCATCACGATGGCCAGCATGAGGCAGCAGGGTTGCAGCATTCGGGCCATGGCCCGAATGCTGGAGCGCTCGCCTTCGACGATCAGCCGCGAGTTTGGGCGCAACACAGCGCCTGCGATGGTCTATGCCTCGCATGCGGCACAGGTGACTTGCGATGGGCGTCGTCAGGCGGCGCGTCCTGCACTCAAGCTTGACGTCAACAGCGTCGCATGGCGCGTGGTGCTCACCTTGCTCAACTGGAAATGGTCGCCCCAGCAGATCGCGAGTACCCTCAAGCGGGTGTTCCCCAACGAACCAGAACGCCACGTGTCCCACGAGACCATCTAGGGGTCGATTTGTTTTCCATATCGTAAGTGACGGGAGCGTTCGATTTGGAGGGGTAAGTAGCCGCTCACAATCGTGTGCTTGTTCCAAAACACGATAGTGCGCAGACTTCCAGAATTACTTCTTGGAGCTCCTCATGAAGCTGCAACTCTCCCTATCGC
>JBDTAZ010000177.1:0-30757 GCA_039924325.1 Gemmatimonadaceae bacterium
ATTGTGAATCCACTGAGTGCTGTCCCGTTGTACGTCACAGCAACGGCGGATCTCAACAAACGTCAACGTGCGTCAACGCTTCGCATCGCAGTTGCAACTGGGATTGTTGCTCTCGTAGCCTTCGGGCTGGCGGGAACCTACATCCTTCGTTTCTTCGGAATCACCACATACGCGTTTCGGATAGCTGGTGGCCTGATCTTCCTCGGGATCGGCAGCGACATGCTCAAGGCGCGTAAATCGCGCGATCGTACGAGCCGCGAGGAACAGGAGGCGGCGGAACAGAAGTCTGACGTTGGCATCATCCCACTCGGCATTCCAACGCTTGCCGGACCGGGTTCGATCACCACAGTCATCACGCTTACCGCGCAGGCGGACAATCGTGTCCAGCTTGTTGGATTGTACGGAGCCATAATCGGTGTGATGGTTCTCTCGTGGATGGTGCTCGCCGTTGCGCCATTCATAGTAAAACGTGTTGGTCGCACCGGGATGAATGTCATGACGCGCCTGATGGGGCTGCTGATCATGGTCATTGGCGTTCAGTTCATCATTGAGGGTATCCGTACGGTCGCGTTGGATATCTTGCGGCAGGCGTGATGTCAGACGAGCCTTTTGAGAATGAGGAATCCCGCGGCCCGGTATTCCTTGACCGAACCGGACGACGCTGGCCCAGGGTGCGCCGATTCGCCACGCTGATCGGAGTCATCACGACGCTGCTGTTGCTGTCGCTCGCCGCAATCGTTCTGCTTGCTCCACCGGTTCTCCCGGCTTTCAATCCCGCGTCCAGCTCCGTCACACCACGATTCGTTGGCAAACGCCAGAATCGCATTCGCCGTTCGAAGCGGGGCGAGTTGTACGCCGCTTTGCAAGTACAGCGCACCGCGAGATCGATCCGGAATGCTGCTGCGGCGATCGAACGTGAACTGTCTGGTGCGCCAAGCACGCGGCAGATCCGCGCCGGGTTTTATGTATGGTGGGCGGACAATTCGCTCGCTTCCTTCCGCCGCAACTACGATGATCTCGATTGGATAGTCTCCGAATGGGGGTACCTATCACCGGCGGGAGATAGCATCGACGTCAGCATGATCCAGAAGGACACCAGCTTCTTTGGCGTGTACGACTCCATCCCGGCGCATCCCAAGGTGCTCCTGCTGGTCAACAACATAGACCGGAAGACGCAACTCTTCAGTTCGGCCGGCGTTACGGCGATGCTCGCGACTCCGTCGATGCGCCAGAAGGTGCAGAATCAGATCGTGTCGACTATTCTGCGATACAAATTTGCTGGTGCGGCTATCGATTTCGAGAATGTGCCTGCCGCCTCGATGTCGCAGTTCGTCGCATTTCAGAGCGAGCTTGGCACGATGTTGCACTCGCACGGGTTGCTGTTGACGCAGACTGTCTCGATTAATTCCGACCCGCGCGATCTCAAACGGTTTTCTGCGGTCAACGACTATCTCTTTCTCATGCTCTACGACGAGCACTATGGAAAGGGGGATCCAGGTCCGGTCGCGAGTCAGAAGTGGTACGTGGATCGCGCGCGTGAAATGCTGCGAAGCGTTCCGGCCAGCAAGGCGATCTTCGCGCTCGGCGCCTACGGTTACGACTGGAACGATGCGGGTCCGGCCAACTCTGGGGAGACGTACACCTTTCAGGAAGTGCTAGCGAAAGGGCGCGATAACCCTGGAAGTTCGCACATGGGGTTTGATCCCGAAGCGTTGAATCCGTACATGACCTGGACCGATCCGGATTCTACTGATCACCTCGTCTGGTATCTCGACGGCGCAAGCGCGTACAATCAGGTTCGTGCGGAGCGGGCGCTCGGCGGAGCGGGGTATGCTGTCTGGCGTCTGGGCGCAGAAGACCCGGGCCTCTGGAAGGCCGTCGAAGCAACCCGGGTCACCGATGCAGTCAGCGCGCTTGCCGAGATACCAACGGGGTACGAAACCGAGTTCATCGGCGATGGCGAGATACTCCAGATCGTCGCGTCGCCGCGAAATGGTAGTCGCGTCGTGTTGGCCGATACGACGCGAGGTGTGATAACGAGTGAGCGCATTGTCGCATACCCCTCGCCTTACATCGTGCGCAAGTACGGGCAGTCGGAGCACGAAGTTGCGCTAACCTTCGACGATGGCCCCGATGGTACGTGGACTCCGCAGATCCTCGACACACTAAAGTCGCGCAACGTAACGGGCACATTCTTCGTGATCGGGCGCAACGTGGAAGCGCACATTCCGCTTATGCGGCGGATAGTGCGCGAAGGTCATCTATTTGGCAATCATACCTTCACGCATCCGAATCTCGCGCTGACGTCGAACTTCGTTACCCGTCTCGAAATAGACGCCAATCAACGATTGCTCGAGGCAGTGCTGAATCGACGGTCGTACTTCTTTCGTCCGCCGTACTTCGGAGACGCCGAGCCGACAACAAACGACGAACTCGTCCCGGTCGATATTGCGAGCAAGCGCGGATACGTAACGGTAGGCCTGCACATTGATGCTGAAGACTGGCAGCCGATCTCCGCGCAGCAGATTATAAAAAATGTGCTGGATCAACGATACTACGGCGGAATGCTCACGTCTGGCGGCCTGCATTCCGGCGGTAACGTCGTGTTGTTGCACGACGGAGGCGGTAACCGAGCTCAGACTGTCGCGGCGCTGGGCCCGATCATAGATTCGATACGGGCGCATGGCGACACGCTCGTGCCCCTGTCAGAACTCGCCGGTATTTCCAAGGCCGAGGCGATACCGGGACTTCCGCCGAGAAGCGAACTCACACGCACGATCGAGCTCGCCACGTTCTCGTTCGTCAGTGGGTTGGAGTGGACGTTGTACTGGCTGTTCTTTATCGCCGTGGTTGTCGGCGCAATTCGGCTAGTCGTCATAATCATGCTGGCACTTTACCAGCGCTATCACCGACGCAAGCCGGAGCCGCACTACACTCCGCCCGTAACGATCATCGTTCCCGCGTATAATGAAGAACGGGTCATTGCCGCCACGATCAGGAGTCTGCTCAACCAGACGTACGAGGGCGAGCTCGATGTGGTTGTGGTGGACGATGGATCTCCGGATGCAACGTACGAAGTAGTCTCGCGCGAGTTCGGCGACGATCCTCGCGTGACAGTGTTCAGGAAGGAAAATGGGGGCAAGGCAACAGCGCTCAACTTCGGAATTGCTCGGTCGCGCGGGGAGATAATTGTCTGCCTCGATGCGGACACACAGTTTATTCCGTCCACTGTCGCCCGACTTCTAGCTCCGCTAAGCGATCCTCGTGTAGGTGCCGTAGCTGGCAACGCCAAGGTTGGCAATCGACACAACCTGGTGACTCGGTGGCAGGCGCTTGAGTATGTCACAAGCCAGAACCTCGAACGCCGTGCGTTCGCCGTCCTTAACGCGATCACAATAGTTCCGGGCGCGGTAGGTGCGTGGCGCAAGTCGTACGTTCAGGCCGTAGGTGGATTCAGCGATGACACTCTCGCTGAGGATCAGGATCTGACCTGGGCGCTCGGCAAGGAAGGTGTGCGCGTGGTGTACGCGGACGACGCGATCGCCTATACCGAGGCACCGGATACGCTGAAGACCCTGATTCGCCAGCGCTTCCGCTGGTCGTTCGGTACACTGCAGTCAATCTGGAAGCACAGACGCATAACGTTCCGTCCGAAATACGGAGCGCTCGGAATGATCGCGATGCCGAATGTCTGGATTTTCCAGCTTTTCTACACTGCCATCTCGCCGCTTGCAGACATCCTGTTTGCGTGGAGTTTGCTATCCGTGTTGCTGGCCCGCTACCAACACGGCGATCGCTACGCGCTGAGCAACCTTGAAGATGTACTAAAACTGTATCTGATCTTCCTTGTGGTCGACTGGTTGGCTGCGGTGGTTGCATTCCTAATGGAGCCCGGCGAGGAAAAGGCGCTCACATGGTTGGTCATAATTCAAAGATTTGTGTTTCGCCAGACCATGTACTGGGTGGTCGTCAAGTCCATCGCGGCAGCACTCCGCGGGCACGTAGTTGGTTGGGGGAAGCTTGAGCGAAAGGGGATGAATTTGCTGCCTACGACAGCTCAAACATCTGTTCACGAACCGGATTCTCCCCCGCCGGTAGCGCCTGCGTGACGCGATGCGGCTCAGTGCAGCGGGCGGTAGGTAATTAGGAAAAAAGGTGGCGTAGCGATTCCGGGGTTACTCAACGCTTCCCAGGCGCACGGCCCAACGGCCCGACGGCCCCGCGTGACCAAGACTGGCCGTAGCTTCGAGCATGCCTCGCAGGCATTGGAGTAACCACAGTGTTTACGCTTCTGGTGCCTCATGCGTAGTTAGGATGGATGGGTAGCGAAGAGAGCGGTTAACGCAACCGTGGGTTATTCGTCTCATCCTGCGGAAGGACACGCAACCTTTTTCGTGGCTGTGCCGTCTAACTGGCATCCAAAACGATCCTATCCAGACTACAGTGACCTCCTCCATCCGAGAAATCATGCGCGCAGAGTTGGGCGACGCGTATGTCATCGAGCGAGAGCTCGACGGCGGGATGAGTTGCGTTTTTGTAGCGGAGGATCGGGAACTATCGCGGCGCGTAGTGATCAAGGTTCTCCATCCCCATCTCGCAGCTTCTGTATCCATTGAGCGATTTCGCCGAGAGATTCTGACTGTCGCGGCGCTGCAGCATCCGCACATTGTCGGAGTGCTCAGCACGGGAACGGCGAGCGGGCTGCCGTACTTTGTAATGCCCTACGTGGATGGGGAATCGCTGGCGCAGCGACTTGCTCAGGGTAGATTGTCCGTCCGCGATACAGTCGCGATCCTCAAGGACGTTGCTCGGGCGCTGGCGTTCGCCCACGACCGGGGCGTGGTCCACCGCGATATCAAGCCTGGCAACATCCTGCTCGCTGGCGGATCAGCGATGGTCACGGATTTTGGAGTTGCCAAGGCACTTTCGTCCGCGCGCCGCACGGGTCCGGATGACCCTGCGCTTGGTCTGACGACTGACGGGAGCTCGATCGGCACCCTCCTTTACATGGCGCCCGAACAAGTTGCTGCGGACCCGGATATAGACGGTCGGGCGGACATCTATGCTCTCGGCGCGACTGCGTACGAAATGCTCACGGGGGCGCCCCCGTTCTCGGGTCTTCACGCCCGCGCAATGCTCGCCGCAAGAATGAGCTCACTTCCGCCAGCTATATCGTCGATCAGGAACGACGTACCGGCGGACCTGGACGATCTGATAATGGCGTGCCTTGCCGCCGATCCGGCCGACAGGCTTCAGACTGCCCAGGCGGTTGTGGATGCGCTCGAACTCCCCGGTGTTGTGAGCGGAGAATTTGTCCGGATTCCCCGAAAGTCGACGAGGCGCGGATTTGCCGCCGTCGGGGCAGGACTCGCTCTCATAGCGATCATTGGTGCTGGTTTCGCTACCAGTAAGAGCCACCCGGAAGCCAGCCGCGCGATAACGGCGGCGGCCATGGCGTCGCCGCTCGGTGAGATCGCTGTCGTTCCATTTGTCGATCTAGGGTCCGACTCGGCCGACGCGAACGTCGCGATAGGCATTACCAACGCCGTCGCGGACAATCTTACGCGATCCGCAAATCTCAAAGTGATCTCGCCGACAGCCTCCGCCGCGCTGGTCAGGGAGATTCGATCCGGTACGGTCAAGCCGACGAAGTCCGCTCCGAGGCTTCTCCTTGAGGGCACCGTCCAACGCGAAGGCTCCAAGTTGAGGGTCACTGCACGCCTAAGCAATGCATCGGATGGGGTAATGCGCTGGGCCGATGTGTACGATCGTGACGGACGCGATCTGTTCAAGGTGACTGACGACATTGCCGCAGCAATTGTTGCGTCCCTAAACCACCCAGCGGCCTGAGGCGTGGTCCGGGGCTATCAGACGGTTTCAACTCTGGAGTCGAAGGTGGTAGCCATCGTCCAGTACAGCGCCACCAACACCTGCATTATTGATGCTTTTTTAGTGTTGTCATCAGGTTGTAATCGCGGGTACTAAAGTGCAGCGCGAACGACTGCTTAGCCGTACCGAGAATGATGACACTACCCGCAACAATTTGGCGCTCGCTCCTGGGGGTCTCGACAATCGCTGCGTTCGGCTGCGCTGTTGGGACTCCGACTGTCAACGGAGTGGCCGGCGCGCCTCCGTCTCCAGCGCGCAGTTGGACACCACCAAGCAGCGGCCTCGCTTCGGAGCCGCCTCGATCTTCGGCGCCGATCCCGGCAGATTTACTCGCGCGCGCAAGTCAACTTACCCTCGGCGACGTCATTGACCTCGCACTCAGAAACAATCCGGTTACACGCGTCTCATGGGCGCAGGCCCGCGAAGCCGCGGCAACCTATGGGGCAACGCGCGGTTCATTCTTTCCAACCATCACTGGAAGTGCAACTGCTTCGCGGACGAATTCCGTTCCCGTCAACGGCGGTGCTGCTACGGAACGCACACAGGTAAATCCTGCGCTTACTCTCAACTACTTGCTTCTCGATTTTGGCGGTCGGAGTGGTACCATCGAGCAGGCGCGCCAAAATCTTTTCGCGGCTGACCTGACGCACAACGCAACACTGCAAAACGTCGTTCTACAGGTCGAGGCCGCGTATTTCACATACATGGCGAATTCGGCGTTGCTTGGTGCGGAGCGTTCTGCGATTGCGGAAGCGCGCGCGAATCTTTCTTCCGCTGAGCAACGGGACAGTGTAGGGCTTGCGACGATCGCCGACGTTTTGCAGGCGCGTACAGCATTGTCGCAGGAACAGTTGAACCTCGAATCCATTCAGGGAAGTCTTCAGACAGCGCGCGGGAATCTCGCGGCCGCAATGGGAATTCCTGCGAACGTTTCCTACGATCTTGGGCCACTTTCGAGCGCGGTCCCCGTGCGCGCTGTCTCCGTGACGGTCGACAGCCTGATCGCGGACGCGCTGGAGCGTAGGCCGGATCTCGCCGCCGCGCGTGCGGAGGCTGCCTCCGCGACTGCTGAAATCAGAGTGGCAAAGTCAGCAATGCTTCCGGCTCTTACGTTTGGCAGCACAGCGGGCCGTACGTATGCCGATCCGACAAAATACGGTGGAGGCTCCTACGGCCTTTCCCTTGGCGTGTCGGTTCCTATCTTCAGCGGCCTTACGCAACAATACAACGTCGCAGCGGCGCGGGCGCGCGCAGATGCTGCGACTGCTCAAGCGGACGTGCTCCGCCAACAAGTGACGACGCAGGTATTTACTTCGTACTATTCGCTCCAAACTTCGGGTCAGAGGGTCACCACTGCAGACGCGCTTCTCGCCAGTGCCGAGCAATCCGAACAGGTTGCTGCGGGCCGCTATCGGGAAGGAGTCGGAAGCATCATCGATCTTCTTACCGCCCAGTCCGCACTCGCGAACGCACGTGCGCAGCAAGTTCAATCACGCTGGCAGTGGTATACGGCTCTAGCACAACTCGCCCATGATGCCGGTGTACTCGGCACACGCGGTGAAACTCCATTTCCATTCGTGTCGCTCCCTGGCACTAATCCCTCGACACAGGCTGTTTCGCATCCATGAGTCATAGACTGTCCTTGTTGTACATGGCGGGCGGCGTTGCACTGGTTCTCAGTGCTTGCTCCAAGGCACCACCTCCCAAGCAGGTGAAGATCCCTGTGGTCGTCGCTTCCGCATCGCGCACCGAAGTGCCTTACACGCTAAACATGAACGGAATCGTCGAACCGCTTCAGACCGCGGCCGTTGAAGCGCAAGTAGGAGGAATTCTCAAGCGTGTCGCATTTTCCGAAGGGCAGGATGTAAAGGCGGGCGACGTTTTGTTCGAGATTGATGCTCGGCCCTACGTTGCGGTGCTGGATCAGGCACGCGGGCAACTGGCGCGTGATCAGGCACAGGCCAGCAGCGCAGCACGCGACTCCGCGCGGTACTCGGCACTCGTTCAGAAGGATTACGTAACGAGATCGCAGGCGGACCAAGTCGGCGCAACGGCTGCCTCGGCCGCCGCAACCGTCGATGCCGATCGCGCGGCAGTCGAGCGCGCACAGGTCGACGTTTCCAATTGCACCATACGTGCTCCGATATCAGGTCGCACAGGAGCGTTGCTGGTTCGTCAGGGAAATCTTGTTAAGGCGAATGCGTCGACACCGATGGTAGTAATCAACCAGATACAGCCGATCCTCGTCCGTTTCTCCGTGCCACAGGGAGACCTGCCGGATATCCAGCGCTACTTTGGCGCGGGCAAGCCGCTTGCGGTTCAGGCACTCGCTTCCGAAGGGCCCGGATCCACGCTCGACGGAACACTAGCGTTCGTGGACAACACAGTGGATTCGACTACGGGAACGGTACTCCTCAAAGCCAAGTTTATGAATGACGCGTCGAGACTCTGGCCCGGCCAGTTTGTGGACGTTTCGTTACGGCTGTACGTCGATCCAAATGCGCTTACCGTTCCGTCCGAGGCCGTGCTGACAGGTCAGAATGGTTCATACGTATTTCTAATCGACGCGGAAGGAAAGGCGCGTCAGCAGCCGGTGCAGGTAGCGCGGACAGCTGATACGCTGTCCGTAATCGGGACCGGTCTCAAGTTGGGAGATCGCGTCGTAACCGATGGACAGTCCCGGTTGATTGGCGGATCGACAGTGGTGATTCGCCCCGCGGGCCCTGCGACGCCTTCGGGACCCGGGGGAAGCCCCGACTCGGGAGCTTCAGGTGCACCAAGTGCTTCGGGCGCGCCAAGCCAGCACGGTGCGGCTGCCCCTGCATCGAGTAGTCACCACGCCTCAGGAACCAGCGGGGCCGGCGGCGGTACCAGCAGCTCGGGGCAATAAACATGACAGCGTTATTCATTCGGCGGCCGATCATGACGACTCTCGTCATGATCTCCATCCTGTTTTTCGGAGTTGCTTCGTACCAGCGGCTCCCCGTAAGCGACCTTCCAACGGTTGATTTCCCGACGGTTAGCGTCAGCGCGAATCTCCCGGGGGCAAGCCCGGAGACCATGGCGTCGTCAGTCGCGACCCCGATGGAAAAGCAGTTTTCGACGATCGCTGGCATCGACAACATGACGTCGACGAGTCAACTCGGGTCGACTTCCATCACGATTCAGTTCAGTCTCGATCGCGATATCGACGCAGCCGCTCAGGATGTGAACGCGGCGATATCGCAGACCTTGCGAAGCCTTCCACTCGGAATACTTCCGCCGTCGTATCGAAAGGTCAACCCGGCAGATTCACCGATTTTGTACCTTGCGCTCACATCGAACACAATGCCGCTGTCGAAGCTGGATGAATACGGCGAGACAGTAATGGCGCAGCAGATTTCGATGACGCCAGGCGTAGCGCAGGTATCGGTGTACGGTTCGCAGAAATACGCTGTCCGCGTCCAGCTCGACCCGACGTCGCTCGCAAGTCGCGGGATCGGGATAGACGAAGTCGCCACAGCGATCAACGCCCAGAACGTGAACATGCCGACGGGTACGCTCTGGGGCCCGAATCGCGCGTACACTGTCCAAACCAACGGCCAACTTCAGAACGCTGCGCAGTTTCGCCAGGTTGTGGTTGCCTACAAGAATGGCGCCCCGGTCCACCTGAGCGAGTTGGGGCAGGTTCTGGATGATGTACAGAACAACAAGACCGCGAGCTGGTACAATGGCGAGCGATCCGTAGTTCTGGCGGTGCAGCGACAGCCGGGAACCAACACCGTGGCTGTCGCGCAGGGCGTGAAGGACTTGATGGCGTCGCTGCGCACGCAGATTCCGGCCAGCGTACAAATACACACGCTGTACGACCGGTCGCAATCGATTGAGGCGTCGGTCGATGACGTCAAATCAACGCTCGTGCTGACGCTGTTCCTCGTGATCATGGTGATCTTCCTGTTCCTGCGGAACATTTCGGCGACGATCATCCCCAGTTTGGCACTTCCGATGTCACTGGTCGGAACTTTCGCCGTGATGTACCTCCTCGGCTATTCTCTCGATAACCTGTCTTTGATGGCGCTGACGCTTGCTGTCGGCTTCGTCGTCGATGACGCGATTGTCATGCTTGAGAACATCGTGCGGCATATGGAGATGGGAAAGAGTCCGATGCAGGCCGCGTTCGACGGATCTGCCGAGATCGGGTTTACGATCATGTCGATGACGTTGTCGCTGACTGCGGTGTTCATTCCGCTGCTGTTCATGGGCGGAGTCGTCGGCAGGCTGTTCCATGAGTTTGCTGTGACGATCGGTGCAGCCATACTTGTGTCCGGTTTCGTATCGCTGACCCTCACGCCGATGCTGTCGAGCAGATTCCTGAAGCCGCCGTCGCATGAGCACGGTCGCGTGTTCAACGCGACGGAGCGTGCTTACGAAAGACTTGCTGGTGGGTATGCCAGCAGTCTTGCGTGGGTCATGCGTCACCGCTTCGCTGCGCTGATGTTTTCGGTGCTCATTCTTGTAGCAACGGGTATTCTGGCCAAGCTCGTTCCAACCGGTTTCATCCCGACCCAGGATACTGGACAGATATCCGCTACGACCGAGGCTGCACAGGGAACTTCGTTCCCCGACATGATTACACACCAGAAGCAGATCGCCGCCATCGTCGCCAGCGATACCAACGTCGACGGATTCATGTCGTCGGTGGGAAATGGCATGGGGAGCGGCAATCAGGGTCGAATATTCATGAGCCTGAAGCCGTTCGGGCACCGACGCACCGCAGACGAAGTTGTGAACGAACTACGTCCCAAGCTTACCGGCGTTCCCGGTATGAACGTGTTCCTTCAGGTGCCACCAGCGATTCAGATTGGATCTCGCTCGTCGAAGAGCCTTTATCAGTACACCATGCAGGGGCCCGACATCACCGCGCTCGATAGCGCTGCGGCGCGGATGGAAGCGCGGATGCGCGACCTGCCGCAGCTTCAGGATGTCACCAGCGATCTGCAATTGGCTAACCCGCAGGTCGACGTGAATATCGATCGCGACCGCGCAGCGTCGCTTGGTGTTTCAGCGCAGGACATAGAGACTGCTCTGTACGATGCCTATGGATCGCGTCAGGTCTCAAATATCTATACACCGACTAACGAGTACTACGTGATCATGGAACTCCTGCCGCAGTTTCAGCAGGACATTCCCGCGCTCAAGATGCTTTATGTGCGTTCCGCCGTGACGGGTGCGCTCGTACCGTTGAGTGCTGTTGCGACTCTCTCACAGAGCATCGGACCGCTCGCGATCAATCACTCGGGTCAGTTGCCATCGGTCACCATATCGTTCGATACTCGCCCGGGATCGGCGCTTGGCGATGCGACTTCGGCGATACAGACCGCGGCCGCCGCAATCCTGCCCGTTGGAATCACAACCAGCTTCTCAGGAACCGCACAGGCCTTCCAGCAGAGTCAGAAGGGGCTCGTTGCATTGCTGATTCTTGCGATCTTCGTGATCTACGTCGTGCTCGGCATTCTCTATGAAAGCTTCATTCATCCGCTGACGATTCTCACCGGATTGCCCTTTGCCGCCTTCGGCGCATTGCTCTCGCTCTATGTATTTCACATGCCGCTGGACGTGTACGGTTTCGTCGGCCTGATCCTCCTGGTCGGGATTGTGAAGAAGAACGCGATCATGATGATTGACTTTGCGATCGAGGCAGAACGTAAGGAGCAAAAGCGTCCGGCGGAAGCGATACTCGAGGCGGCGTCAGTTCGCTTCCGACCGATCATGATGACGTCGATGGCTGCTCTCATGGCTACGCTTCCAATCGCGCTGGGTACTGGCGCCGGAGCCGAATCGAGACGACCACTCGGCATCGCAGTTGTCGGCGGGCTCGCATTCTCGCAGCTTGTGACACTTTACGTAACGCCGGTGTTCTACACGTACTTCGACGAAATGCCGGCCAGAGTGCAGAGTGTGGTCCGGGGCCTGAAAACCAGGCTGCGCGGCGGAAAGTCGGCGCCGGCTGCTCCCGCCGCTCCACGAACGGCGAGACCTGAATAGTGATATTATCGTGACAGTCACGGCACGGGTCCGACGTGACTGTCACTTTAATTGAAGCCCATGTCCCGACTCATGCTATTGGCGTGTGCCGCCGTATTGCCAGTTGCCAGCGGTCTCGCGCAAACGCCGGCCGTAAAGCATACGATCATGCCGACCCCGACGACCGTTGCGTGGGGTTACTACGACGCGGCAGCAAAACCAGTTCTGCACGTCAACTCTGGCGATGAACTCATCGTCGGTACACTGATCACTTCGAGCCCCAAACGGCTCGAAGCAGCGGGTGTCCCAGCGTCCGAAGTGGAACAATCACTTCGCGATATCTACGACAAGGTCACGGACAAGGGACCGGGCGGCCACATCCTGACCGGCCCTATTTATGTAAACGGCGCCGATTCCGGCGACGTCCTCGAGATTCGAATCAAGAAGATTGATCTGGCGATTCCCTATGCTTACAACGCATTCGGCGGCAAGAGTGGCTTTTTGCCAGAGGACTTCGGCTATTCCAAAATGCGCATCATTCCGCTCGACAAGCGCACCATGCTCGCGCACTTCGCGGACGGAATCGACATCCCACTTCACCCCTTCTTCGGCAGTATTGGAGTGGCTCCTCCGGCATCGTTCGGAAGGCTCAGCAGCGCGCCCCCTGGAATTCACGCCGGCAATCTGGACAACAAGGAACTCGTTGCTGGCACAACTCTCTACATCCCAATTTTCACGCGTGGTGCGTTGCTTGAGATCGGCGACGGCCATGCAGGACAGGGAAACGGTGAAGTCGATATCACGGCCCTTGAGACTTCGCTAGTTGGCACCTTCCAGGTAATTGTGCGAAAGGACATGCACCTTGCGTGGCCGCGCGGCGAAACGCCAACTCACTGGATTGCGATGGCGACCGACAAGGATCTGGTTGTGGCCACAAAGACTGCAGTGCGCCAGGCGATCGACTTTCTTATGAGTCGGGGCCTCAGCAAGGACGACGCCTACATGCTGACCAGCGTTGCTTGCGACGTCGATGTCACGCAACTCGTGGATGGGAACGTGGGAGTACATGTGATGATTCCGAAATCCATCTTCGTCGGCCATACGGGCGAAACCAATCATTGACGGAACGCCGACAGACGTTCGGCGGGGCCTCGGTTTTTTGCTAGATGGGGAAATTCGCTTAAATTGCCTCGCTCGGACGGTTTTTCCGACGGTTTCTCTGCCGGGCGGGTAGCTCAGTTGGTTAGAGCAGGAGCCTTTTAAGCTTCAGGTCGTGGGTTCGATTCCCACCCCGCTCATTTCATCCTCTTCGCGAAAATTCGATCAGCTCTGGCGGGCCAGACTTGCTTCTACGGCAGAGTGCGCGTATCGTCTGTTCCCATGAAAGACACGGGCGGACTCGACTCGGATTTACCGCAACTCCCTGATCCCGGGACGTCGGCGCTCACCGAGCGCGTGCAGGAGGTCAATGAGCTCGTTCGGCACCTCTGGAACGTTCTCCATGGTGTGAACAGCCGGCCCGAAGACAGGCTGAGCGACGATCCAGCGTCTCGGGCTGTAGTCCGCGACCTCAAACGCGACATCATGCAGAGCATCGAGCGCCTCCCCGCGGACTACGCTCGCCTCTACAATTCTGCCGTAATTGCGGTGTATTCGCTTCTCAGATAGGTCGGCCGCCACGAAGATCCAAGCGATGTCGTAATCTGGCGATTCGCGCCATCCAGAACATCCGTTCAGTCGGCGGAGATTATTGTGTCGGCTTGCGGCGCGCATGCCGATTCTTCAAGTACATGCCCTCAGCTCCTTTTTTGCGCCTAGTTTAGCTTGATACAGATGAATTGGTTGATTAACGCCGCCGAAAAAGGGGGGTGCCAGGCGAGCGCCAAGCCTGCCCTTGGCGCATCGGCGACGCTGGAGGAAGCATGGCGCAGTGTCGCCCAGGCATACAGCGTCTCCGAAGCCGACCTGGCCGCGCACGTCGCCAAACTGTTCCGAATCGACGTCGCGCCGCTGGATGCAGTTGAATCGAGATCGGTGAAGCTCGTCCCCGAAAAGCTGGCACGAAAGCACCATGTGCTGCCCATCCGCGAAACGCAGAACGAGATAGTCATCGCTACAAGCGATCCGACGGACTACAACGCGGAACAGGCCGTTCAGTTCACGTCCGGCCGGCGCGTCATTCAGAAAGTCGCTGGCTACCAGACGTTGCTGGACGCTATCAACGCCCACTACTCGCCGGAACTGGCGATGGAAGGGCTGCTCCGATCGATGGATGCGAAACTGAGCGACGTAAAGGTCGTGGAGAGCGAGGTCGCGGATCAGGTCGCGGTGAGCGAGGCGGAAGCGGCGCCGGTAATTCAACTTACCAACATGATCCTGCATGCCGCGATCGCGGCAAACGCAAGTGACATTCACCTCGAGCCCGGCCGCCACCAGGGAGTCGTCCGGTTTAGAGTCGACGGTGTGATGCGGCAGTACATGCAGCTGCCGCTTATCGCCCTCACCAGGGTCGTGTCACGAATCAAGGTGATTGCGAAGCTCGACATCGCTGACCGTTTGCGGCCGCAGGATGGACGTACACGAATCGCAGTTGGGGGCCGGACTTTTGACATGCGCATCTCCACTGTCCCGACTCGCGACGCAGAGAAGGCGGTCATTCGTATTCTGAATCCGGATTCGTCGCGCTCTCTCGACGATCTTGGAATCGCCGATCACGAACTGCAGCGGCTCAAGTATTTGTTGTCGTTTCGTGAAGGCATAGTGATTGTCACCGGGCCAACAGGATCGGGTAAGACGACAACGCTGTATGGTGGAGTCCGCGAACTTGCCGCGCAGGCGATCAATATCATGACGGTCGAAGATCCAGTCGAGTACGAGCTTCCCGGGGTTACGCAGATCCAGATAGACCCGAAGCGCGACGTGACATTCGCATCGGCACTTCGTGCGATTCTGCGCCAGGATCCAGACGTTGTCTTTGTCGGCGAGATTCGTGACGATGAAACTGCGAAGATCGCGCTGCAGGCAGCATCCACGGGTCACCTGGTGTTGTCCACCCTCCACACCAACGACGCGGTTGGTGCGGTTCAGCGGCTGCTTGATCTTGGCCTGGATCGTTCCACGCTCGCGCCCTCATTGCGTGGCGTAGTCGGTCAGCGGTTGATCCGCAAACTGTGCAGCGTGTGTTCAACCGCTCAGCCCGAACAACGCGATCCGGGAACGACCAGACTGGAACGCGCATTCGGTGTTCGGCAATCACGCCGCGCCGTCGGATGCAAGGAATGCGGCGAGACTGGCTACCTTGGTCGCATTCCGCTCAACGAAGTACTGGTAACCGATTCGGACTTCCAGGAGCAATTGGGAAGACATGCAACGTCTATCGAGTTACAACGGTCTGCAGAGCGCAACGGAATGCGGCCCATCCGCGCGGTGGCACTCGCGCACGTAGTGATCGGCAACACAACACTTGCGGAAGTCGAACGAGTTCTGGGCGAAGGCGACGGCTCGGGCGAGCGCGTTGTAGACAAACCGAGAATCCTGGTGGTGGATGATGACCCGGTCACGCGGGAACTAGCCGTCGGCGTGCTCAAGGCAAGCGGCTTCACCGTCGAGCAGGCGACGGACGGACAGGCCGCTATCGACGTGCTGGCGCGTGATCCCCGGTATTCTCTCATGACGCTCGATCTTGGCATGCCGACGCTCGGCGGGCTCGAGGTACTCCGGCAACTACGATCGTCGCCGACCACTTCGGGGCTACCGGTTGTCGTGCTCACAAGCACAGACTGCGAAGAGACTGAAATAGAACTCATGAACGAGGGCGCGGACGACTATCTGCGCAAGCCGCTCGATCCTGCGCGATTCGTCGCGCGCGTGCGCGCAGTGCTACGACGCGCCGCGAACTGACCCCGGCGTTAGCTGACCGCCGGCGTCACAGTGTATTGACCGGATTTGCCCCCGCTCTTCCTTAGCAATCGCACGTCTCCGATGACCATCGAGCGATCCGCGCTCTTGGCCATGTCGTAGATCGTGGTGAGCGCGATCGTCACGGCAACGATGGCCTCCATCTCGACTCCCGTCGCGCCGGTCGCAATTGCGGTAGCTTCGCCGCGAATTCCTGGAAGCGATTCGTCCAGTATCAGCGAGACGTCGACGAGCGACAGCGCAATTGGATGACACAGCGGAATCATCTCCGACGTACGTTTCGCCGCCATTATCCCAGCGATGCGTGCAACGCCGAGTACATCTCCCTTGGCAATTGCGTTGTCCCGAATCGCGTCGAACGCGCCGCGCGTCATGCGAATGTTGCCGCCCGCAGTCGCTTCCCGACGAGTGTCGGACTTGCTACTCACATCGACCATGTGAGCCTCGCCCGCGCCATCGGTATGTGTCAGTTGGATTTCCTTCATGCGGGTACTCCCTGAAGCGCGTCCATCAACACAGCGGCCGTCAGTTGGGGGCTCACGTTGCCGTCGGCGCGCGCCTGAGCTTCTGTCACGGCGATCGTCGCCTTGGCGGCCGCGTACGCGCCGTCAGTGTCTCCCGAAGCGATTGCAGCGTCTGCGCGTTCACGCAAGAGTACGTTTAGCTCCGCCAGCATGTCGCTGAACGCCCCACGTGCGCCTGACGAACCGTGTGAGAGTGCTGTCGCGTATCGTGTCGGTCCTCGCGTTGCGGACGCCTCCAGCAACGTGACGGCGGACGCTCGCGCCGCGGATATCGTTGCCGCAGAAAGAAGATCGCCCGGCGCGCCGCGAGCGATCGCTACGCGTTCTGCATCACCTCGCGGAAGCGCCAGGTTATCGAGAGCCGACTTGACCTCGAGGTCGCGGACAAATGCGAGCATTTCCGGATCGCCGAGCGGAGCGCTGCGGATGCTGATTACACGTGAACGCACTGTGGGAAGCAGTGCTCCCGGTTCGCTCGAGGTAAGCACAATTGTGGTGTCTGCTGGCGGTTCTTCGAGCAACTTTAGAAATGCATTCGCCGCCTGATCCGAACCCTCCTGCGCGACCATACGCTCCGCATCTCCAACAATGAAGATCTTTCTGCGCCCCATCGCCGGCGACATTGCAGCCTTTCCGACGATGGTGAGAGTCGTTGCTAGAAAGATCGCCTCACTACCGGATGGCCGAGCATACAATCCGTGCTTCTCCAGCCGCTCAGCGCTTCCTTCAGCGAGGTCATCCATTACATCTTCCGCGGTGGCATTCGTATCGGTCAGGCGCGGACGCGGATATACCCAGAACACGTCGGGATGCCGCAGATCGAGCACGCTGCGGCACGGCATGCACGCACCGCATGGCTTGTCGTCCCGCTCGCAGACCAGTAATTCCGCCAACCAAAGCGCGAGTCGCTGTTTGCCGATTCCTCGTTGACCCTCCAGAAGGAGCGAGCCTGGCAGAGTCTGGGCTTCGATCATTCTACGAAAGCGCCGACGGACGGCTTCGTGACCATATAGCGGGACTATCGGCATGTACCAAATATGGCACGAAGTGTGATGGTATAAAGGCGAATACGTTTGCACGGAAAACGTCACTTATGGTGAGGAAATACACATGGCATCGGGAACACTTTCTGGTCGGCGAGTAGCCTTTCTCGCGACGAACGGGGTGGACGAGTCTGAATTTGCGCAGCCGTGGGCAGCCGTCACGGACGCTGGCGCTATCGCCGAGCTGGTCTCCCTGCAGCCGGGCGAAATCCAGTCGATTTCGAAGGGTGAAAAGGCGGGCAGGTTCAAGGTCGACCGCCTGATTACCGACGTTTCGGCTCGCGATTACGACGCACTGGTACTTCCGGGCGGACTCAAGAATCCAGACACGCTCCGAATGAATCCCGCAGCCGTGGACTTTGTCCGATCATTCATGGAATCCGACAAGCCGGTTGGAGCCATCTGTCACGGGCCATGGTTGCTCGTCGAGGCCGGCTGCGTGAAGGGTCGGACCCTCACGTCGTATCCCAGTCTACAGACGGATATCCGGAATGCAGGCGGCGACTGGGCCGATCGCACCGTAATTACCGACCAGAAACTGGTCACGAGTCGCAACCCTGGCGACCTGCCGATTTTTTGCGACACCCTCGTCAGCACGATCGCGCACGCAATCGAGGAACGGTCGCTCGACCGCATGATTGAACAGAGCTTTCCCGCGAGCGACCCCGCGCCCGGACCACTTTCTCTGTAGCATACCGGTCATGTCGAGGGCGGAGTCGATAGCGTCGGGTCGGGGCCTTGGAACTTCACGTTGACTTTATGATAAAAAGTACTTGACATAACCCCAACGCACGACGAAACTTCTCCCAGATGCCGAAGATCCTTCCTATACGTGATGATGTCGCCGCCGAGCCGCCCGCGCTGCACGCGCGCGCGATGGACAATCTGGCGTTCATCCGTTCGACAATGGAAAACGCTGGTGCCTTCACGGCGGTTTCCGGGTGGGGAATGGTCATTGTTGGCTTCCTAGCGATAGCGGCCTCATTCATAGCCGCGGCGCAACCCAACGCTGCGCGGTGGCTGGATGTCTGGCTCGCACTGGCGACGGCTGGCATAGTCGTCCAGCTCTGGGCGATGCTGGCGAAGGCCCGTGCTGCTGGCATACCGTTGCTTTCCGGGCCAGGCCGCAAGTTTGTTCTCGCGGTTTCGCCCCCACTGCTTGCGGGCGCTGTCCTCACAGTTGTGCTGCATCGTGCTGGACTCACGGCAGTTCTGCCCGGGCTCTGGCTTCTACTATACGGTGCTGCGGTGGCGGCCGGCGGAGCCTTCTCCGTTGAGATCGTCCCCGTGATGGGCGTTTGCTTCCTTGCGGCTGGTGCGCTGGCACTCTTCACGCCCCTCGCCTGGAATGACTGGATTCTGGCTATAGCCTTCGGCGGTTTTCACATCGCATTCGGCATTCCGATCGCCCGGAGATACGGTGGCTAAAGTCAACCGCGCCAGTTCCAAGGCGAATCCGCATGGCACTGCACACGTTCCAGCGCACCTTCCAGCGCACCTTCCAGCGCACGTTCCAGCGCACGTTCCGCCACATGGCCCGGCGCATGCGCACGGGAATGCTCACTCAGACACCGAGCCGGTACTTGGGCATGTAGCACCGACTCCGCTCGCTCCGGTCAGTGGTCGCAAGAAAGATCATATACCGGCAGCGTTTGACCGTCTCATTCATGAGCGCCTCCGCCTTGGAATAGTGAGCGCCTTGGCCGTAAACGACGTTCTGAGCTTCAACGAGCTCAAAGCGTTGATGCAGACAACCGACGGAAACCTGAGTGTGCACGCGCGCAAGCTGGAAGACGCCGATTACATCACGTGCACCAAGACGTTCGAAGGTCGCGTGCCACACACACAATACTCTCTCACCCCTACCGGGCGATCCGCCCTTGCACGATATCTTGACCACATGGAAGCCCTGATCCGCGCTACGCGGGACCGCTGAATCGTGCGCTCCCGAATCAACTCCGACAGTGCCAGCGCCGCGACAAGCGGCGAAGCTGGCAATCCAGACAGCAGTAAGCTTCACGTTGCGATTATCATGGATGGAAACGGTCGCTGGGCGACTTCGCGTGGCCGACCGAGAACATCCGGGCACGTTGTCGGGGCTCGTGTTGTACGAACAATTGTTGAGAATGCGGAAGACGCCGGAATAGGAACGCTCACGCTGTACGCGTTTTCGGCTGACAACTGGAAGCGGCCAACTCGCGAAGTGAGCATGCTGATGCGGTTGTTTCGACGCTACCTGCTATCCGAAATGGATCGTTGCGTGCAAAACGGTGTGAGGATGCGAATTGTAGGTCGGCGCGATCGGATTCCGGCCGAACTGCGGCGCACGGCTGAGACCGCAGAAGAAACAACGCGCGAGGGCAATCGGCTCGACCTTCGTATCGCGCTGGACTATTCAGCGCGCGATTCCATGGCCATGGCTGCCGAGAAGTGCGGCGGCCGGCCGGTCACGCGTGAGAGTTTCGTGCGAGCCATGAACGAAGTGACGCATTCCGGCCCCGTTCGGGAAGTAGACTTGTTGATCCGAACGGGCGGCGAACAACGCCTCAGCGATTTTCTGCTGTGGGAATGCGCCTACGCCGAGCTGTATTTCACGGATCTGATGTGGCCTGAATTCACCCCCGCAGCTCTCCAGGGGGCAGTCCGGGAGTACCACGCTCGAGATCGACGGTTCGGTGGCGTACAGGCAACTGTGGCGGCGGCCGGCTAATTCTAACGAAAGTCTCATGGACCGCACGGTGGCAGGATCGGGCCTGAAGCGCTAAGATCACGCTCATGCCACGATTGCCGCTGCGGTCCAACCTTCTAGCCGCATACCTCTCGGCGATAATGGTATGCGGCACCGGGTGGCTGGCGTACCAAACCGTGTCGCAGGCGAGAGTCGCGACTGCCCGCTCCCGACGCGATCTCAACGTCATGGAAGAGTTGCGGGCGGTCGGCAACCGGATGAGCGAGGCCAACCTCGCTGAACGGGATCTCATTGCCACCGGCGACCCGCACTACGCGGCGACATATACAGTGGCAGCGGAGGGGGCCGTTCGTTCGCTAGCCGCGCTCCGCGATTCGGCTTCCTCATACCCCGATCTGGCCTCGCGAATCGATTCGCTTGGTTACTTCGTGAGACTGCGGATCGCCGAACTTGATGGTGGCGTGAACACCCCCCCGCCACAGCGAACCAAACAGAGCGCTCAGACCTCAGTCTCGCAACGAGCCAATCAATCGGACATCAAGATCGATCAGCTCCTCATGGCGATATCTGCAGCGCTTCAGCGTTCTGGTGCAGGTACCGAAGCCGCGATTGGAGCGCAGGAAAGTGTCCTCGTGCTGGTTACGTTGGCTACTGCTGCGCTGGCGATTCTCCTTGTCATCGTTGTAACCGCCATGCACGCGCGAAGTGTAGTTGCCCAGCGCCGCCTGAAGCGAGAGATGGAGAATCAGGCCCTTCAGTTACACTTCCAGACTGACGAATTGACAGCTACTAATCGTCAGCTCGAGGACGCTACGCTCGAAATGCAGCGGCAGAGTGTTGAAGCAGAGCGGAGCGAAACTCGCCTCGCGGGAATTCTTGGCTCCGCGACCGATGCAGTCGTTTCGTTTGACGACGAGGAATCCATTGTCTATCTGAACGCGGCGGCGCGTCGACTCTTCGGAATGGAAGAGGCCTCGATTGTCGGAGTGCGCATACTCGGTGTTGTGAGTGGGCGCAGCATTGCGGTGTTCGAGGAACACATGTTGGCCGCGCGTCGTTCCGCGCATGTCGGCGCCACCAGCCCTGAGGTATGGGACACTCTCGTTGTGCGGCCCGATGGCGACGAGGTCCCGGTTGAAATCTCGATGGCGTACGCGCGAACGGGGAAGGAGGGGCTCTTCACTGCAGTGCTTCGTGATGTAACGCGCCAACGCCAGTTCGAAGAGGAGTTTCGTCAGGCGCAGAAGATGGAAGCGGTCGGTCGACTTGCCGGTGGAATCGCGCATGACTTCAACAACCTTCTCACTGTCATCGGTGCGTCGAGCGATTTTCTCCTGCACGATCTACGCGGCCAGTCGACATCGCTTTCGGCGGATGTCAAGGAAATCAAGGCCGCGACGAATCGTGCGGCGACGCTCACGCGCCAGTTGCTCGCATTTAGCAGGAGGCAGCTCGTGCAGCCGCAGATGCTGGATCTGAACTCGGTCGTACGCGAGATGGAAACGATGCTTCGTCGATTGATCGGCGAGGACACGGTTTTGACCACCGAGTACACCGACGACATCGGGATGATCAACCTCGATCGCGGACAACTCGAGCAGGTCGTCGTCAATCTTGTCGTCAACGCGCGTGATGCTATGCCTGGCGGCGGTACAATAAGACTTTGCACGGGGATCGAAACTGGCCAGTCGGACGACCTATCGACGGAGTCAGTGACACTGGCAGTCGCCGATTCCGGCGTCGGCCTCGACGAGCAGACCCGAGCGCGCATCTTTGAGCCGTTCTTCACTACAAAGGAACAGGGCAAGGGAACCGGGCTTGGCCTTTCAACTGTTTATGGAATAGTGAAGGCGTCAGGTGGCGACATCATAGTAGAGAGCGAGATTGGCGTCGGGACCGAATTCCGGCTCACATTCCCTCGGCATGCGGAGCTGACGGCGGCACCACCGGTCGAGGCCATCGAGCCTGACGCAGCGCGTGGATACGAGACCGTTCTGGTTGTTGAAGACGAGGAGCCACTCCGTCGCCTGACAAGGCGTATCCTGGAAAGCCGTGGCTATACCGTGCTCGACGCCCCCAATGGCGCGGAAGCCATACGGTTGCTGGCTGCGACGACCAGCCATGTACACATGGTGCTCACCGATGTAGTGATGCCGGGTATGAGCGGGCGTGAACTGGTTGAGAGGATCCTTCCGGTGTACCCGTGGCTTCGCGTGCTCTTCATGTCCGGCTATACGGAGGACATGATGCTGCAACACCGCGTATCCGAGCTCGGGATCACGCTCCTCGAGAAGCCCTTCACCGGCGACCAGCTGGGGCTCGCCGTGAGAAGTACTCTGGACCGGACGGCCGAGGCTGCAGAGCCGGTTTGAGCCGTGGGGCGAGCCGCGGATCAGGGCAGTCGGTGAGTTTGCAGCGGAACAATAGTGTCTATCGTACTTTCGTTGACGGGGTGGAGCGCAGGCCGGCTGGTTAGCCGGTCGGGTGCACCCTGCGGTATTCCTTCTACTCGAACGGACAATGCATCTCTCGCGATGGCTTCGGATTCTCCCAATCACGGCCGCTGGTATTGCGGCTCCTCTGGCGGCTCCTCTGACGGTCCAGGCGCAGGCAGGGGCACCATCGTCAGCTTCGGAAATCGACGCTGGATCAATGGCCGGTTTCAAATGGCGCAATATCGGCCCGGCGAACGTTGACGGCCGCGTAACCGCCATCGCCGGAATAGGTGCGCCGTCGCGCACTTATTACGTGGGCGGCGCGGGAGGCGGCGTCTGGAAAACTACAAATGCCGGCACCACGTTCGAAGCACTGTTTCAGCATGAGCCGGTGAGTTCCATTGGCGACATTGCGATCGCCCCGTCCGACACGAACGTCGTGTATGTCGGCACTGGCGAGGCAAACTCCCGAAATTCCATTACGCCAGGCGCCGGCATGTTCAGGTCGGCCGACGGCGGTCATACCTGGAAGTACATCGGCCTTCGCGAGACGCAGATGATCGGGCGAGTGGTCGTCGATCCTCAGAACGCGAACATTGTTTACGTCGCGGCGCTGGGTCATGCGTGGGGAGCGAACAAGGAACGCGGACTTTACAAGACGACCGACGGGGGCGCAACGTGGACGCTCAGCAAGTTCATCAGCGACAAGGCAGGCTTTGTTGACGTCGCGATGGACCCATCGGATCACAATACCCTGTACGCTTCGAGCTGGGAGAGAGTGCGCGGACCGTACTTTCTGAATAGTGGCGGCCCAGGCAGCGGTCTTTGGAAGACTACTGATGCTGGCGCAACGTGGAAGGAAGTGAAGGGCGGCGGTTTCCCGGCGACGACGAAGGGCCGTATCGGCATTGCGATTGCGCATAGCAACCCGAAGGTCGTTTACGCCGTAGTTGAAGCCGACTCGCTTCCGAACCCCGTAAAAAGCACAAGTGCGAAGGGACGGCAGAAGCTGGGCAATGGTCTCTACAGATCCGAGGATGCTGGCGCAACGTGGACAAAGATGAACGATCACGATGAGCGTCCGTTCTACTATTCACAGGTACGCGTCGATCCACAGAATCCGGATCGTGTGTACTGGTCATCGACGCCAGTCAATTTCTCCGATGACGGCGGCAAGACTGTTCGCAACGCAACGGTCGGCATTCACGTGGATCACCACGCAATGTGGATCGATCAGAACGACGGCGCCCACTTTGTCGTTGGCGATGACGGCGGCATCTCGCAGACGTGGGATCGCGGCGGAAATTACGATTATATCAACACGCTTCCAATCGCGCAGTTTTACGCGGTGAGCTACGATATGGCTGTACCGTATCGTGTTTGCGGAGGTCTGCAGGACAACGGCTCATGGTGCGGCCCGAGCCGTCGCAAGGAGGGTTCAATAACGAATGCAATGTGGTTCGTAGTCGGTGGCGGCGATGGTTTCTACACTGCGCAGGATCCGACCGATCCCAACACGATCTACGCGGAGTCTCAGGCTGGTGGAGTCGGCCGGTTGAACTACGCGACGGGTGCGAACAGCCAGATTCGCAAGCCGTCCTATCGCGACCACTATCTCGCCTTTGAAGATTCGATGGTAGTCACACGGGGCGACACCACCAGTCCTGAAACGCCGGCGATGAAGCGCAAGCTTGCAGAGCTCCGCACGCAGCAGCGCGAAGACTCGATCGAGACTGACATGCGCTTCAACTGGGAAAGTCCGTATTTCATATCGCCACACGCATCGTCAACCATCTACATGGGCGGCAATCGCGTTCTCAAGTCGCTTGATCGCGGTGATCACATGCACCCGATTTCGCCCGATCTCACGACCAAGGACACGACGAAGATCAAGATCAGCACGACTACGACGGGAGGTATCACGACAGATGCCACCGGCGCCGAAACGTACGGCACTATAACGACGCTCGCTGAATCTCCGATTCGCGCTGGCCTCCTTTACGCTGGCACGGATGACGGCAACGTCTGGCTGACACGGAACGACGGAGCAACCTGGGAGAATATCACAGGTCGTTTTGCCGGAGTTCCGAAGGGTACTGACGTGAGTCGCATCGAGCCGTCGGCGTTCGATTCGGCGACGTTTTACGTCTCGTTCGACAATCACGAGCGGAACGACTTCACGCCGTATGTCTTTGTGACGACAGATTACGGCAAGACATTCCGTTCGATAGCGAACAACATTCCGACCGATGCGCCGAACTGGGTGCGTGTGATCCGCGAGGATCCGGTCAACCGCGACTTGCTGTTCCTCGGAACTGACGTTGCCGCATATGTGTCGATGGATCGTGGTGCGCACTGGCAGACTTTCATGACGGGGATGCCGACGGTGCCCATTTATGATCTCAAGATTCAGCCCCGCGATCACGAACTCATTGCGGGTACGCACGGACGCAGTGTCTGGGTGGTGGACATCGATCCGCTGGAGCAGATGAAGGATGCCGGCGCCCGCGGTACGGGCACGCATTTCTTCGCACCATCGACCGCTTTCCAGTGGGGCGAGTCGCCCGTCGAAGGACAGGAAACCGGACACAAGCTTTTCGAGGGCACGAGTGTTCCTTACGGCGCGCAGTTCACTTATCGACTGGCGCCTGGTACGCGTGACAGCGTGAAGTTCACGGTAACGAGTGCAGCTGGTGATACGCTCGCAACCGTGGACGGCGCGCGTGCGTCTCGCACAGCGATCAACCGCGTGTACTGGGATTTCCGCACCAAATCGGCTCCGGTGCCGATCTCGCCAGCGCAACGGCGCGACAGCGTTCGCTACGTCGCACGAATCGATTTTGTAATCGACTCGATGACGAAGGCGGGCGGCAATGCAGCGTCGCTTGCACGGATCAAGGAGCAGATGCTTGGATCCGGCGGGGGTCGCGGATTTGGATTCGGCCGGCAGGCGCCGACCGGTGAATTTGTCGAGCGGCCCGGCGAGTCGCCGATGCCGCGCGCACCGGGAGCACCGGGAGCTGGGCGCGGCGCTGGTGGTGCTGGCGGTGCTGGTGGTGGTGCAGCCGGCGGCGCTCGCGCTGGGGGCCGTGGAGCAGGTGGCGCGGGTGGCGCGGGCGCTGAAGGGCCGGTCGATCCGACGCTGATGCGGGAGATCTTCCAGCTGGTTCGCCTGCCGGGTAGCAGCTATCCATCCTTTGGACGGGGTGGTGGTCGCGGCGGCGCAGCGCTGGCCGGCACCGGCGACTACCTCGTAACGATGACGGTGGGTAGCCACGTCGAACGGCAGACCGTGCACGTAGTTCGGATGCCGGGGCTGGACGACGATACCAACGGTGGGTTCTTCAACGAAGACGGAAACGACGACGGCAACCCGTAAGTCGGGCGCCCGAGTCGCGATGGAATCTGAAGAGGGAGGGGGTTTCGGCCGACGGCCGGAGCCCCCTCCCTCGTTCTTAGATATTGGGCCTTGCGTATTCCCGGCTGGCCCATAAATTACTTAGTGCGACGCGTGCATTCGTGTACGACAAGTTCCCGTACATCTTGGAGCCTGGTATTGCAGGCTTCTTTTTGTTGCCCGGCGTTGCAGTCGGACGCAAGTCCGATCCGGGCAAGGATCCCCCTCGTGAGGGCGCAGTTCACGAACACTACTCATGGTCGATTGGCATACCCTCACCGACCAAAACAAGCAAAGGAAAACGCATGCGTACGACCGGTACTGTAAAGTGGTTCAACGACGCGAAGGGCTTCGGTTTCATCACGCCCGAGAATGGTACGAAGGACTGCTTCGTTCATCATTCAGCGATTGGTGGATCCGGCTTCAAGACTCTCGCTGAAGGCGAGCGCGTCGAGTTCGAGATCGTGCAGGGTCAGAAAGGCCCCGCGGCCGAGAACGTAACGAAGATCGGCTAGTAGTTCGAGCCACTTTTCGATAGAAAGGCCAGATCGCTTTGCGATCTGGCCTTTCTTGTCTGGTGTGCGAGCCTGCCAAGGCACTCGTTGCGCCGTCGGGCGATTCATTCGGGATCGACCCGCAGTGAACGGAACTGTAAAAACGGATTAATCAACCATGGCGAATACAAGATTCCTGATAGCCTTGACGTCAATTGCCGCACTCGGCGCGTGTTCGCAATCCGCGAAGACCGCCGATAGCACAGCGACGACTGCCATGACTACAGTGACGACTACCGCGCACGCGATCGTTAACGACTCGACTGGCAAGCAGCTCGCAACCGCTACGTTTACACAGGATAGCGCGGGCAAAGTGCACGTCGACATCCATGCGGAGGGACTTACTCCAGGCCAGCATGGAGTACACTTCCACGCCGTCGGGACTTGCACGGCGCCGACATTCGCGTCCGCTGGCGGTCACTTCAACCCCGATTCCACCAAGCACCATGGGTTGAACAATCCGGCGGGCCCCCACGCAGGCGATCTTCCGAACATGCTGGTCGATTCAACGGGTAAGGCAGATTACACTGCGGTGACGAGCACGGTATCGCTCACACCAGGTGCGATGAGTCTGTTTGACGCCGATGGCAGTGCGCTCGTCATCCACGCAACGGCAGACGACAATATGAGCGATCCAGCAGGCAATGCCGGTGCACGTGTTGGCTGCGGTGTCATCCAGTCAGGCGCAGCATCGGCCTGATCCCGACGTCGCACGGCGTTCGGGCGCGTGACCATCAGAGAAGGCGGTTGTGCCACATGGCGCAGCCGCCTTCTTTGCAATTCAGCGAAACTGGAAAGAGAAGTTTCATGCTGCTCACATTCGCGCCGAGTGGGCGTATGTCGGCTTCGAAGTCGTCCGTGCGCGGTGATTCGGTGGTACTGGTCGTCGCGGTGGTGGCGGGAGGCCAGCAAGTGCCCAAGATTGTACATTACTTCAGAAGCAACCCGTACCGTGGCCCTATCAACATGAAGATCACGCAACTCGCATCAGCCTCCTTCGCCGTACTGGCGGTCGCGGCGTCCGCTCCTACCGCAGCAGCGCAACGAGACAGCGCTCGTGTGTTTACGCACGCCGATACGCTCCGTGGCAGCAATACCCCCGAGCGAGCGTGGTGGGACGCGACGTTTTACGACCTTCATGTCAAGGTCAACCCGTCGGACAGCAGCATCAGCGGACGCAATGGCATTACGTATCGCGTACTCCGCCCAGCGCGTGAGATGCAGATTGACCTTCAGGTACCACTGGAAGTCGACAGCATGTTACAGGACGGTCGAGCTGTCGCCTACCGCAGAGACGGAAATGCATTCTTTGTCACGCTTGGGATGCCGCAGGCTGTTGGAAGCACGAAAACGGTGGCGGTCTATTACCATGGCAAGCCGCGCGTCGCGAAACGGGCGCCGTGGGACGGCGGATTCGTCTGGGCGCACGACACCGCCGGCAATGACTGGATCGCTACTGCGGTCGAGGGCTTGGGCGCGAGTGCTTTCTGGCCGAACAAGGATCTGGAATCCGACGAGCCCGACAGTCAGCGAATCGCCATCACGGTTCCGTCGAGTCTGATCGACGTATCGAACGGCAGATTGCGAAAGACAACGCAGAATCCCGACGGTACCACGACGTACGAGTGGTTCGTGGAGAATCCGATCAACAACTACGATGTCGAGATCAACGCTGGCAAGTACGCGCACTTCAGCGACACGTACAAGGGCGAGGATGGAATACTCACCCTGGACTTCTGGCCGCTTGCATACAACGTCGACAAAGCGAAAAAACAGTTCCAGCAGGCGACGCCGATGCTCGCATGCTTTGAACACTGGTTTGGCCCGTATCCATGGTACAAGGATGGCTACAAGCTGATCGAGGCGCCCCACCTTGGCATGGAACACCAGAGTGGTGTCGCGTACGGCAACCATTACGAAAATGGTTACCTGGGGCGGGACCTGTCGAAGACGGGCTGGGGGTTGAAGTGGGACTTCATCATCGTGCATGAAAGCGCGCACGAGTGGTGGGGTAACAGTCTCACGGCGAAGGATCACGCCGACATGTGGATTCACGAGAGCTTCGCCAACTACGCGGAGAATCTCTACACGGAATGTCAGGACGGAAAGGCCGCCGGTGCTGCGTATGTGATCGGTACGCGCAAGCTCATCCGCAACGACAAGCCTATCGTAGGACACTTCAATGTGAATGACGAAGGGTCTGGCGACATGTACTACAAGGGCGGCAACATGCTCCATACGATTCGCCAGATTGTGAACAACGACGAGAAATGGCGTGGCATACTGCGCGGTCTTCAGAAGACTTTCCGACATCAGGTCGTGAGCGGAAAGCAGGTCGAGCGCTACATCAGCAGCACGGCTGGAATCGACCTGAGCAAGGTATTCCAGGAATATCTGAACACGACCATGGTCCCGACGCTCGAGTATCGTATCAAGGGAAACACGCTCAGCTATCGCTGGTCCAACGTGGTACCGGGTTTCGCAATGCCGGTGCGGGTGTCACTCACGGACGGGGCGACGACGTTCATCAAGCCGACCGAGACCTGGAAGACTGCGCAACTGAAGCTCAGTTCCAACGACACGTTTCACGTTGATGAGAATTTCTACGTGAATGCGAGGAATATTGATCAGCAGGCGGCGGTGCGCAGCGGCAAAACATCACAATAAAAAAACGGGGTTGAGGAGATAACTCCTCAACCCCGCTGACGTTCTTTACGAGAGCGACGGAATGAAGAAGGGCTGAACGATCCCCACAACAGCGCTTGCTGTCAGAGCCTCGTCAAACGCCTCGGTGGCCGCTGCCGTAACGTCGATCCCGGAAGGGAGGTTTGGGAGTGTCGTTACGTTGAGTCCTCCCTGCATCACATTGTCCTCGCCGGCGTAGATCAGGCCGAGTGCGGTGACCGCTCCTGCTGCCGGATTTGAAACGTTTCCAGCGCCGGCCGCACCTGCGCCACCGCCCGTAATCGTGCCGCTGTATTTCACAGAGGTCGCGCCCGTCATGCGGCGGAGTCTGCGAATCTTCGAAGCGTGGCGCGCTTCTACTGAATGAATGCGAAGGGCCGCTTCAAGCACGGCCGGATTGCTCATAAGGTTCGGCGCCTGCCCTTTGTATGCGCGAACTCCGGTGTCTTCGGCTCCCTGTGCGACGAGCAGGAGGAAGTTCACATCGAGAGTAGCCTGGGCGAAAGGACCAGTTCCAGTGCCACGGCCGCCCGTGAAGTCAAAGCTGGATCCAGTAAGGTTGAGCGAGTTGACGGCGCCATTGGCCGTGAGGAACGCGACGTGCTCGACTTCGTGCTTCTGGATCTGCTGGATAGCGGGTATTGCCGCAGCAGGGACCATCGCACGAACCGCTGCAAAGGCAGCGTTCTGCGCTGGAACCGCGCTTATGCCAAGCACGGCCTTGTAGAATTCATTCTCGAAAATTTCGAGCTTCAGCGCGAAATCGATTACCGCCTGAACGCTTGATGGAGTGCTCTGACCAAATGCTTCGCGGCTGAGTGCTGCAAAAGCGATTGGAGCCGACATCATCGCCAGACCGGCGGCGACGGAAGATCCGACAGCCGCTCCCTTCAGGATTGCCTCTCGACGCGAGACGAGGCGTTGAGTGATATCGGGCTCGACATTGCCCAATATCGTTTGAGTGTGGTCCATTTATCTGTATTCTCCGGTGAGCAGCGTTGAATTGAAGTTGTTGAGGCGTATCATGGAGTTGGTGACGGCGGACCGGCGTCTGGCGTGGCCGTACCTGATGGCGACGCGGAGATGCTGACCATGGTCGTGAGGAGTCCCGTGCTACCAACGCGTGATAACACGCTGCTCGGCTCGAGCTTGACGTCGAGACCTGCGGTGGCACCAGTTGAGGCGACGACGTCGTCACCCGCGAAGCGAGTCCCTGCTGCGGTGCCGCCTGTAACGCCTGCTGCATCGCGGATGTCGCGAATGGCAGCGGCGTGGCGCGCCTCCACAGAAACGATCTTGCCGGCTAGTGTGAGATAGTCAGCGTTCTTGAGGTACTTTCCGGCGCCGTTGTAGGCAGAAACGCCGAGATCTTCGAATGCCTCTGCGTTCTTCAGGATTACCGGGCCGGTAGTCAGTGTGGAGGCCACGGCAGTCGAGTTGAGTGCCAGGCTACCAATCGCGCTCGCGCCAAGCGCCGCCTTGAGGAACTCGCGATGGATGACCTCGTGATTGCGCAGGTCATTCATCACTTCCTTCTGCTCTGCGTTGAGCGTTCCGAAGGCGGCTGAGCCGACGACTGCCGCATAGAACGCTGCCTCGAGCTGCTCGAGCGCATACGCG